>JBEVMZ010000158.1:0-6285 GCA_040508335.1 Sphingobium sp.
TCGGCGTAGAGCGGCTGGACGTTGCGCAGCGACGTTTCGCCGGTGGTCGAATAGCGCACATGGCCGCAGGCGACGTTGCCAGGCAGCGAGCGGATCACCTCGTCCCGGTCGAAATTGCCCGCGACATGGCCCATTGCCCGGTGGGTGTGGAAATCATGGCCGTCCCAGCTGGTGATGCCGGCAGCTTCCTGGCCCCGATGCTGCAGTGCGTGGAGGCCGAGCGCGACCATGGCGGAGGCCGAATCCGTCCCGGATACGCCAAAAACGCCGCATTCTTCGCGCAGCTTGTCGTCGTCGAAAGGATGGGTGGTCAACATGGCTCGCGCGCGTCCCGGTCTTGGCTTATGGAAGGAGCTATCCGGCGCGCATATAGGCATTCGGGTCCGCTTTGTCGCCTGCCTGCAACAAAAAAGCGCTAAGCATCGGGCAGGCCGGGCAAAAGCCGCGCTGGCCTTGCCGCGCGGGGGCGGTTAAAGAGCCTCCCGCAATGCATCGTTTCGCCAACCCCGCGCGCTTCCTGTCGATCGCCCGGCCTCTCACCGGCTGGCTGTTCTGGCCCGGACTTGGCCTGCTGCTGATCGGCGCGGGATGCGGGCTGTTCGTGACGCCCGCCGACTATCTTCAGGGGGAGACGGTGCGCATCCTCTACATCCACGTGCCCGCCGCCTGGCTCGGCATGGCGGGGTGGAGCGGGATCGCGATCGCCGCGCTGATGCAGCTTGTCTGGCGTCACCCGCTCGCCGGAGTCGCGGGCCGCGCCATCGCCGTGCCGGGCGCGCTCTTCACCGCGCTGTGCCTTATCACCGGGTCGCTGTGGGGCCGCCCCACCTGGGGCACCTATTGGCAGTGGGACGGGCGTATGACGTCGATGCTCGTCCTTCTGTTCCTCTATCTCGGCTATATCGCGCTCGGCAATGCGAGCGCGCGACAGGGGCAGCAGGGCGGCGGCGTCAGTCAAGTGACCGCGATCTTCGGCCTCATCGGCGCGGTCAATATCCCGATCATCAACCGCTCGGTCGTGTGGTGGAACAGCCTGCACCAGGGGCCGAGCATCACGCTGCGCGGCTCCAGCATCGACACCGCGATCCTCTGGCCGCTTGGGCCGACGCTGCTCGGCTCTTCGCTGCTGTTCGGTGCCATCGTCCTGATGCGCATGCGTGCCATTCTCGCCCGCAACAAGGTCGAGGCGCGGATGCAGCGCTTGGCGCGGGGGTAAGGCCATGCAGGCGTGGACCTTCATCGTCGCGGCCTATGCCGTGACCTTTGTCGGCACGGGCGGCGTCGCCTTCGCCGCATGGCGCGCGATGCGCCGCGCCGAAGCGCAGGCGGAAGGGCTGTCGAAGCGCGCATGAAGGCGAAACATCAACGATTGATGCTGGGGCTGCTCGCCCTGGCCGCGCTCATCGGCGCGGGGCTGCTCGCGGCGTCGGCGCTGCGCGACGAAGCTGCGTTCTTTTACACGCCCGCCGATGCGCGCGCGCGGCCCGTCGAGCCGGGCCGGGCGATTCGCTTAGGTGGCATGGTGGTCAAGGGGTCGCTCAAGCGCGCGGCCGACGGCGTCACCATCCGCTTCGACGTGACCGACGGCAAGGCGAGCGTGCCCGCGTCATTCAAGGGCATTACCCCCGACCTGTTCCGCGAAGGGTCGGGCGTCGTCGCCGAAGGATCGTTCGATAATGGCGGCACCTTTATCGCGACCAACATTCTGGCCAAGCATGATGAGCGCTACATGCCGCGCGAGCTTGAGGGGCTGGACTATGACGAGACTACGCGCGAGATGAAGGTCGCGTCGTGAGCATGCCCGCATGATCGCCGAGGCCGGCCTCATCGCGCTGTGGCTCGCCGCGGCGCTCGCGCTGTTGCAGTTGGCGCTGACGACCATGGGCCTGTGGGGTGGCAAGGACGAATTGCTGGGCACTGCAAGGCCGGTTGCGGTGACGCAGGGTGTGCTCACGGCCATCTCCTTCTGCGCGCTGGTCGCTCTTTTCCTGCGCTCGGACATGTCGATGCTGCTGGTCGCGAGCAACAGCCATTCAGCCAAGCCCTGGCTCTATAAATTCGCTGGAGCCTGGGGCAATCATGAAGGCTCGATGCTGCTATGGGTCACGGTCATGGGTATGGCCGGCGCAGCGGTCGCGCTGTTCGAGCGGGCCTTGCGGCGCGACACCCATATGGCGACGCTGGGTGGACAGGCGGCGATCAGCCTGGGCTTTTACGCCTTCCTGCTCTTTTCCTCCAATCCGTTCGCGCGCATCGATCCGGCGCCGACGAATGGGCAGGGCCTTAATCCGCTGTTGCAGGACCCCGGCCTCGCCTTCCATCCGCCGACGCTTTATCTTGGCTATGTCGGGCTTTCCGTCGCCTTTTCCTTCGCCATCGGGGCGCTGCTGACGCGCCGGGTGGATGCGGCGTTCGCGCGGGCGATGCGGCCATGGGTGCTGGCGGCGTGGGTGCTGCTGACGCTCGGCATCACGGCGGGCAGCTATTGGGCCTATTATGAGCTGGGCTGGGGCGGCTGGTGGTTCTGGGACCCGGTCGAGAACGCCTCGCTGATGCCATGGCTCGCCGCGACCGCGCTCCTGCACAGCGTGACGGTGCTGGCGACGCGCGATTCGCTGCGCGCCTGGACGGTGATGCTGGCGGTGATCGCCTTTTCCATGTCGATGGTCGGCACCTTCCTTGTGCGGTCGGGCATTTTGACGAGCGTCCACGCTTTCGCCGTCGATCCGGAGCGCGGCAGTTTCATTCTCGCTCTGCTTGCCCTTTATATCGGCGGCGCACTGGCGCTGTTCGGCTGGCGGGTCGGTGCGGTGCGCGAAGGCGCGCCCTTCCGTCCGGTCAGCCGCGAATCGGCGCTGGTGATGAACAACCTGCTGCTGTGCGTCGTCCTGGGCATCGTGCTGATCGGCACGCTCTATCCGCTGATGACCGAAGCGTTCGGGCACAAGGTTTCGGTAGGCGCGCCCTATTTCGACCGGATCGCCGGGCCGATCGCGCTCACGCTCATGCTGTTGATGGCGGTCGGGCCGTTGCTGCGTTGGCGGCACGACAATCTAGCGGCTTTGGGGAAACGCATTGCGGTGCCGGCGCTGTTGCTTGCTCTCTCGCTGATCGCATTGATCGCGATCGGGGCAGGAACGATCGGCGTGCTGCCGCTGCTCGGCCTCGCGATCGCGATCCCCGTTGGAGTCGCCAGCCTCGCGCCGCTCTGGAAGCGCAAGCTGTTGCGCACGCCGCTCTTCACCTGGGGCATGGTGATCGCGCATCTGGGCTGCGCCGTCAGCCTGGCGGGCATGGCGTGCGATTCGGCCTTCACCGTCGAAAAGCTCGTCGCCGCGCGGCCCGGCGAGTCGATCCGGACGGCCGGCTGGACGCTCGTCTTCGAGAGGATCGCGCCGATCGCCGGTGACAACTGGACCGCGCTTCAGGCGGACATTCGCGCCAGCCGGGGCGGCGGCGCGGTCATGATCCGCCCGCAATCGCGCTTCTTCACCCTGCCGCCGACGGCGACAAGCGAAGCCGCTTTGCTCACGCGCTGGAACGGGCAGCTCTATGTCGTGCTGGGGCAGGAGGCAGACGCCGGCCGTTGGCAACTGCGGATCTGGTGGAAGCCGTTCGTCACGCTGATCTGGCTGGGCGGCATCATGATCGCGCTTGGCGGCGTTTTGGCGCTGATCGGGCGCGAGCGGCGTGGCTGGCGGCATAAATGGCGCAGGGCGGAGGCATGAAGCGCTCGCTGCTTCTTTGGGTGCCACTGGCGGCGTTCGTCGCGGTGCTCCTGCTCCTCGCCGGGCGACTGGCGAGCCCGGACGATCATGTCATCGAATCCCGCTTAGTCGGCCAGCCGCTGCCCGCCTTCGACCTTCCTGCCGCTGCCAGCGACCGGCCGGCGCTGCGATCCACCGACATGGCGCATGGCAAGCCGCGCCTCGTCAATATCTTCGCCAGCTGGTGCCTGCCCTGCGCCGCCGAAGCGCCGCAGCTCATGGCATTGCGCCGCGCGGGCGTCGAGATTGACGGCATAGCGATCCGCGACGCGCGTGCGGATGTCGATGCATTCCTCAACAAACATGGCAATCCCTATACCCGCATCGGGCTCGACGCGCGCAGCACCGTGCAAATGGCGTTGGGCTCTTCGGGCGTGCCGGAAACGTTCGTGATCGATGCGCGCGGCCGGATCGCCCATCAGCATATCGGTGACATACGCGCCGACGATGTACCGAAAATGCTCCAGCGGCTGGAGGCGGCGCGATGAGGATATGGCTCGCGCTCCCATGCCTCATCGCGGCGCCCGTCGCCGCGCAGACCCAGTTGCCGCCAGCGCCCTGGGCCGACCGGCAATTGCCCGACCCGGCGCAGGAAAAGCGGGCGAGGGCGCTCATGGAAACGATCCGCTGCCTCACCTGTCAGAGCCAGTCGGTTGCCGACAGCAATGCGAGCATGGCGGGTGACATGCGCTCGGAAATCCGCCGCCGTATCGTTGCTGGTGAGAAGCCCGATGCCATTCGCGCCTGGCTGATCAGCCGCTATGGTGACTGGGTCAGTTATGAACCGACCGCCTCGCCGATCCTCTGGCCGCTCTGGGCTGCTCCGGTCCTGCTGCTGATCGGCGGCGCTCTACTATTGCGGCGACGCATCGGGCGGAGGCGCTGATGGGCTGGGTAATCGCCATCGGTCTTGTGCTTGCGGTGGTGGCCGCGCTGCTGCTCGCGCGGGTGCCGCGCATGGCATGGGAGGTGATCGCTGCTGCGCTTCTGTTCGGTCTTGCTGGCTATGCCTGGCAGGGCAATCCCGAACTGCCCGGCGTCCCGCGCTCGGGTGTGGAGACGAATGCGCCCTTCGACGAGAAGCTGGCCGAACAGCGCCGCAGTCTGGGCGAGCGCTATGGTCCGGCAGGCCAGTGGCTGGTGATGTCCGACGCCTATGGCCGCAGGGGGCATAGGCAGGAGGCGGCCAATGTTTTGGTCGCCGGTTTGCGCGCGACGCCGGACGACGCCAATCTCTGGGTTGGCCTCGGCAATGCGCTAGTCGCCCATGGCGATGGCGTCTTGTCGCCATCAGCCGATTTTGCCTATCGCCGCGCCATGGCGCTCGATCCTGCAGGACCGGCGCCCCGCTTCTTCTACGGGCTGTCGGCAGCGCGTGCCGGTGAATTGCGCAAGGCGCGTGAACTGTGGGTATCGCTCGCCGACAGCCTACCGCCAAACGCGCCGCTCAGGACGGAACTGAGGGCCAGTGTCGCGCGTATCGACCGGATGCAGTCCCCTTCCACCGCAGCGAAGCCGTGATCGCGCCGGACGACGCATTGCACGGCGTATGAAGCCATGATAGTGCGCGCCGCGTTGCACGGTTCCAGGCGCTCGCAACGCCATCCGCAGGTATCTACCAGCATGACCTTCCGGCATTTTCTTCATGGCTGACCACGTTCCCTCCGTCGCCGGCGCGACGGCAGAGGAGGAGGATGACGGCCACGGCCACGCCCGGCAAAAGGCGACCTTCAAGCTCGTGGTCGGCGCGATCGGCATCGTGTTCGGCGATATCGGCACCAGTCCGCTTTACGCCTTTCGCGAAACCTTTGCCGGTCATCACCCGCTCGAACTCGACGCGGACCATATATTGGGCGTCATCAGCCTGATGTTCTGGTCGATGATGCTGGTCGTGACGCTCAAATATGTCAGCATCATCATGCGCGCCGATAATAAAGGCGAGGGTGGCAGCCTCGCACTGCTGGCGCTTATCAACGGGCAGACCAAGACGCAGCGTTGGTCGCGCGGCATCGTGCTGCTGGGCGTGTTCGCCACCGCGCTGTTTTACGGCGACTCGATGATCACGCCCGCCGTGTCGGTTCTCTCGGCTGTCGAGGGGCTGGCGATCTATAATCACGCGCTGTCACCCGCGATCCTGCCCGTCGCGGTCGTCATCCTGCTTGGCCTGTTCTGGATACAAGGGCTGGGCACGAATCGCGTGGCGGCCTTTTTCGGGCCGATCATGCTCCTCTACTTCTTCACGATAGCGGCGCTAGGCGTCGTCAGCATCGTCCAGACGCCGGGCATCCTTTACGCTTTCAACCCCTATTGGGCGGCGATGTTCTTCATCACCGATCCGCTGCCAGCGTTCCTGGCGCTGGGTGCGGTCGTGCTGGCGGTGACGGGCGCGGAGGCGCTTTACGCCGACATGGGGCATTTTGGCCGTTCGCCGATCCGCGTGTCCTGGCTGGCGTTCGTTCTTCCCGCATTGATGCTCAACTATCTCGGGCAGGGCGCCCTGCTGTTTCGCGAAGGCGCG
>JBEVMZ010000209.1:0-4810 GCA_040508335.1 Sphingobium sp.
GTCGCAATCGCGCGTGGCCTGTCGCGGGTGGAGGCCGGTGCGCAGGGCAGCCACAAGCTAGCGCGCGGCTACACGCCGCAGCCGACCTTTTCAGCCCACTTCATCCCCGACCCCGCTTTTCGCCGCGCCGTCACCGCTTTTGTGGATGCGGAGCGGGAGAGCGTACGCGACGACCGCCTTTGGCTGACGGAGCATGCGCCTTTCCGCAAGGGCGGCTAGAGCGACTTCCAAGCAGCAGGACAAACTGCCGCGTCCGGACATCGCGCCGGAAGGATCATCGTCCGCCGCGACGAAATTATCAGGCCGCGCGTGGCCGAGAATGTGCGATCCAGGCCCGCGCCTGACGCTGCGCCTCCGCAATCTCGCGCGCGGTCATTTCCTCGGCGATCTCGGCGCGCATCGCCTGCCCCCGTTCGTTGCCGCCCAGCGCCGCGATGTTGAACCATTTATGCGCCTCGACCAAGTCGATGCCGACTTCGCCCTCACCGCAGCTATAGGCGACGCCAAGGTTGAAGCAGTCGTCGACCGACCCCCCCGTAGCACGCGCGAGTCGGGCTTCGATCAGAAATTGTGCATTTTTACCGCCACTCGCCATGACACACCCCTGTTTATGGCATTCGACAGAATCAGACTGCACCGGCGCACGCTAAAAAATGGTTAACGCGGAATGGCCTCAATCGAGACCGATCCCCCGCGACTGGGCGGAAAGCTGGTTAATATGCGGACGCGTCATCGCTATAAGGTTTTGAAACAGGACTGGCGTGCGAACCGCTTTTCTGGTCAACGGTGCGCCATGAGCACCCTCCAAACTCCACTGCCTCGCGCGACGCGGGATATTCACTTCACGGAATTCGTCCTGTTGTGCGCCGCGCTCATGTCGATGAACGCGCTTTCCATCGACCCCATGCTGCCTGCTTTTCCGCAGATCGCGCAGGATCTGGCGATCCCGCACGCCAATGATCGTCAGCTTATCATCAGTGTCTATTTTATGGGCCTTGGCGTCGGAGCGTTGCTCTTCGGCGTCCTGTCGGACCGCTATGGACGCAAACAGGTGCTTGGCTGGTCGCTGGCGCTGTTCGTCGCCGCGACCATCGCCTGCGCGAGTGCGGCAAGCTTTGCCTGGCTGCTCGTGGCACGCGGACTGGCGGGCTTCTTTGCCGGGGCCAGCCGGGTGGTCGTGGTCAGCATCGTGCGCGACCGGTTTCACGGCGATGCGATGGCGCGCGTCATGTCGCTGATCTTCACCGTGTTCATGGTCGTTCCGGTGCTGGCGCCCAGCTTCGGTCAAGCCGTCCTGCTCATCGCGCCATGGCGGTGGATCTTCTGGATACTCGCGATACTGGCCACGGGTGTCATCCTCTGGATGACATTGCGGCTGCCCGAAACGCTCGATCGGGAAAATCGCCTTCCGATCAGCGCGCCGGCGATCGGCCGCATGGTTCGCCAGATCGTCACCACGCGCACGACGATCGGCTATATGGTCGCGAGCGGCGTGATGATGGGTTGTCTCGTCGCCTTCATCGTTTCGGTCCAGCAGATCATCTTCGACATATTCGACGCGGCACGGATGTTCGCCATCGCCTTTGCCGTCATGGCGGGCAGCATGGGGGTGGGCGGCCTCATCAACAGCCGGCTCGTCTCCCGCTTCGGCGCCCGCCGGTTGAGCCAGGGCGCGCTGATCGGGGTGGTGCTGATCTCGATCGTCCATCTCGGCGTGATCTGGGCGGGGGCGGAGAGCCTGGCGACCTTCATGGTCCTACAATCGATAACGATGCTGGCGACGGCCTTTACAGGCGCCAATTTCAGCTCGATATCGATGGAGCCCTTCGCCAGGGGAGCGGGCATCGCCTCGTCTTTCCAGGCGTTCCTGACGACGCTGCTATCCAGCCTGCTCGGCGCGATGGTGGGGGCGGCATTCAATGGCACCACCCTCCCCCTCGTCTATGGCCAACTATGCTTCGGCGGCGTCGCGCTGCTGGTGGTGCTCTGGGCGGAGCGCGGCCGACTCTTTACGCGTCCGCACCATGACGCGCTGCGCAAGGTCCAACCTTAGCGGTTCGTTTCTGGCCAGGACCCATCGGGGAGGGCACGACGGCCTTGTCCCGATGGGCCCTGCCCTCAGCTACCCGGTACGGGCGGGACCGGCTGCGGCGGCGCGGCCGGATCGACCTCGGGGACGTCGAATATGCCCCGCCCGACATGGCTGGTGCGATAGCCATAGAGAAAATAGAGACCCAGCCCCAGCCCGCCCCAGATGGGCAGCACGAGCTGCGCATCAAGCGGCAGGTTGAAGAACAGGCCGACACAGCCCACCGTCGCCAATGGCGCGAAGAGCCAGACGAAGGGCGTACGGAACGGACGGGGCCGGTCAGGCTCACGCACGCGCAACACCAGTACCGCGATCGACACCATGAAGAAGGCGAAGAGCGTTCCCGAATTGGAAATATCGGCAAGCTGCCCAACCGGCAGCAGCGCCGCGCCGATCGCGACGAAGACGCCCGTCACCATGGTGACGATGTGCGGCGTCTTGAAGCGCGGATGGATGGTGGCGAGTTTTTCAGGCAGCAGTCCGTCGCGCGCCATCACGAAAAAGATGCGCGTCTGGCCGAACATCATCATGAGGATGACCGACGGTAGAGCGAGATTGGCGGCAAGGCCCAGCGCATTGCCCACGACGGTCCAGTTAATCGCGCGCAGCACATGCGCAAGCGCCTCGTTGGAACAGACGAGGTCACCGGCATGGGCGGCAGTGGCG
This sequence comes from Sphingobium sp., assembly GCA_040508335.1. Classification (GTDB taxonomy): domain Bacteria; phylum Pseudomonadota; class Alphaproteobacteria; order Sphingomonadales; family Sphingomonadaceae; genus Sphingobium. The sequence continues at coordinate 2,756 of JBEVMZ010000209.1, forward strand.
CACGCTTGCGCGAATCCTGCGCTGCCCGGCGCCACGACCGACCCGTCAGGTCCCAGCACCGGCTGCGCACCGATGGCCCCGACCGCGCCCGCCGAGACGAAGAGATAGAAGATCGTGCAGATCGCAAGGCTGCCGATCAGACCGATCGGGACGTTGCGCTGCGGGTTCTTGGTTTCCTCCGCAGCGGTGGAGACCGCGTCGAAGCCGACATAGGCGAAGAAGATGGAGGCCGCCGCTCCGACGATGCCGAGGCCGCTTGTCCCCTCTGGCCCGAACCAGCCATTGGGCGCGAAGGGCGAAAAATTGCCGGTGTCGAGTACCGGCAGGGTCAGCGCGATAAAGGCGGTGAGCGCCGCCACCTTGATGGCGACAAGCACTGCATTGACGCGCGCGCTTTCGGTCGTGCCGACGATGAGCAGGGCGGTTACCGCAAGAGCGACGACGATTGCCGGAATGTTGATCACGCCATGGGTAAAATCTGCATGGGGCACGAGGCCGTTCATCGTCCACACCGGTCCCGCAGACAATGCTTGAGGGAGTTCGAGCCCGGTGACGCTTTTCATCAGCCCCATGAAATAGCCCGACCATCCCACCGATACGGCGGAAGCGGCCACGGCATATTCGAGGATCAGTGCCCACCCCACCATCCAGGCGAGCAGTTCGCCGACAACGGCATAGGTATAGGTGTAAGCCGAGCCGGACACCGGCACCATCGATGCCAGTTCGGAATAGCAAAGCGCGGCGAAGGCGCAGACCGCGCCTGCGATGATGAAGCTCCACATCATGCCGGGGCCAGCTTTTTGCGCGGCGGCCGCCGTCAGGACAAAGATGCCCGTACCGATGATCGCCCCGACACCGAGCAACGTCAGCTGGATGGGGCCAAGAGTTCGGTGCAACGCTTTCTTTTGGGCGGTCGCCAATATGGCGTCCAGCGGCTTAATGCGCGCGAAGATCATGGATCAAAAACCCTTTATCTTTATCTTGTTATCGGCGCTGCGCATCCGCACGATCGCCGTCATGGGCGCGAGACTATCGCCTAATCAGCCGCGCGCAAGTATGTTGCGCGCTCTTTGCCGTTCGCAGGAGACATGGATGACGATCGAGCTATTGCGCAGCCCCGCGCTCGAGGGCGTGCGGCACGGCTTTGCCGGACGCCGCGGCGGCGTGTCGACAGGCATTTACGCAGGACTCAACGTCGGCCTCGGCTCGGGCGACGACGTGCAGGCAGTTCGTCGCAATCGCGATCTTGCCCGCGACGCGCTGGTGCCAGGAAGCGCGCTGGTGACGACGAGGCAAGTGCACTCCGCTGACATCGTCATGGTCACGAAACCTATCGATGAAGCCGATCGACCTGCGGCCGACGGCATGGTGACCGATCGGCCGGGCCTTGTTCTTGGGATTTTGACAGCCGACTGCGTGCCCGTGCTGTTCGCCGACCCGGAGGCCGGCGTGATCGGCGCCTGCCATGCCGGCTGGGCTGGGGCACTGGCCGGCGTCACGGACAATATTGTCGCCGCGATGCTGTCTTTGGGCGCGGATATCAGTCGGATCGGCTGCGCGCTCGGCCCTTGCATCGGCCGCGCCTCGTACGAGGTGGGTAATGATTTCATTGCTCGCTTCACGGCGATCGACGCTGACAACGAAAAATTCTTCGCGACCGGCGCGAAGCGCGGTCACGGGCATTTCGACATCGCCGCCTATGTCGCCGACCGGGTGACGCGCTCGGGCGTCAGAACGGTCGCAATACTGGGTGAGGACACTTACAGCCAGCCCGATCGCTTTTTCAGTTACCGTCGCACCTGTCATCGGGGTGAGCAAGACTATGGCCGTCAGCTCGCGATGATTGCGCTTTAGCCCTTTCTCGGGATGCCACGCGCTTTCGCCTTTTGGCTTCGAACCTCGAGTAGAACCGGCAATGCTATAGAAACGACGAACCCCCAGCGTTTTGGCTGGGGGTTATATGTGGTGTGATATTGTTGGTTGCGGGAGCAGGATTTGAACCTGCGACCTTCAGGTTATGAGCCTGACGAGCTACCGGGCTGCTCCATCCCGCGC
>JBEVMZ010000211.1:0-3475 GCA_040508335.1 Sphingobium sp.
ATCATCGAGGCGATGGCGCAGGCGGCGGGCATATTGACCGTGGAAACGCTCGACCTGCGCGGGTCGGGCAAGCTGGTCTATTTCATGTCGATCGACGGCGCCAAGTTCCGCAACCCGGTCGAACCGGGCTGTCTGCTCGATCTGCACGTCAAACTCGTCCAGATCCGCGGGCCGGTCTGCAAATTCACCGGCGAGGCGAAGGTCGACGGCAAGCTGTGCGCCGAGGCCGCCTTCGTCGCGATGATCGCCGACCCGCCCAAGGATTGAGGGCAGGATGCGGGCGTTTGTCCCGCATCCCCTTGCTTTGCGCGGCGCAGGCGTGTAACCGCGCGCCTTCACGCGAATTACCGCATCCTTGAGCCGGTCGGAACCGGCCTATTTCGGAGCCAGGCCCCATGAAGGCAAATACCCACCCCGATTATCACCTGATCACCGTCCAGATGACCGACGGCACCACCTTCCAGACCCGCTCCACCTGGGGCAAGGAAGGCGACACGCTGGCGCTCGACATTGATCCGAAGTCGCATCCTGCCTGGACCGGCGGCAACCGTCAGTTGGATACCGGTGGCCAGGTCGCACGCTTCAACAAGCGTTTCGGTGGGCTCACGCTCAAGAAATAAGCCGTCCTGCATGGTTTTCGATAGAGGGCGCCTCCAAAGGGCGCCCTTTTTTCGTTCGCGCAAAGGCGCAAATAAGGGCGGGCACCCGTCACGGCGGCCCTGCGCCGGTGTACGTTCCGACTGCCATGCACGCACGCGGGCAGGGGCCAGCGCGCAGCGACCCTCAAAAAGCCTCCGCGTCCTCCGCGCCTCTGTACGACCAAAAGAATCAGCCTGTGCGCGCCCCTTCGCGCCGCCGGCGATCGCGGCTCAATCAGCCTCTTTCAGCCGTGCCGCGACTATCGGCGCCACCTTGGCGGTGATCCGTTCTACACCCTTCGCATTGGGATGGATGCCGTCGGGCAGCAACAGCGCTTTCTCCCCAAGCACCCCGTCGAGGAAGAAGGGATAGAGCGGCGCGCCATAAAGTTTGCTGAGATCGGGATAGATGGCGTTGAACTTCGCCGCATAATCCGCCCCCATATTGGGTGAGGCGAGCATGCCGGTCAGCATTGCCGGGACAGCGCGCCCTTTCAGCCGCAACAGCATCGCGTTCAGGTTCGCGCGCGTTTCCCGGGGATCGAGCCCGCGCAACATGTCGTTGCCGCCAAAGCCGACGATCACCAGATCGGGCGTTCGGGGCAGACCCTCCATCGTGAAGTCGAATCGCGCGAGTCCCGCCGCGCTGGTGTCGCCGGAAACGCCGGCATTGACGACCCGCGCCTTGATCCCCTGCGCGGCAAGAGCCTTTTCGAGCACCGGCGCGAACCCTTGCGCAGCGCCAAGCTGATATCCGGCATAGAGGCTGTCGCCCAGCGCTACGACCAGCTTCTCGTCGCCCTGCGGCGCGGGCCTGGAAGGGGGTGCCGACGCGGCCATATTGTCCTGCCGTGCGGTGCCGTTATCGGAGCCGGAGGGCGAACAGCCGATCGCCAGTTGGACAAGCGCCACGCAGGCCCCATATCGCATCCATCGTTTGCCCAAGGACGTTCCTTTCTTCATGCCCACCGACCGCCAAGACCATATCGTCATCCGCGCGCGCGATGTCACCCTTTCGCTGGGACAGGTGCCAATATTGAAGGGCGTCGACCTCGACATCGCGCGGGGCGAGAGTCTTGGCGTGCTGGGCGCGTCGGGATCGGGCAAATCCTCGCTGATGGCGGTGCTGTCAGGCCTCGAACGTGCGAGCGGGGGATCGGTGCAGGTCGCCGGCGTCGATTTCGGCGCGCTTGGCGAAGATGCGCTGGCGGTCGCGCGGCGCGGGCGGATCGGTATCATTCTGCAATCCTTCCACCTCCTGCCCACCATGACGGCGCTGGAGAATGTCGCCGTGCCGCTGGAACTGGCCGGCCGCGCCGATGCGTTCGCGCGGGCGGCGGCGGAACTGGAGGCCGTGGGTCTCGCCCATCGCCTCACCCATTATCCCGCGCAACTGTCGGGCGGCGAGCAGCAGCGCGTTGCCATCGCCCGCGCCATGGCCCCCGATCCCGCCATCCTCTTCGCCGACGAACCCACCGGCAATCTCGATCAGACAACGGGCGCGAGCATCGCCGACCTGCTCTTCACCCGGCAGCAGGCAAGCGGCGCGACCTTGCTGCTCATCACCCATGACCCCGCCTTGGCCCGCCGCTGTGACCGTATCGTCGAGATGCGCGACGGCCTGATCCAACCCCGCGAAACCATCGCCGCATGAAGGTCCTGCCCTGGGCGCCTAGCTGGCGCATTGCGCGCCGCGACCTGCACGCGGGGTTCCGGGGGCTGCGGCTCCTTTTCCTCTGCCTGTTCCTGGGCGTCATGACGTTGGCGGGCATCGGCAGCCTGACCTCTGCCATCACGTGCGAGATCGGCGCGCGGGGCCAGCAGATATTGGGCGGGGACATCGAGGTCGCGATGACCCAGCGGCAGATCGACCCGACAGGCCGCGCCGCACTGGGGCAACTCGGGCAGGTCAGCGACACGCTGCGCCTGCGCGCCATGGCCTCGCGCGATGGCGAATCGCCTGTGCTGACCGAACTCAAGGCCGTCGACAACGCCTATCCGCTTTATGGCGCACTGACGCTCGAGCAGGGGCGCTATGCCCCGCCCGGCCCGGACATCATCTTCGTCAGCCGCGCGCTCGCCGACCGGCTGCGCCTCACGCCTGGCGATACGTTAAAATATGGCAATGCCAGCTTCACCGTGCGCGGCATCGTCGCCGATGAGCCCGACCGCGTCGGCGAAGGCTTCACGCTCGGCCCGGTCGCGCTCGTTTCGATCGACGGCATGGCGCGCACCGGCCTGATCCAGCCCGGCAGCCTCTATACCGCCAAATATCGCGTGCGTTTGCCGGAGGGCGCCGACGCCCAGGCGCTGCGCAAGGGACTGGAGAAGCGATATGGGGTGCAAGGCTGGACCTTAAAGGACCGCGACCGTGCCGCGCCCGGCACCGACCGCTTCATCGAGAATATGGGGCAGTTCCTGTCGCTGATCGGCCTTTCCGCGCTAGTCATCGCGGGCATCGGCGTGTCGAACGGCGTCGCCTCCTATCTGGCACAAAAGCGCGCCAGCCTCGCCACGCTCAAGATATTGGGGGCGAGAGCGTCGGACATAGAGCGTATCTATCTGCTTCAAATTGGCGCGGTCGTGCTTGCCGCCATTCTATCGGGCCTGCTCGTCGGTGCTTTGCTGCCGCTTGCGCTCACCAGCCTGATGGGCGATCTTCTGCCCGTCCAGCCCGCCTTCCGCGTCCACGCGGGCGCGCTCGCCACCAGCGCCGCCTATGGCCTGCTCATCGCCTTCATCTTCACCCTGCCACCACTTGCCCGCGCGCGGACGGAGCCCGCCGCCGCGATCCTGCGCGCGCATGTCGATCCCTCGCGGCGCTGGGACAGGCGCAC
>JBEVMZ010000232.1:0-4726 GCA_040508335.1 Sphingobium sp.
GCGAACACCGCGACGAAGACCGACACGCCGCCATAGGTGAGCAGCGCCGTCACCAGCACGATCGCGGGAATGGCGCGCGCGGCGCCCACCGCCCCGATCACCGCCGACACGATGGCGCGGGAAAAGCCCGACATCTCGACCAGCTTGCCGAACAGCGCACCGAGCAGGAAGACAGGGAAGTAGAGCTTGAGGAAGCTGCCGACCCGATCCATGAACAGGCCGGAAAAGGCTGCCGGCACCGCCGCCGGATCGGTCAGGAACACGGCCAGCATGGCGAGCAGCGGGGCCATGATGATGACGCTCATCCCCCGATAGGCCGCCAGCATCAGCAGGATCAGCGAAAGCGCGGCGATCGCGACGGCCATGGACTTCCCCTCTTGATGATCATGTCTGCATAGGGTGCGATTTCGTCGCTGCAAGCGGCATCGCGGCGTCCTGCTTGCCTTTTGCCCGGTCATCGGCCATAGGCGCCGCTTCGCGCGTCTCCGAGGTGACTCGGCCTGCGCGGAATATGAGACGACAGCCGGAGGGGCGAAGCGCATGGGGCGCTCGTCAGCGATCGGCCAACAATGAGGCAAAAGACATGGCTCTTTACGAGCATGTGTTCCTTGCGCGCCAGGATCTGGCACAGGCGCAGGTGGATGCACTGGCGGAAACCGCCACCAAGATCGTCGAAGACAATGCTGGCAAGGTGACCAAGGTCGAGACCTGGGGCCTGCGCAGCCTGGCGTACAAGATCGCCAAGAACCGCAAGGCGCATTATGTGATGCTCAACATCGACGCGCCCGCCGGCGTCGTCGCAGAGCTGGAGCGCCAGACGCAGATCAACGAAGACATCATCCGCTACATGACCATCAAGGTCGATGAGCTGGAAGCCGGTCAGTCGGTCATGATGCGCAAGCAGGAACGCAGCGAACGCGGCGATCGTGGCCCGCGCGGCGACCGTGGTGATCGCGGCGACCGTGGCGACCGTGGTGGTGATCGCGGCGATCGTGGCCCGCGCCGCGACCGCGAAGATGCCCCGGCTGGCGAATAAGGAGATCTGACCCATGGCACGCCCATTTTTCCGCCGCCGCAAGAGCTGCCCCTTCGCCGCCAAGGATGCGCCGAAGATCGATTATAAGGACGTCCGTCTGCTCCAGGGCTTCGTGTCCGAGCGCGGCAAAATCGTCCCCAGCCGCATCACGGCCGTTTCGGCCAAGAAGCAGCGCGAACTGGCCCAGGCCATCAAGCGCGCCCGTCATCTGGGCCTGCTGCCCTACATCGTGAAGTAAGGGAGCAGTCTCCATGCAAATCATTTTGCTCGAACGTATCGAGAAGCTGGGCGCGATCGGCGACGTCGTCACCGTCAAGGACGGTTATGCGCGTAACTTCCTGCTGCCCAACCGCAAGGCGCTGCGTTCCAACGCCGCGAACAAGAAGGTCTTCGAAGCCAATCGCGCGAAGATCGAGGCTGACAACGCTGCTCGCCGCAGCGATGCGCAGGACGCCGCCAAGGGCGTCGACGGCAAGCAGATCGTCCTCATCCGTCAGTCGTCCAACGCCGGCCAGCTTTACGGTTCGGTCGCGGTGCGCGACGTGATCGACGCGCTGCAGGCCGAAGGCATCACCAACGTCACCAAGGCGATGGTCGTGCTGGAACGCCCGATCAAGACGCTTGGCCTGTTCGAGGTCAAGGTCGCGCTGCACCCCGAGGTCGCGGTCACCATCAAGGTGAACGTCGCCCGCTCGCCCGAAGAGGCCGAGCTGCAGTCGCAGGGCGTCGACGTGATGGCCGAACTGTTCGAAAAGGACGAAGCGGGCTTCACCGAGGATTACGACCCCAACGCGGAACCGGGCGAAATCGCCACGGACGCGGAAGAAGAGACGGCCGAGCAGGCCTGATCTTTTTCACGAGGTTTGTGGAAAGAAAAGCCGCCCTGCGAGGGGCGGCTTTTTTTGTCATACGACAGGATTTTTTCGGGGCGGCTACAGCGTGCCTCCGTCGTCGGCGCCGAGCGGGCGCGGCATTGGTCATTCGCCGCCTGTAAGTGTCACTGCGCCAGAACCCACGAACATGCGCGACTATGGATCGGGCCGGCGCTACTTTCCGCTCTTCTTCCGCCGCGTCTCCCACCCCTTCTTCGCGGCTGCCGAACGATCTGCGGCGGAGCGATGGGAAGAAGCGGCGCCACCCTTTTTGCCGCCCTTGCGCGAAGCATCGTGGTTCTCCGGCTTGCCCCGACCGGAGCCGGACTTGTTGCCGCCGCCCGACTCCTTGTTCACCGTCGCCCAGGCGCGGCGTTCGGCTTCTTTTTCGGACAGACCGCGTTCCTCATAGCCCTGCTCGATATGCGCGGCCTTGCGCTTTTGTTTGTCGGTGTAGCTGCTCTTGTCACCCTGTGGCATCGGACCTCTCCCGTCATGCCCCTCCCCGCCCTTAACGGCGACGCCGCGCCGCAGTTGCATGGGATCGCATGCCGACCGGAACGGTGGAGCCAAGCGTGCGTTTGTCGGCGATGGAGAAGAACAGCCCCACCGCATCATCACCCGACGAGCGCAGCCTGATCGAGCGGCTGGCCCGGCATCTGGCGGCGGGTCAGCCGGAAAACTGGCGTGAACGGATGGAGGATGCCGCAAGCATCCTGGCCATATTGAAGGAGCCGGATGCGCCGATGCGCGAGGCGGGCGACGAACATGCGTGGCGCGCGATGATCGACGCGGCACTGCGCGAGCGCTGGGTCGTGGCGCCGGCGTCGGCCGGGACTGCCGACACGCCGGGCGGCTTCGACGAGGAGGGCGACACGCCCCTCTCGCAGGACGCCGATACGCAGGATCGCGCCGGTTGGGTCCATAGCGATTAATTTCGAGGGAGAATGAGTATGCGGGGATTGTTGAAACTGGCGGCGCTGACCGGGCTTGGCGCTTATGCCTGGAAATATTTTCAGCGGAACCAGGTGCAAGCGGACGATCGTGGGCCGGTGGGATCATCGGGCGTGGTGCGCGATGCGGGCCCCGCTGAACAGCGCGGGATCGATGAAAAAGATTGGGATACGGTCGATGAGAAGGCCGACGAATCCTTTCCGGCGAGCGACCCGCCGGGCAACTATTAAGGCTGGCTCGGGCGGCGGCGTGATCGCCGCCCCCGGAACGCTGGTTCCCGAGCAACATGTCGGCGCCTGAACGGGCGTAAAGGCTTGCTTTGGCTTTCAAAACATCATCATGGCGGCAGGCCGCGTCTGTGCGGGCGGCATTGCCGCATCATAGGGGGAATATCGCATGCCTTCGGGTCTGATCGCGCTGCTCGATGACGTCGCCGGAATCGCGCGGCTAGCCGCCACGTCGCTCGACGATGTGGCCGCGGCTGCGGGGCGAGCGGGCACGAAGGCTGCCGGTGTCGTCATCGATGATGCAGCCGTGACGCCGCGCTATGTCGTCGGGCTGACGCCGGATCGCGAACTGCCGATCATCGCAAAGATCGCCAAGGGCTCGCTGCGCAACAAGATGCTGTTCCTGCTGCCCGCCGCGCTGGCGCTGTCGGCGCTCGCGCCGTGGCTGCTGCCGCCGCTGCTGATGCTGGGGGGCGCGTTCCTTTGCTATGAGGCGGCCGAAAAGCTGCTGGAAGCGATACAAGGCGGGCACGACGTGGTGGACGACGCGATTGCGACGCTGTCCTCCAAGGAACTGGAAGATCGCAAGGTCGCCGGCGCGATCCGCACCGATTTCATCCTGTCGGGCGAAATCATGGCGATTTCACTTGGCACGGTGGCCGACAAGCCGCTGTGGGAGCAGGCGGTGGTGCTGGCGATCGTGGCGTTGCTCATCACGGCGGGCGTCTATGGCGCGGTCGGCTTCATCGTGAAGATGGACGATATCGGCCTTCATCTGGCCAAGCGGTCCTCCGCCGCGATGCGGGTCATCGGCCGGGGGTTGGTGCGTGCCATGCCGGTGATCATGGGGATATTGAGCGTCGTGGGCACGGCGGCGATGCTGTGGGTCGGCGGCGGGTTGATCGTCCATGGGCTGCACGAGTTTCATCTGGATCTGATCCCCGGTGCGATCGATGCTCTGGCGCAGGGCGCGGGCGCCGCGATGCCCGCCATCGCGCCGGTCGCGCACTGGGTCGTGACGGCGATTGGCGGCGCGGTCGTGGGCCTCGTCATCGGCGGGGTCATCGTCGCCGCATTGCACCCGTTTCGGAAGCATTGAGGGCGAGGACGGCCGGCGGCTCGTCCCGAAAATGATCCTGGTTGCGGAAAATGACCATGGTGCAGCGCACAAAGCAATTGATGCCAAGCTGCGAATCGGTCATTAAGCGGTGATCATGACCGCTCCGACGATGTTCTTCGAAGCCATTGCGCTGCACAAATGCCTGAGCGCGACCTATAACAAGATGGTCGTCAAGCTGGCGCCGCATATCCTTTATACCCGCCATGACGAGATGTTCATCGACGCCGTTACGATCGATCGGGATGGTCGTCCGCCACGTGAACTGAAGCTCGGCACCTTCAAGCTTGCGGGGTTGAACGACGTCGTACTGCTCGACGAGACGTTCGAGGCGATGCATGGCCTCTACGATCAGAATGATGAGAAATATAAGGGCGTGACGCTCTTTGCCGTGGAACCGGAAAACGCCGTCGCCTGAAGGACGGGACGCCGGATCGACGCCCCCTCCCCCTTATTTCTTCAGCCGATAGCCGGTCTTGAAGATTGTGGCGATGATGGCAAGACACACCGCGATCATGCC
>JBEVMZ010000251.1:0-4171 GCA_040508335.1 Sphingobium sp.
GGCAAGAAGATCAACGTCATCAAGGAAGTCCGCGCCATCACCGGCCTCGGCCTCACCGAAGCCAAGTCGCTCGTCGAAAGCGCGCCCAAGGCCGTCAAGGAAGGCGTCAGCAAGGACGAGGCCGAGAAGGTCAAGAAGCAGCTTGAAGAAGCCGGCGCGACCGTCGAACTCAAGTAATTATGGCTGTCCCCGCTGCTTGAGCGGGGCACATGAAACAGATCGGGCGGCGTTCGCGAAGGACGCCGCCCTTTCTTTTGCCTGACGCGCATGGCGGCGGTCGCCCTCGCCCCGCATCGCGCGTTGGCGAAGCGGGTCGCACAGGCTAGGCTGGCCCCGACATGGTTCACCGGCTTCCGCTCCGCCCTTTCCTGGCACTGGCTTGCGCCGCTCTTGTCCCGTCCATTTCTGCCTGTTCGGACGGGGAGAGCGGGCCGGTCGCCGTCAGCGTGATCGGCGATGGCAGCGATCTTGCAAATCCGTTGGCAGCCCTGCCGCGACCCGGCGCCAAGCTGATGCTCGAAACCACCGCGCAGGGGCTGGTCGCCTTCGACGCGGCGGGGGACATATTGCCGGCGCTGGCGCAGCGCTGGATCGTCGAGGATGACGGGCGCTCCTATATTTTCCGTCTGCGCCGCGCGTTCTGGCCCGATGGCCGGCGCGTCACCGCTACCGATGTCGCGCGCCTGCTCAAGAGCCGGATCGCCATGTTGCAGCGGCTCGACCCGCATGGGCCGCTGGATGCCGTGCAGTCGATCGTGCCCATGACCGGCGAAGTGATCGAACTGCGCCTGGGCGCGCCCCGGCCGCTCATCCTGCAAATGCTTGCTCAGCCGCAGATGGGGATTTTGTCGCGTGCCGGCGGCACCGGCCCTTATCGGGCGACCCGTCGCGCCGACGCGCTCGCACTCGAACCGACCGAGCCGCCCCCAGGCTTCGACGACGACGAAGGCGCCCCCGCCATCCCCGCCGATCAGATTCGCCTGCTGCGCGCGGAAAGCGCCGCGCTTGCCGTCATACGGTTCCGCGAGGGTAAGTCGGCGCTCGTGCTGGGCGGGCGCTTTTCGGACCTGCCGCTGCTGATCCCGGCCGGCATCGACAAGGATATGGTGCGCATCGACCCGGTGCAGGGGCTGTTCGGCCTCGCCTTCACCGGCAGGAACAGGCTCGTCGACAGTGACGCCGTGCGCGAAGCCATCGCCATGAGCATCGACCGCGATCAGATCGCCGCCACGCTGCCGCTCGGCCGGTGGCAGACGACCGATCGGCTAGTGCCCGTACAGCTCGATCTGCCCGAACCCCCACTCGCGCCGCGCTGGGCCGGCCTCCCGCTACTCGAGCGGCAGGCGTTGGGCCGGAGCGCGGTGTCGACATGGCGCAGCGAAAATGGCGATCCGCCAGCACTCCGCATCGCACTGCCTGCCGGGCCGGGGTCGCGCCTGCTCTTCGCGCATGTCGCGCGCGACCTTGCGGCGATCGGCCTTGCCGCGCGGCAGGTAGCGCCGGGCGAGCGGGCCGAGCTCAGCCTCATCGACGAGGTCGCTGCCTATGACAGCGCCCTCTGGTATATGGGCCGCATCGGCTGCGCGCGCAAAATCCACTGCAGTGCGCAGGCCGACGCCCAACTGAAGAGCATGCGCTATGCCCGTACTGTGGCCGAAGTGTCGGCGATCATGCGCGAGGCGCTGGCGCTGATGCAGGCGCATAATGGATATATCCCGCTCGGCCAGCCGCTGCGCTGGTCGCTGGCCGCGCCCCGCCTAAATGGTTTCGCCCCGTCGCCGCGCGCGCGCCACCCATTGAACCACCTGTTCCGCAGCACCAATTAAGCGAAAGGAGAAAGTGCATGGCCTTGTCGCAGGAACAGTTGACCCGGATGGTGCGGGATATGCCCGGACTCGGCACCGACCCGGCTTCGGTGCGGCGGCGTATCGAAGCGATGGAGTCCCTGCTCGAAGGGCTGTTCGTCATTCCGGGCACGAAGCGCCGCGTGGGCCTCGACGGGCTGGTCGGGCTGGTGCCGATCGTCGGCGATGTCGTGACGGCCGCGCTGGGCGCATGGATCGTCTGGGAAGCCCGCAACCTTGGCATGTCGAAATGGCAGCTGACCCGCATGGCCGCCAATGTCGGCGTCGATACGCTGGTCGGCGCGATTCCCTTCGCCGGCGACCTGTTCGACTTCCTCTACAAGTCCAACACCAAGAATCTGCGCATCATCCGCCGTCATCTCGATCGTCATCACCCTTCGAGCGCGACGATCGAGCGATAGGTTCATGCGCGCGGCGTGATGCGCAGCCGCGCGGTGGCGGCCGAGCCACGTTGATGGGCGGGGCAGCGGGCGTAACGCTTCTGCCGGTCCAGACAGACCCACACTTCGTTCAGCATCCCGCCGCGCGTGACGTTAAGGCGCACCATATCCGCCGTCATGCCGCGGTTGCGGGCGGCGAACGCCTGCGCAAAAGCGCCGACCGTCAGGCCGGACCGTGCCGCCAACGCGGCCATGTCGGGATAGCGGAGCGTGTCGTACAACCGGCGCGCCGTTGCGAAATATTCCCGCGGAGTCGTTTTCATGCAGGTGCCATGCTTGGCCCATTCATGCTGAATCAGTTGCGCAGAGGGCGTCGCGCAAAGATTCTGCCGGATCACAGCGGGCGGCAGAACGGCGGCTCGACTGCAATATTGCGGCCAGGCCGTACCCCGACCATCGGGCCATAGGCCATGGAGCGTAAAGCCGAACCGGTTGTCCGACCCGCACTGAAAGCCCGCCTTCGCCGTGCCACGCGCGGTCGCGCAATATTGCGGCGACCAGGTCAGGGCCAATGTATAAGAACCGATCGGCACGACGCGCCGGGGCTCACGCGCGCTTGGCCCCTCCACATGCGGGCGTGCGATCGTTCGGGGAAGGCTGCATTGGCCGGCTTGCGCCAGCGCCGCGCCCGGCACGCTGATCGCGACAAATGCCAGCAGCGCCTTAAGCAGAACCCACCCCTGCGAAATCGAGGCCGATATCGGCGGCAGGCGCCGACTGGGTCAGGCGGCCAACGCTGATATAGGTGACCCCTGTCTCCGCAATCGCCCGGATCGTGTCGAGCCGCACGCCGCCCGACGCCTCGGTCGGCACGCGCCCGCCGACCAGCGTGACGGCGCCGCGCAGTATTTCGGGCGGCATATTGTCGAGCAGCAGATGCGTCGCGCCGGCGGCGAGCGCGGGCTCGATCTGGTCGACCCGGTCGACTTCGACAATGATGCGCTCGACCCCGGCGGCGACGGCGCGGCGCACCGCTTCTTCGACCGATCCGGCGACGGCGACATGATTGTCCTTGATCATCGCCGCGTCCCAAAGCCCCATCCGGTGATTGGTCGCCCCTCCCTGGCGCGTCGCATATTTCTCAAGAACGCGAAGGCCGGGAATGGTCTTGCGCGTGTCGAGCAAGGTCGCGCCCGTGCCGGCGATCGCATCTACATAGGCGCGCGTCATCGTCGCGACGCCGGTCAGATGCTGGACGGTGTTGAGCGCCGAGCGCTCCGCCGTCAGCATCGCGCGCCCGCGCCCGCGCATCCGCATGAGCGCCGTGCCCGCCGATACCTGATCGCCGTCGCGGGCGAGCAAGTCGATCTCCACCGCCGGGGCGAGCGCGCGGAAGAAGGCGGCGGCGATCGGCAATCCGGCCAACGTCACCGCGTCCCGACTGTCCATGACGCCGTCGAAGATCGCGTCGGCCGGGATCACGGCTTCGCTGGTGACGTCGCGGCTATCCGGCCCCAAATCCTCGGCAAGCGTGGAGGCGACAAAGGCGTCGAGATCGAAGCCAGGCAGCGAAAAGTCCATCGCGATCAGCCGTTCCGCGCGCCAAGGTCGCCCTGCCCGACCGTCCCGCTCGCCATTTCGAGCATGCGGTCTAGGCTCTTCTTGGCGGCGAGGCGAAGCCCCTCCTCCATCTCGAGGCGCGGCTGAAGGTCGCGCAGCGCCACGTACAGCTTTTCCATCGTATTGAGCGCCATATAAGGGCAGATGTTGCAGTTGCAATTGCCGTCGGCGCCGGGCGCACCAATGAAATTCTTGTGCGGCATCAGCTTCGACATCTGATGGATGATGTGCGGCTCCGTCGCGACGATCAGCGTGTCGCCGGGCATCGACTTGGCATAGTCGAGAATGCCGCTGGTGGACCCCACA
>JBEVMZ010000110.1:0-7812 GCA_040508335.1 Sphingobium sp.
TGCCCTGCTGGTGCTGGGCGGCTTGGCGCTCGGGCGCGACGCGGTGACGTTGCGGCTGGTGGCAACCGGCGCGATCGTCGTGCTCGCCTTCTGGCCCGAAGCATTAATGGGGCCAAGCTTCCAGATGAGCTTCGCGGCAGTGGTCGCGCTCGTCGCTTTGTCGGAGCATCGCGGTTTTCGCGCTCTCGTTATGGCGCGAGACGAAATAAGGGGGAAAAAGGCCGGACGCGTGCTGCTGGCGATGCTCGGCACCGGCATCGCGGTCGAACTGACGCTGATGCCGATCGCGCTTCATCATTTCCATCAGGCCGGGATGCTGGGCGCGCTCGCCAATCTGGTCGCGATCCCGCTCACTACCTTCGTCGTCATGCCGTTCGAGGCGTTGGCGTTGGTCTTCGACATCGTCGGACTGGGCGCGCCCTTTTGGTGGGTGACGGGGCGCGCGCTTGACCTGCTGCTGGGGATCGCCCACGCCGTCTCGAACAGCCCGCTTGCCGCGATGCAGGTCGCCGCGCGTCCGCCCTGGGTCTTTGCGCTCATCGTCTCTGGGATGCTTTGGGTCCTGCTGTGGCGCGACAGGCTGCGCTGGGTCGGTCTTATCGGCGTTGCCGCTGGCGTCATGGGGATCATTGCCGCGCCCGTCGCCGACATATTGGTGACGGGCGACGGCAAGCATGTCGCGCTGTGGATGCAGGAGGGCAAGCTGGCGATTCTGCGCGACCGCGCCGGCGAGTATGTGCGCGACATGCTCGCTGAAAATGCAGGACATGGCGGAACGCTCGACACGCTGGCGGCGCTGCCCCAGGCCCGCTGTTCGACAGACCTGTGCGCGGTGCGGATGGAAAGGGCGGGGCGGTCATGGGACATACTCGCCACGCGCAGTGGGATGCTGGTCGACCGTCCGACCTTTGAGCAGGATTGCGCGCGATCCGATATCGTTATCAGCGACCGCCGGCTGCCCTATTGGTGCCGCCCGCGTTGGCTTAAGGTCGACCGGTCCAGTCTGGCGCGGACAGGCGGGCTCGCTATCATGCTTGCCGACGGCACGGTGCGCACGGTGCGGGCTGCGAATGACCAGCATCCCTGGGTAACACCGGCCGAACTGTGGCGCCCACGTCGTTGGTCGGGAAACGGTACAGCGACACGCGCCGCCGAGCCCGCCGCTCGGGTTTCCGCGCCCTAATTATACCGTCGCAGCAGCCCCGCAAGCTTGCCCTGGATGCGCACCTGCTCGGCCGCATAGACCTGCGGCGTATAAGCGCTGTTGGCGGGGTCGAGGCGAATATGCGCGCCGTCGCGATGAAAATATTTGAGCGTCGCTTCGACTTCGTCGATCAACGCGACCACGATCTGCCCTTCGCGCGCCGTCTCCGTCCGCTGAATCAGCGCATAGTCGCCGTCGAAAATGCCCGCCTCGACCATCGAATCGCCGGCCACCTCCAGCGCATAGTGGTCGCCAACGCCCAGCAAGGCGCCGGGCACCGACAGCATCGTCTGCCCCTCCATCGCCTCGATCGGCACGCCCGCTGCGATGCGCCCGTGCAGGGGGATTTCGACCACGTCATTCGCTGCGATAGGCGTCACCGGCGCGGCAGCCTTACGCAACGGCGTAACACCGCGCGGCATGCGATGCAGTGCGTCAGGCAGCTTCAACACCTCAAGCGCGCGCGCGCGATTGGGCAGACGGCGAATGAAGCCGCGCTCCTCCAGCGCATTGATGAGGCGATGAATGCCCGATTTCGACCGCAGATCGAGCGCATCCTTCATCTCCTCGAAGGAGGGCGATACGCCCCCTTCCTCAAGCCGATTCTGGATGAAGTTCAGCAATTCCTGTTGCTTGGGCGTCAGCATAGCGATCCCTTAATAGAACGGATAGGGAACGTTTAAGAAACGGAACGGGTCAAGTCAAGCCATGCGCCGTTAAATCACGCCTCGTATTTCGAGGATCTCCACCATCTCGCCCGCTTGCGCAGCACGTGCTCCGGCCGCGCGCCTGATCAGGCAGTCCGCTTGCGAAAGCGCATAAAGCCCCGCGCTATCCTGGGAGCGGATGGCTGTCACGCCGTCCGCGTTGCGCGACGCGCGCAGATATTCCTCGCGTCCGCCTGCTTCCGGCAGAGCCACAGCCAGCGGCGCGGACCGGAGCGGCGGCAGCGGTGCGCGCGCGCCCGCCATGTGCCGCAGCAGCGGAAGCAGAAAAAGCTGCGCGGTTACAAAGGCGGAGACCGGATTGCCCGGCAGACCGAGGAAGAGCGCTTCGCCGAGCCGCCCTGCCATCAGCGGCTTGCCCGGCCGCATCGCAATCTTCCAGAAGTCGAGGGTGCCGCCTGCGCGTTCGAAAGCGGCGCGGACGAGGTCATGGTCGCCAACTGACGCACCCCCGGTTGACACGATGATGTCGGCCCCGGCACATGCGCCGAAAAGCGCGGTCGTCGCATCCAGATCGTCGCGCGCGATCCCCTTGTCCTCGATACGGCAGGGCAGGCCCTTCAGCACCGCCGCAAGCATCGGGGCATTGCTTGACGGCAGCCTTCCCGCCGGCACTGGCGCACCGGGCGGCACCAGTTCGGAGCCAGAGGACAGCAGCGCGACGCTGACCTCCCGACGTACCGGCAGGGCGCCAGGCCCGGCGACGGCGGCGAGCGCTATCTGGGCGGCGCCCAGTTCCGCGCCCTTGGCGATTAGCGGCGCATTTATGGCAAAGTCTGAACCTGCGCCCCGCACATGTCGGCCGGCGGTCGGTCCAACCTGCATGCCGCGCACGACGTCGGCCGTCCGTTCGCTATCCTCCTGGAGCATTACCGCGTCCGCGCCGGTGGGCATGGGTGCGCCGGTGAAGATGCGGCACGCCTCGCCAGCGCCCAATGGTGGGGGCAGCATGCCGCCCGCCGCGCTGGTCGCAGTCACCCGCCAGGGGCCGGGCCATTCGCCGGCGCGGATCGCATAGCCGTCCATCGCCGACAGATCGGCCCAAGGCTGGTTGCGCAGCGCCGCGACGTCCTGCGCCAGCCAGCGGCCGGCAGCATCGCCCAGCGGAACGCTTTCGACCGGCAACGCCGGCGCGAGCGTGAACAATCTCGCTTGCGCCTCCACTACCGGCATCAGCGTCATGGCGCGCGCCAGTCGCCGGACTTGCCGCCGCTTTTCGCGAGCAGGCGGACGGCGCCGATAACCATGCCCTTATCAATGGCCTTGGCCATGTCATAGATGGTGAGCAGGGCGATGCTCACGGCAGTCATCGCCTCCATTTCCACCCCGGTTCGGCCCGCCGTGCGCGCCGTCGCGGTGACACTGACACTATCGGCCTCCAGTTCGAAATCGATCGTCACCGCGTCGAGCGGCAGGGGGTGGCAGAGCGGGACCAGTTCCGCCGTGCGCTTGGCCGCCATGATCCCCGCGATCCGCGCGACGGCGAGGACGTCGCCCTTCTTGACCAACCCTTGCGCGATGGCGGCGGCGGCCTCCGCGCTCATGGCGATGCGTCCGGCAGCGACGGCCTCACGTGCGGTCACGGCTTTGGCCGACACATCGACCATCCGCGCCGACCCTTGCGCGTCGAGATGGGTGAGGCCGCTCATGCGCCCGTTAGCAGCGCGCGCGTCGCCGCCTCGACGTCGGCCTGCCGCATCAGCGTCTCGCCGACCAGAAAGCAGCGCACGCCATGTTCTGCCATGGCGCTGACGTCGGCATGCCCGCCGATCCCGCTTTCCGCGACGAAGGTGCAGCCCTCAGGCGCCTTGGCCACCAGATCATAGGTGCGCGCGAAATTGACGGTGAAATCGCGCAGGTCGCGATTATTGACGCCGATCAGGCGCGAGCGCAGCCTGAGCGCGCGCTCCAGTTCCGCCTCGTCATGCACCTCGATCAGCGCGTCCATACCAAGGCCGAGCGCGGCATCCTCGATCTCCGCCATCTGCCCATCGTCGAGCGCGGCGACGTTGATGAGGATGGCGTCGGCGCCGACCGCGCGGCTTTCCAGCACTTGCCAGGGATCGACCATGAAATCCTTGCGGATGACTGGCAGCGTGCAGGCAGCGCGCGCCGCGACCAGATAATCTTCATGCCCCTGAAAATAGGGCGCGTCGGTCAGTACCGACAGGCAGGCCGCGCCGCCCGCCGCATAAGCGCGGGCATGGGCGGGCGGATCGAAGTCGGCGCGGATCAGCCCCTTGGATGGGCTCGCTTTCTTGACCTCCGCGATCAGGCCGAACCCGGAGACGGCTGCGGCATCGAGCGCGCGTCGAAAGCCGCGCGGCGGGGTTTGCGCGGCCGCCTGCGCCTGAAGCGACGTGATGCTCGTCGCCACCTTGCGCGCGGCTACCTCGCCCCGCTTGGTCTCGCAAATCTCGGTCAGCTTGTTCGTCATCGATAGGCAATCCAGCAATTGAGCAGCGCGTTGGCAAGGCCCGCGTCGATCGTCTCGGCGGCTTGTTCCACCCCATCGCGCAAGTCCGTGACTTCGCCCGCGGCATACAGGGCGGCGGCGGCATTGAGCAGCACGGCATCGCGATAGGCGCCGGCCTCGCCCTGCAGCAGCGCGCGCAACGCCGCCGCATTATGCGCAGGATCACCGCCCCGGATCGCGGCGACCGAATGGCTGGGAAGGCCGACATCGGCCGCGCTGACCCGTCGCATCGCGACTAGGCCGCCGGCGGTCACTTCGGCCACATCATTGCCGCCAGCCGTCGAAAGCTCGTCCAGCCCCTCGTCACCAGACACGATCAGCGCATGCTCCGCGCCGAGCAGCCCAAGCGCTTCGGCATAGATCGGCACATAGGCCGGCCGCGCGATGCCGACGAGTTGTCGCTTGACGCCCGCGGGGTTAGCGAGCGGTCCCATGAGGTTGAAGATCGTGCGCTGGCCGATCGCCTTGCGGACCGGGCCGAGCCGTTTGAGCGCGGGATGATAGGTTTGCGCGAACAGGAAACAGATGCCCAGATCCGCGAGCGTCGCCTCGGCCGTCGCCCCCGCGCGGTCGAGATCCAGGCCAAGCGCTTCGAGCGTGTCGGCGGCGCCGGCCTTCGAAGAGGCGGCGCGATTGCCATGTTTTGCGACCGGCACGCCGGCGGCGGCGACCACCAGGCTGACGGCAGTGGAAACGTTGAGCGTATGGTGCCCGTCGCCGCCCGTGCCGCACACGTCGATCCCGCCATCGGGCGCCTGCACCGGGATCATGCGCGCGCGCATCGCGCGGGCGGCCGCCGCGATCTCGGTCGCGCTTTCGCCGCGCTTCGCCATTGCGACGAGAAAGTCGGCGATCTGCGCTTCGGGTAAATCCGCGTCGAACAGCAGGTCGAACGCCGCTAAAGCGTCCGCCTCGGTCAGCGGCGTCGAAGGATCGGGCAGGGCGGTCATCGCGTCCGCCTTAGACAGGTCGGGTCCATGCTGTCGAGAGGCGCGCCGCCACCGCGTTCAGGCGGCCAGCACCTGACGCACCGGGAGGCCCGCAATCTTCATGAAATTGGCCAGCATCTCATGCCCATATTCCGTGGCAATGCTTTCAGGATGGAACTGGACCGAATGGATCGGCAGCGTCTTGTGCGCAAAGGCCATGACCGACCCGTCCTCACTCGTCGCGTTGATGGCAAGACAGTCGGGAACGGCCTCGACGATCAGCGAATGATAGCGTGTGGCGGTAAAGGGGGAGGGGATGCCCGCGAACAGGCCGGTGCCGTCATGGCTGACCGGGGACGTCTTGCCATGCATCAACCCGCCGCGCACAACTCTGCCGCCGAAATGCTGGCCGATCGCCTGATGGCCAAGGCATACGCCCAGCAAAGGGGCTCCCGCATCGGCGCAGGCGGCAACGAGGTCGAGGCTGACCCCCGCTTCATTGGGGGTGCAGGGGCCGGGCGACAGCAGGAAGGCTTTTGCGCCGGTCGAGAGCGCCTGTCCCGCCGTGATGGCGTCGTTGCGCACTACCTCTACCTCGGCGCCCAGCTCCATTAGATAATGGACAAGGTTCCAGGTGAAGCTGTCATAATTGTCGATGACGAGGATCATGGAGTTGCCATAGCGCGGGACCGGGGCGGGGGGAAGCGGCAAGCCGCGTCCCGCTTTCAGGTGGGCCAGGCAAAGTTGATGCGGCTGTCCCCGACCACAGCGCCGCGCGCATCGAAGCGTCGCTCGACAAACAGGCCGCGCCCGTCCCTGTCGATCGCCACCACGCTGCTGCACCGCGTGCCATAGACGGGATGGCGAATGAAGATTGGGGACGCTGCGGCCTCGTCCGCGATGTCGGAGGGCGCGCGTGGCGCGATGCCCGCGTCGGGTAGCGTCTCGGCGCCGAGCGCATCGAACAGGGTTTCCGGCTCATGCGCGCCTGCCGTCGTCCAGTCGAGCAATGCCGCTTTCAACGCCAGCGTCTTGGGCCAGGGCGCGTCGAGCGCGCCGTTCGACAGGCCGTAGAGGCCGGGCATCAGGTCCGTTACCAGCGGATCGGGCCGATTGGTCAGGAAGCGCGCATGATCACGATCCACAACGATCAGATTGAAAGGATTGAAATTGCCGAGCGCCGCCGTCCGGGCGTCGCCATAGCGGCCTTTACCCGTCAACATATCCGTCACGAGCGCGCCCCGTGACGCGCGATCGGGGCTAGGCGTGCCGAAGCCACGCAGATTGGTGACGATCGCCGCGCGGCCTTCCTCCGATACGCCGAGCCAGGTGCCGCCCGAGCGCAGGTCGCGCCCGGCGATCAGCGCAGGCGCCTCTGGCCAGCGCGCGATCGGCGTGGCGGGGCGGTCGTGAAACTCGTCGCGATTGCCGGTCAGCACCAGCCGCCAGCGCGGATGCGCTTGCCAGATCATCGCCATGATGCACATGCTCGGTTCCTCCCTTCTATGGCGCTGTTCGAGCCTTGATAAATAATCGGCATCGTCCCATATGCAGTCGTGCCGGGTTCGCCCGGCTATGGTGATAAATCGTATCGTGCAATAGGCGCAGCGGACCCGGGGGCAGTACCCGGCGGCTCCACCACCTTCCCCGAACATCGGGGAATATGATGGGGCCGAACTAGGATCGACGTGTGTTGAAAAGCGAATGCCTTCACCCGGCCTGAGTACGCCGTAAAAAGGTTCGAAACCTACAAGTGCCAACGATAACGAGGCTCTTGCTCTTGCTGCGTAATTGATGGCCTCATGGCCTGACATTACCCAAATAGAACGCGGTTGAACCCACCGGGCAACAGAAGGGAATTCAGCGGCCGCCGGAGGGGCCGGGCAACAGAACCCTCCGGACCTTTTCCTCTGCATCGTAAAATTGGACACCCGCATCGGGACCGCGAATCGCGAGGCCCGTGATTCGCTCGTGCGCTCTCCGCGAAATATGACAGTATCGTGACATCCGATTACATTTTTATAAGACGCTGATAAAAAACGTCTATTTTTCTAGCCGTCGCAACGTTGGCCTATTGCTCAGCCCGTCATATTAGTGAAATAATAGCCGCTATAGTAAAAAGGTTTTGTTGGAGAAGAGCGATGCTACGGGTAACGGTCGGATCGATGGCAGCAGCGCTGATGATAACGTCCGGGTTGGCGCATGCGCAGCCCGTAGAGGCAGCAGCGGATATGGGCGGTATGGCGATCACCAGCGGTCAATATGACGCGGCGATCGGCGCGCTGAAAAGCTCGGCCGGCAGGGATGCGGGCAAGCTCATCAATCTTGCCAACGCTTATGCTGGCAAAGGCCTGCTGGTGGAAGCCCGTCGCACTTATCAGGCGGCCATCCATGCCCAATCCTACGACGTGACACTCGCGGACGGCAGGACCGCATCGACGCGATCGGTTGCGATGCGCGGGCTCAGCCTGTTGCCGC
>JBEVMZ010000127.1:0-3250 GCA_040508335.1 Sphingobium sp.
GGCACCAATCTCCAGCTGCGCACGCCGCTGGATGCGCTGACCGGCCGTTTGGCCCAGTAAAGGCTTTGGAGCCATCCCCGGCATGGGGATGGCTCCAGCTTCCCGCGCGCCATGCTGCGAATTCCCGCATTCCCGACTGTCAACGCCCTCGCTGTCTGCGTGTTGGCCGCCGCCGCGATGATCGCACCCCCGCTCCGCGCCGCCGCGCCACCACCGACACAGGACCAGACAGCGCAGGCGCAAACGCAAACGCCCCAGCCAGCCGCGCCCGCCATCCTGCGCGCCGTCACCATCAGCGGATCGAGCATCGCGTCCGCGCTTGAGCGCGCGACGCGCCCCTATGTCGGCGCCCTTCTCGACGAAGCGCGGCTTCAGGCCCTCGCCAATGATCTGACCGCCGCCTATGCGCGCAGCGACGTCGCTATCTATACGATCGACCTACATGGAATGGGCGAGGACGGACAGCTGGCCGTGGCCGTGCGCGAAGGCCATGTCGAACGGCTGCGCTTTTCCGGCCTCGAAACCGGCGTGGGCGCGCGCGTGCGCGCCGTCGCCGCGCCACTTAAGCAGGAAAAGGGCACACTCAGCAAGAAAAGGCTGCAGCGCGTGCTGCGCCTCGTACAGGCCATTCCCGGCGCGCAGGTGGAGGCGACGATGGTCGCCGGGACTGAGCCCGGGGGCCTTGAAATCCGTTTCCATACCGCTGCCCGCGAACGCCAGTTGGGTGTCCTCTTCCACAATAATGGACAGCCCATCGCCGGACGCGAGCAGATGCTGCTGAGCGCGCAGGGCAACAGCGTGCTGCGCGCGGGCGACCAGCTCGTCCTGCAAGGGGGCGTCAGCCTCAATGGCCGCACATTGATCGGCGCGGTCGCCTATAGTCAGCCGCTAGGGAAAAGCGGCCTCTCGCTCGACCTGTCGGCGGCGGCGTCGAGCAACCGCATCCCCGACTTCCGGCTGGAGGGCGACGCGCATATCCTGTCGGCTGCGCTGTCCTATCCGCTGCTGCTCAATCAGCGCGACAGCCTGACGGCGTCGGTGGCGGCCAATCTCCAGGTCAGCCAGACGCGGCTGTTCGGCTATCGCATCTTCCGGGAAAAGGCGCCTTCGATGCGTGCGTCGCTACGCTGGCGGCGCGAAACGCTGCGCGCGATCAGCGACGTCATGTTGACGGCGTCGCGCTCCATCCCCGGCAGCCCGGTCGAGATCAGCGAGCCGCTCGCCGACCGTCATTTCACCAAGCTGGAGGCGCAGGTCAGCTACGACCGGCTGATCGGCAAGCGCGTGGCACTGCGGCTGCGGATGCTGGGGCAATATTCGCCCGATGCGCTGGCGCAGGCGGAAGGGGCGTTTCTGGGCGGGCAGAATTACGGCCGCGCCTATGAACCGGCGATCCTGATCGGTGACAGCGCGATCGCGGGCAGCATGGAAATCGCCTGGGCGGCGGTGGAGAAGGAGACGCACCGGGTCGAGCTGTTCGGCGCGGTCGACGCCGCGCGCGCTCATTATAATGAGCGGCCTTTCTATAATAGCGGTCGCTTCGATCTGGCGTCGCTGGGCGGCGGCGTGCGCGCGGCGAAGGGCGGGCTCAACACCGACATCGGCGTCTATCGCGCACTTACCCGCCCCTTTCCCGGCTATGACAAGGGGTGGCGGGCCTTGGTAAGCGTGGGTTTTTCCTTTCCCTGAAAACCGGACGGGCGAATTTCCTCAATTTTGCCGATCTGGTCTTTGGTAAGACTTGATGGTTTCATGCACGTCGGGCAATGCAGCATCAGTTCATCAGAAAGGCCAGACGTGCCCAGCCCGACCACCAGCCCGCTCATCTATCCCGTGATCCTGTGCGGTGGCGCGGGGACGCGGCTGTGGCCCTTGTCGCGCAAGGCATATCCCAAGCAGTTCGCCCATCTGATGGACGAGACCAGCCTGTTTCAGCGTGCCGCCGCCATCGCGCAGGGCGAGGGGTTCGCCCCCCCGGCCATCGTGACGGGCGACCCGTTCCGCTTCATCGTGTCGGAACAGCTGGAGGCGGTCGGGCAGACGCCCTCGGTGATCCTGATCGAGCCGGAGGGGCGCAACACCGCGCCCGCCATTCTCGCTGCGGCTCTGGTGCTGCAGGCGCGCGATCCAGAGGCGCTGATGCTGGTGCTGCCTTCCGACCATCTGATCCCCGATGGCGCGGCGTTCCGCGCCGCTGTCCATGCCGCGCGCGGGAGCGCGGTGGCGGGGAGCCTTGTCACCTTCGGGATCGAGCCGACGCGCGCGGAAACCGGCTATGGCTATCTGGAACTCGCCGACCCCGCCGCCCGCGCCGCGACGACCCCGCGAAATCTGGTGCGCTTCGTCGAAAAGCCCGACGCGGCGCGCGCCGAGGTGATGCTGGCATCGGGCCGTTATCTCTGGAATGCGGGCATCTTCCTCTTTTCCGCCGCTGCCATCGTCGAAGCCTATCGCGTCCATGCGCCTGAGATGCTCGCAGCGGTCAGCGAAGCGGTGAGCGCAGGATCGGCCGACCTCGGCTTCACCCGGTTGGGCGCGCAGGCCTGGGGCAAGGCGGCGAGCATCTCGGTCGACTATGCGATCATGGAAAAGGCCGACAACCTCGTCGTCATGCCTTTTTCCGCCGGCTGGTCGGATCTGGGCGACTGGAAGAGCGTCTGGGGGGAGAGTAGCCCCGACGAGGCCGGCAATGTCGTGTCGGCGGGTGCCACCGCGATCGATTGCGCCGGCTCGCTGCTGCGTTCGGAGGCCGACAGCTTGGAAGTCGTGGGCATCGGTCTTGAGGACATGATCGTCGTCGCCATGCCCGACGCGGTGCTGGTCGCGCCGCGCGCCGCTAGCCAGCGCGTCGGCGAAGCGGTGGCGGCGCTCAAGGCCAAGGCGATCAAGCAGGCCGACACCATGTCCTCGGACAAGCGCCCCTGGGGCTGGTTCGAAAGCCTGGCGGTCGGCGACCGTTTCCAGGTCAAGCGCATCGTCGTGAAGCCGGGCCAGGCGCTCTCGCTCCAGAGCCACCACCACCGCGCTGAACATTGGATCGTGGTCGCGGGCACCGCCAGGGTGACGATCGGCGAGGAGGTGCAGCTGGTGACCGCCAACCAGTCGGTCTATGTGCCGCTGGGCGCGACGCATCGGCTGGAAAATCCCGGCAAGATCCCGGTCGAGATGATCGAGGTGCAGACCGGCAGCTATTTGGGCGAGGACGATATCGTGCGTTACGAAGATCGTTACGCGCGGGACTGATCGTCTA
>JBEVMZ010000150.1:0-2875 GCA_040508335.1 Sphingobium sp.
GCGCGACGGCATTGGCGAGCCGCGCCTCACGCAGGGATTCGACCACCAGCAGGCCGACATCGCCGCGGATCGCCTCGCCTATCTCGAAATCGCGCTTGGCAGGGCCGGTGAAGCTGATGAGGACGGGGTTCCACCCGGCGGCGACCGCCAGGTTGAACTCGCCGATCGACGACACGTCGAGCAGGTCGACATGGCCGCTCAGCCAGGTGAGCAGCGCCGGGTTGGGGTTGCACTTGACCGCATAGCTCAAGGTGAAACGGCCCTTAAAGGCGCGGCGCAGTGCGTCGATCCGCTGCGCGATGCAGTCGGCGAAATAGACATAGGACGGCGTGCCATAGCCGTCGGCGGCGCGGCCGAGCCAGTCGTCCAGGTCCTGCGGGCTCACGCCGCCCGCTCGATGGCGAAGCGGCTGATGCGCGCGGCGGTGTCGAAATTTTCGAGCGTCACCTCGTCGGCGCGGATTTCGATGTCCGCCTGCTCCTCGACGAAGGCGATGAGGTTGATCATCGCGATCGAATCCAGCGCGCCGGAGGAGAAGAGCGGCGTATCGTCGCCCGCTTCGCCGTCGAAGCCCGAGAGCGTGTGGAGATTTTGCAGGATGAGTGCGCTGGTGAGCATCGGTGTCGCTCCTTCTAGGTCGAGGCTGGGGGCTGGGCCGCGCAGGCGCGCACGGTATCGGGGACGTGCAGGCAAGCCTGCACGATATCGGGCCGAGCGAGCTTGCCGCTCGCGGTGCGCGGCATCGGTTCGGGCCAGATGTGGATCGCGCGCGGGACCATATAGGCGGGCATCGCCTGGCGGCAGTGCGCCATCAGCGCGTCGCGTGTCGCGCCGGGCAGCAGGGTGGCGGCGACATGGACGCTCTGGCCCAGCAACTCGTCGGCGGCGCCAAAGGCGACGACGTCGGTCGCCATGCCGCTGCGATGCACCAGATCCTCGACATCCTCGGGACTGATGCGAAAGCCGCTGCTCTTGATCAGCGCATCGTTGCGGCCGACGAACCAGAGGTCGCCGTCGGCGTCGACGCGCACGATGTCGCCGCTATAGACGACGGGTTCGTCGCCGATCAGATGGGAGAGTTCGGGGCAGGGGCGGATTTTTTCCGCCGTGGCTTCCGGCCGGTTCCAGTAACCAAGGCTCACCAGCGGCCCGCGATGGACCAGTTCGCCCTGCTCGCCGGGGCCGGCGATGCCGACGCCATGTTTGATGACATGGATTTCCGCGCCGGGAATGGCCTGCCCGATCGAGCCCATCTTGGCGGCATATTTGTCGGGCGGGAGGTAGGTGGAGCGGAAGGCTTCGGTGAGGCCATACATCAGGAAAATCCTGGTGCCCGGCAGGAGATCGGGGATTTTTTCAAGGATACTAGTTGGTATCCTGCCGCCAGAATTGGTGATGCGGCGCAGCGCGGGCAGGCTGACCGGCGCCTGTTCGAGCAGGCGGATGAGCTGGATCCACAAGGGCGGGACGGCGGCGAGCCCGGTCACGCCATAGTCGCGCATAACGCGCACGATCTCGGTCGGCATGGCGACCGGCTGATGCACGATCGTGCCGCCCATCAGCATCATCGTCGTGAGTTGATTGAGGCCATAGTCGAAGCTGTAGGGCAGGAGGCTGAGCAGCCGGTCGTCCTCGGCAAGCCCCAGATAGCGCGCGACCGAGCGCGCGCCGGCCAGGATGTTGCGGTGGCTGAGCATCACCCCCTTGGGCTTGCCGGTGGAGCCGGAGGTATAGATGATCGCGGCGAGATCGGTGTCGAGGCGCGGGACGATGGGGGCGGCCCTGCCGGTGAGGCTGTCCGCCAAGCCGTCCCACTGGTCGGAGGCGAGGATCACTATGTCGTCCGGTGCGTCCAGCGCGCGCGCGGCGGCGGGTTCGATGAGGAGCGCGCGCGCGCCGCTGTCGTCGATCACATAGGCAAGCTGATCGACCGTCCAGGCGGTGCTCACATTGACGAAGACCGCGCCGACCTGGGCCGCGGCCAGCATCGCGGCGACTTCGCGCATGCCCTTGCGCAGCTGGACGACGACCCGGTCCCCCGGCGCAACGCCGCGCAGGGCGAGGAAGGCCGCGACGCGGTCGACTTCGCCCGCGACCTGCGCATAGGTCCAGGACCGGTCGGGATCGATCAGGAAGGGCTTGTCGGCGCGCGCGGGCAGATTGTCGGCGAACAGCTCGAACAGGGTGGTGGCGAGCGGGTTCATCGGAATGGCCCCAGGCGGGGATAGATTTTGGCCGGCGATCCGACGACGATGGAATCCGACGGGACATCGGTCGTCACCGCCGTATTGGCCGCAATCCGCACCCTGTCCCCAATGCGAATAGCGCCCAGCACGGTCGCATTGACGCCGATGAAGACATCGTCGCCGATCACCGGCGCGCCGGGGCGCATATTGGTGCCGATCGTCACATTGTGCATGACGCCCAGGCGATCGCCGATCACCGTGTCGGGGTGCATGGAGAGCGACCCTTCATTGTTCACGATATGCAGGTCCGCGCCGATCGTGACGCGCGGCGGGATCCATATCTTGGTGATGTTGGCGACGAACAAGTTGAGGAAACCATAGAGTTTCGAGACGACCACACGTGCTGGTCTCGCACGCAGAGTCAGCCCCCAATGGCCGAAGCGATAGACGCACAGCGACACAAACGCGCCATTGGTCAGCGAGCCGCCATGGCGGCGATAGTCGGCCTGGACCGTCCGCCACGCCCCCGTTGGAGCGAGGCCCGGCGCCCCGGTCGCTGCTGGCCGCGCAGAGCTGTCGGACAGGGCGTCAGGCAAGATCGAGCGTCCGCTCGATTTCCCCGGCGCATGCGTCGAAGACTTCGTCATTCCCCTCTCCCACGACCAGCGAATAATCCTGCCCCTGCCGGT
>JBEVMZ010000212.1:0-53233 GCA_040508335.1 Sphingobium sp.
CGCCCGTCACGCGCCAGTCGCCGTCTGCGGCGCGGGTGGCGCGGCTGGCCAGATTGGCAAGATCGGAGCCGTTGGACGGTTCGGTGAAGACGGCGGTCGGCAGGATCGTGCCCGCCGCGATGCCGGGCAGCCACTGCGCTTTCTGACCGTCCGTCCCCGACGCGCCGATCAGTTCGCCAGCGATTTCGGAGCGTGTGCCGAGCGAGCCGGCGCCGATCCAGCCGCGCGACAATTCCTCGGTCACGACGCACATTTCAAGTTTGCCGAGGCCAAGGCCGCCATAGTCTTCCGAGATGCACACGCCGAACGTACCGAGCGCGGCCAGTTCGGCGATCAGCGCATCGGGGATGAGCGCATTTTCGAGATGCCAGCGATGGGCGTGCGGCGTGATCCGATCGGCGGTGAAGCGCCGATACTGGTCGCGGATCGTATCCACCATATCATCGCCGAAGCTTTCAGCGATCCGTCCGCCGCTCCGTATATGCGCGATCAGCGCGGCGCGACCGCGACGGTCATCGGCGATCTCGACGAAGGCGGCGACGAAGGGGTCGCTGGCCAGTGCAACGGCGGCGTCTTTCAGGCCAAGCTGCGCGGGGCGGACGAATTCGTTGGCGCTCATCGGCAGACCACCGATCAACTGCGCTGCATATTCGCCAAAGGCGATGTCGAGGACAAGCGCCTCGCCATCGGTCCATTCACCACGTGCCGCCAGGCCCTGCGCCCACGCCGCCAACGCATCGAGCGCGGCGATGGTAGTCGCGACCCAGGCATAGCCATGGGCGGCGCGCTGTTCGGCATCGAGCCGCGCCGGATCGGCGCGACCGTCCACCACCACGCGCGCGGCAAGTGCGTCGCGGGCGGCATCGCCAAAGGCATGGAGTGCGGAAAGGGCCGCACGCGCGCGGTCGATCGTTTCGGTCATGCGCCGGCTACCAGTCCTTTGTCGTGCAACGCGCCGATGGCGCCCGAGCCGAGGCCGAGCATGTCCGCCAGCACTTCATCGCTATGTTCGCCGAGACGCGCGGCGCGCACGGGGGCGACGCGCTGCTCCAACGGCAGGCTCGCCATCGCGCCGGGCACCGGATAGGTTCGGCCGCTCACCTGCTCGATGGTCGAAAATAGCGGATTCTGCGTGACCATGGCGGGGTCCTGCACCGCTTCGTGCATGGCAAGATACGGTCCCCAGCAGCAGCCTTCCGCATCGAAGGCGATAGCGAGGTCATCGGCCGCGCGCCGCGCCACCGCCGCCTCGACCAGCGGGAAGAGCGCATCGCGATGCTCGAAGCGAACGCCCTCGTCGCGGGCGAAGCTGACGCCGCGCGACGTCTCTATGCCTTCGACCGCCTCGCCGATGCTGAGCACCTTGACCAGACCCGTCCATTGGCGCGGCGTGATCGCCATCACCATCAGCCGCTTTCCATCGCGGGTACGGAAATCCCGCCCGAACGCGCCATAGACGGCGTTGCCGTGCCGCGCCCGGTCGCCCGATTGCAGCGTTTCGGCGAGCTGACCGAGATTTGCGATCGTGGCGATGCCGACGTCCGACAGCGGAATGCGCACCTCTTGCCCCCGGCCGGTCACGCGGCGGTGCTGAAGCGCGGCAAGCGTCGCGAAGGCGGCATAGGCGCCGGTCAGCAGATCCCAAGCCGGCAGGACGTGATTGACCGGCTCCTCCCCCAGGCTGGCGGGGCCGGTCATCTGCGGAATGCCCAGCGCCGAATTCACCGTATAATCGAGCGCCGGCCCGCCATTGGCCTGGCCCATCACCCGATTGAGGATGAGGTCCGGACGGCGGGCGGACAGTTTTTCCCAGGACAGGAAACCGCCAACGGGGAAGTTGGTGAGAAAAATGCCGCCGTCGTCTCCAGGCGCCGTCGCCAACGCGGCCAGCAGTTCGCGCCCTTCAGGCTTGCCAAGGTCGAGCGCAACGGATTTCTTGCCCTTGTTGAGACCTTCCCAATAGAGGCTAGCGCCTTCCTCCGTCTTGGGCCAGCGGCGATAATCGGGTCCGCCGCCGATCTGATCGACGCGGATCACCTCCGCCCCCATCTGAGCGAGATAGAGTCCGGCGGTGGGGCAAGCGACGAAGGACGACGCCTCCACGACGCGCAGAGGCGCTAGCAGCGAATACATGGGTCTATCCCTGGCTTTGGAAGTCGCGGATCATCTGCTTGGCGATGACGAGCTGCTGGATCTGGGTCGTGCCCTCATAGATGCGGTAGATGCGCGCATCGCGGAAGAAACGCTCCGCATCATATTCGGCGAGATAACCCGCGCCGCCATGGATCTGCACCACGCGGTCGACGACGCGGCCGCACATTTCGGTGGCGAACATCTTGAAGGCGGACGCTTCGAGACTGGCGCGGCCCAGTTCGGACTTGGCGCAGGCGTCCCACATCATGCATTCGCTGGCATAGATTTCGGCGCGGCTGTCCGCCAGCATCGCCTGGATGAGCTGAAAGTCCGCGATCGGCGCGCCGAACGCCTTGCGCTCCAAGGCGTAGCGGAGCCCCGCCTCGAGGGCCCGTTCGGCCAGTCCGAGCGCCGCCGCGCCAACCGACAGGCGGCCAGAATCGAGCGCCTGCATCGCCGCCATGAAGCCCCGGCCTTCCTCCAGCCCCAAAAGGTTGCGGGCCGGCACCCGCACATCTTCCAATATGACGTCGGCGATCAGCGCGCCGCGCTGGCCCATCTTATGATCGGGGCTGCCGATGGTGACGCCGGGCGTGTCCATGTCGAGCAGAAAGGCGCTGATATGGGCGTTGCGCGGCAGCGCCTCGGCGTTGGTGCGCGCCATGATGAGGCCCAGCTTGGCGAGCGGCGCGTTGGTGATGTAGCGCTTCGTGCCGTTCAAGATATAATCGTCGCCGTCCCGCACAGCGCGGGTCTTAAGGCCCGCCGCATCCGATCCGCTGTCGGGTTCGGTCAGGCCGAAACAGGCGATCTGCCCCTCTGCCGACCGGCCGAGCCATTCGGCCTGCTGCTCCGCCGTGCCGCCTTTCTTCAGCGCGGTCGCGAACATGCCGGTGTTGATCGACATGGTCGCGCGGAAGGCGGGGGAAGGCTTGCCCAGTTCGCGCACGGTGCGGATATACTGGCTGATGCTCATCGCCGCGCCGCCCAGTTCCTCGGGCGTGGTGAGCGCGAAGAGGCCGAAATCGCGCATCTCGGCGATGATCTCGTCGGGCACGCGGTTCTTTTCGATGACCTCCGGTTCGGCGGGGATCAGCCGGTCGCGCACGAAGCGGCGCAACTGGTCGAGAAAGGCCTCGAACGTTTCGGCATCCATCCCGCTGGCGGCGCCCGTCGACCGGGTGGGGGTGACGATGTCAGGCATCGGCCAGCCCCACGATCGCGACGGCGGACACATTCTGGCTCGGCATGCCGCCCAGATTGTGGCTGAGCGCCAGGCTGGGGGGCGTCTGCCGCTGACGCGGGCCGGCACGGCCGAGCAGCTGGAGATAATTTTCATAGATCATCCGCAGGCCCGATGCGCCAATCGGATGGCCGAAACATTTAAGACCCCCGTCAATCTGGCACGGCACCTGCCCATCGGCATCGAAAAAGCCGTTCAGCACATCCTTCCAGCCCTCACCTTCCTTGGAGAGGTAGAGATCTTCCATCGTCACCAGTTCGGTGATGGAAAAACAGTCATGCACTTCGGTCAGGCTGATCTGGTTGCGCGGATCGGTGACGCCCGCCTCCTTATAGGCTTTCTGCGCCGCGATGCGGGTGGTGTGGAAGAAGCTGCCGTTCCAGCCGCCGCCCTGTTGCAGTTCCCAGCCGTTGGACGTCGCGATCTGCAGCGCCTTGACCGTGACCAGATCCTTCTTGCCGAGAGCGCGCGCGATTTCTGGCGTCGTGACGATGGCGCAGGCCGCGCCATCCGACACGCCGCAGCAATCGAACAGGCCGAGCGGCTCGGCGATCATCGGTGCGTTCAGCACCGTGTCCATGTCGATCGCCTTTTGCAGATGCGCCTTGGGGTTCTTCGCACCATTGGCGTGGCTCTTGACCGAGACATGGGCGATCGCGCGCTTCAGGTCGTCTTTGCCGACGCCGTGGACATTGCGATAGGCCGAGGCGAGCTGCGCGAAATTGCCTGGCGCCGAACCCGTCACGCCGATCATGTCCGACGTCGTGCCGCGCGTGCGCACGGGCAGGCCGCCATAACCGGTATCCTTGAGCTTCTCGACGCCCAGCGCCAGCGCGATGTCGGCCGCGCCGCTGGCGACCGCATAGACTGCGCCGCGAAAGCTTTCGGTGCCGCTGGCGCAATAATTCTCCACCTTGGTGACGCCGCAATTGTTGAGCCGGAGCGCCACGCCAAGGGGGATACCCGAAGGGCCGACATTGACCGCATCGAAGGCAACCCCAAGCCAGGCGGCGTCGATCTGCGATGTTTCGATGCCCGCGTCGGCGATCGCCTCTTCATAGGCCTCGACCATCAACTGGTCGGCGTCCTTGGCCCAGCGCTCGCCGAACTTGGCGCAGCCCATGCCCAATATGGCGACCTTGTCCTTGATGCCGCTTGCCATGTCTCGTCTCCTTCGCGTCCGGTCGCTTGCTCGAAATCAGCCGACCGGGACGGCTTTCCAGAAATATTTCGTGAAGTCCCGCCGCTCGTCCACGGCCTTGATGCGGAACATCATTCGCAGTTCGCGGCCGACCTCCACGTCCTCGGCGCTGCAATCGGTGATTTCCGCCATCATGCGCCCGCCGCCGTCGAAATCGATCATGCCGTAATAGCTGGGCGGGGCGGGGGAATAGGTCAAAGAGTCGGCGGTGTAGGTGACGATCCGCGCCCGCTTTTCGGCGAGTGGATAATCCTCCTGCGTGTGCACGCTATGGTCGTTGGGATTGACCGAAATATCGCTCCTGGGAAACTGCACGGTGCCCGTCTTGGTGCAGCGCCCGCCGACGAGGCCGAGCACCGCCTTGCGGTTACGCCACAGCGTCGTGCCGGGCTGCTTCTCGTCATTTTCCGCACGCATGCCCCGGTCGAGAAGCAGACTGCCGCGATGGAAGAGCCAACGGGCGTAATTGTCGTCCTTGACGCCGCGCGCCAGCGACCCGGCGACGCCTGCGCGGTGCGCGAGCGATGCCGCCTTGCCCGTAGCCTCGAACAGCAGTAGGTCGACGCCTTGGCCGAAGCCGGCGAGCAGGATTTTCTCGCCCGCCTTCGCTTCCTCCAGCGCGGCGGCGAGCAGCAGGAAGGGGTGGGCGACGCCACTGTCGCCGACCGTGGCCGACAGGCGGTCGGCGACGGCCTCCGCGCGGATGCCCGCCTTCTTCGCGACGCCTTCGGCCACGCCCTTCAATGTGATCGGCATGATGAAGCGGTCGATCGCGCCCGGCTCGACGCCCAGCGTGGCGAACGCGCCCTTGAGGGCCTGTACCGTCATCCCGGTATAGCCTTCGTCGCGGATCCAGCGGCTTTCCCAACTATAGTCGAAATCCGCGCCGCTCGCCCGGAAATGATCGACGAAATCGATAGTGACGCTGTGGCTGCCGAGATAGCGGGCGATGATGTCGCCCTGTCCGACCAGAAACCCCGCGGCCGCGTCGCCCTGCACCATTTCAGCTTCGGACGCGGGGCGCGAAAGGCGAAGTTCGGAGGCGAGCGCGAGATGGGGCGCGGCCCCGCCACGCGCCGCGGCCAGCGCCTGGATCAGACCCGACGTCGCGGCGCGCTGCGACCCGCCCAGGTCGAGCGCGGCAGTCGCGTCGCTTAGCGTCAGCGCCTCCTTGACGATACCGGCGTTCAGCCGATCGGCGAAGGGCAGGGTGGTGGAGGCGAGGCTGATCGTGGCGACGTCGGCGCGCTCGACGCCCTCGAGCGTGTCGCGCGCGGCTTCGACCGCCATGGTGACGGCGTCTTCGTCCCAGTTCGCGATGGCGCGCTCGCCCTTGGCCAGCCCACCCAGACCGCCCGCGAACCATTTATTGGTCGCGTGGATCGCCGCCCGCTGCAAGCGCTTGCGAGGGATGTAGGCGCCGTAGCTCAGGATGCCGGTCTCAGCGCTCATGCAAACTCCACATAGCCATTGTTGAGGACCATCTTGTCCCGCTCGACGACGCGGCATCTGAATGCCGCCTTGCCGTCCGCCTCGCGCCAGATCGCGGTTTCGATGGTTTCCCCGGGGAAAACCGGGGAGGAAAAGCGGGCGTCGATGCGCCGGATGCGGGTCGGGTCGCCATCGGCAAGCGCCTTGACCAACGCGCGGCCGGCGACGCCATAGGTAGCAAGGCCGTGCAGGATCGGCCGGTCGAAGCCGGCAGCCCGCGCGACCTGGGGGTCTGCGTGCAGCGGATTGAGGTCGCCCGAAGCGAGACGGTAGAGCAGCGCCTGGTCGGTCCGGGTGCCGAGCGGCACGACGATGTCGGGCGCACGGTCGGGAACGGCGTGCGGTTCGGGCTGCCCCTCCGCCGTGCCGCCAAAGCCGCCGTCGCCGCGCAGGAAGCTGGTGTTGCGCACGGTGGCGATGTGGACACCCGCTTCGTCATGGATCTCGCGCGTCTGGAACACGATCGCGCCCTTGTCCGCCCCCTTGTCGAGGATCGGGCCGAAGACGGTGCGGCCCGTCAGCGTTCCCTGCACCGGCAAGGGCCGATGCAGCGTGGCGCTGGTTTCGGCATGGAGTATCTTTTCCCAGCTCACGTTCAGCGCCGGGTCGCGCCAGATGAAGCCGGGATAGGTCATGACCACCGCCATGGTGGGCAGCACCTTGAGCGCATCCTCACAGACCAGGTCCAGCTCGTCCGCCCCGACGCCAAGCGCGTAAAGCATCACATCCTTAGGCGTGATGACGTGCCGGGTCTCAATCGGCGGATGGTCGAGCAGGATATTGGGGTCAAAGGCCATGGCCGCTCAGACCGGATCGTAAGAAAAGATTTCAGGC
The DNA here is from genome assembly GCA_040508335.1 of Sphingobium sp. Lineage (GTDB taxonomy): Bacteria > Pseudomonadota > Alphaproteobacteria > Sphingomonadales > Sphingomonadaceae > Sphingobium. The sequence goes on from JBEVMZ010000212.1 coordinate 6,903, forward strand.
GAGCGCGCCAGCGGCGTGAAGGCATGGCCCATCGCCGGCAGGAGGTCGGAGATGATCGTTTCGGGCGTCCAGCCTTCGGAACGGTGCATGGTCTTGACCGGCCGCGGCTTGGAAAAGACGAAAATCTCGTTCTTGCGCACGCCGAACGTCTGACCGGTGACGTGGTTGGCGCCCGGCGTCAGCAATGCGGCGACGAGCGGCGCGATCTTGTCCGTGGTCATCGTCTTCATCCGCTCGACCCGCAGCTCTTCCTCGGGCGTCGAGGTCGGGATTGTGGCGATCAGACGGCTCCAGGCGAAAGGCGCGATGCAGTTGGAGGTGACGCCAAAACGCTGCATGTCGAGCGCGATCGAATTCGACAGCGCCCATATGCCCATTTTTGCCGCCGAATAATTGGCCTGGCCGAAATTGCCGATCAGCCCGGAGGTCGAGGTGAAATGGACGTAGGCACCCGACCCCTGATCCTTGAAATAGCCCGCCGCCGCCTTCGACACATAGAAGGTGCCGTTCAGATGGACATCCACCACCTGCTGCCAGTCGAACACGCTCATCTTGTGAAAGATACGGTCGCGCAGGATGCCGGCATTATTGACGACGCCGTCGATCCGGCCGAAATTCTTGACGGCATCCTCGATGATCGAAGCGGCGCCGTTCGGATCGGCGACGCTGGCGCCGTTGACGATCGCCTTGCCGCCTTCGCTGCGGATCAGCGATACCACTTCTTCCGCTGGACCGGCATCCGCGCCTTCGCCCTCGGCCGATGCGCCAAGATCGTTGACCACGACGGCGGCGCCCTGTCGCGCGCAGAGCAGCGCAATGTCGCGCCCGATGCCGCGTCCGGCCCCGGTCACCGCTACCACCTTGCCGTCCAGCCGCGCAGAATCGCTCATGGGTCGTCCTTCTCCGATATCGTTGTCGCGATGCGTCTACGGCAGGCGAGATATTTATTCAAGAGGGAGAATGGACATTCACCATCGTGAATGATAGGGAGAGGGCATGCATATCGTCTCTCCAACTTCCACCCCCCGACCACCCGTCGGCTCGGTGGTGCAGGCCGTGGCCATTCTGCGTCACTTGGGCTCTCTTGCCGAAGGGGCCGGGGTGAATGCGATCGCCCGCGCGACGGGGATCGGCCCCAGTTCCTGTTTCAACGTGCTGCGCACGCTGGTGGGGGAGGACATGGTGCGCTTCGACCCGGCGACGAAGCTCTATCGGCTGGGGCTTGGCACCGTCGATCTCGCGCGCATGGCGCTGGCGCGCGACGCGCTGGTCAATGTCGCGCGAGGGCCGATGGCGCAGATGGCCGAAGAGCATGACGCTGCGGTCGGCCTGTGGCGGCTTTCGGCCCGCGACACCGACCATGAGCGTCTGACACTGATGGCGCTGGCGGAAAGCGATGCGGCGACGCGCATCCACATGCTCGTCGGGCAGCGTCAGCCGGCGATGGCGGGCGCAACGGGACGGGCGGTGCTGGCGGCGCGGACGCTGCCCGACGCGGCGGTGCTCGACGCCTATGCCGGCGTGCGATGGCGCGAAGCGCCGGGGGCGGACAAGTTCCTGCGCCAGGTGCGGGATGCCGAAGCGCGGGGCTGGGCAGCCGATAACGGCAATATCAACCATGGTATTTCGACGGTCGCCTCGGCGATCCGCGAGCGGAGCGGCGCGGTGCGGTTCGTGTTGTCGGTGTCGATCTTCGGCGGGCGCGAGAGTGCGGCGGGACTCGCGGCGATCGGCAAGGACCTGTCGACGCTTACGCGGACCCTGGAAACCAGCGTCTATGGACAAATGGGTGAGGAATGACGGCATGAGCGACGGCGTGGGCGAGGGCGCGATGCTGGTGGAGACGGCCGGGCGGCTGCTCGCCGGCTTGGAGGCCGCCGAATGGTCGAACGGCTGGTCTGCCCTCTCGGACATGGGCCTGCCGCTCGCGCTGGTGCCGGAGAAGCAAGGCGGCTTCGGGATCGCGACGGCCGATGCGCTGGCGTTGGTGCGGCTGTCGGGTTTCCACGCGCTGCCGCTGCCCCTTGCCGAAGCGATGGTCGCCAACCGGCTGCTCGCCGAGGCGGGGCTGGACCTGGCGGACGGACCGGCGACCTTCCTGACGCAGGCCGTTGAGCGGGCGCCCTGGGGCCGGGACGCGCACGCCCTCGCGCTCGCTCTGCCGGGCGGCTGGATCGCGCGGATCGAGCGCCCGCAGGTAGAACGCGAAGGTACGGACATGGCCGGCATGCCGCGCGATCTGCTGCGTTTTTCGCCGGACGGCGCACCGACGGGCACGCGCGATGGCCATGCGTCGCTGCTCTGGGGGGCGGCGATCCGCACGCTTCAAGTCGCAGGCGCGCTCGAAAGGGTGCTTGCCCTCACTATCGCCCATGTGTCGGAACGGCAGCAATTCGGCCGGCCGCTCGCCAAATTCCAGGCGGTACAGCATGAACTGGCGCGGATGGGCAGCGAAGTTGCGGCGGCCTCCGCCGCTGGCGACATGGCGGCGGAGGCGATCGCGGGCGATACCGATCCGACGCTCGCCATCGCAGCCGCGCGGGTGCGCGTGGGGGAGGCGGTTGGGATCGTGACCAGCGTCGCCCTGCAGCTGCACGGCGCCATCGGCTTTACCCGCGAACATATGCTGCACCGCTTCACCACGGCGCTGTGGAGCTGGCGCGACGACTATGGCGGGCACGGCTATTGGTCGCAGACGCTCGGTCGCGCCGCGCTCGCCGCCGGGGGGGACGGCTTCTGGGCCTTTGCGACGGAGGCGGCGTGATGGACGCGATCCGCTTCGCCAACCCGCCGCGCCACGAGGGCGCCGAAGCTTTGCGCGCAGAGGTCCGTGCTTTCCTGTCCGACAGGCTCAAGGATCGCACGCCGCTCGAACGGTCGGAAAGCTGGAATGGCTTCGACCGCGATTTCAGCCGGGCGCTGGGCGCGCGCGGCTGGCTCGGCATGACCTGGCCGAAACGCTATGGCGGGCAGGAGCGCAGCGCCTTTGAACGCTATGTCGTGGTCGAGGAGACGCTGGCCGCCGGCGCGCCGGTCGCGGCGCATTGGATCGCCGAACGGCAAAGCGGCCCGTCCATCCTCAAATTCGGAACGGAGGCGCAAAGGCAGGCCATATTGCCCCGGATCGCGGCGGGAGAGATCGGCTTCTGCATCGGCATGAGCGAACCGGATTCCGGCTCCGACCTCGCGGCTACGCGCACACGGGCGGAGCGCACGGGCGATGGCTGGCGCATCACGGGCACGAAGCTTTGGACCACCTATGGCCACAAGGCCGACTGGATGATCCTCTTTTGCCGCACATCGGGCACACCCGCCGACCGTCAGGCAGGCACCAGCCAGTTGCTGATCGACCTGCACGCCACGCCGGGCGTCACCATCCGTCCGGTCATCGACCTTGCCGGACAGCATCATTTCAACGAAGTGCATTTCGAAGACGCGCTGGTGCCGGCGGACGCGCTGCTCGGGAAGGAGGGCAATGGCTGGAACCAGGTGATGAGCGAGCTGGCGTTCGAGCGGTCGGGGCCGGAACGCTTCCTGTCCTCGATCCAGCTCATTGTCGAACTGGTGCGCATCCTTTCGCGCCGGGACAGCGACCTCGCCCGTGCGGCGATAGGCCGGTTGACGGCGCACCTGCTGGTGCTGCGGCGGCTTTCGCGTGGTGTCGCGGCGATGCTGGAGGCGGGCGACAACCCGTCGATACATGCCGCCATCGTCAAGGATCTGGGCGCGGTGTTCGAGCAGTCCGTGCCGGAAATTGCCCGCACGCTGATCGATGCCGAGCCTGACATGGCCGCCGACGACGCCTATCCTGCCGTCCTCGCCAATATCATGATGAACGCGCCGAGCTGGTCGCTGCGCGGCGGAACGCGGGAGATATTGCGCGGCATCATCGCCCGTGGTCTCGGCCTGCGTTAAAAGGCGGATAACGGGACCGGCGAGCATTATGCACCAAGTTGAATAAGTCGCGCCGCACCGTTGCACTCGGCGGCAAATCGGGGCAAGAGGCCGGCAAAATCGGATACCCTGGACATGGAGCAAGGCATGAGCGAAGTGGGCACTTACACTGTCGAAGACGGCGGCATCGGCGTCATCACCATCGACAATCCGCCGGTGAACGCGCTCGGGATCAAGACACGCCGCGCTCTGGACGAAGGGTTCCGCGCATTGGGCGCCGACGATTCGGTCAAGGCGATCGTGCTCATCTGTGGCGGCCGCACCTTCTTCGCGGGCGCCGACATTTCCGAATTCGGCAAACCCGCGCAGGCGCCGGGCCTGACCGAAGTGTTCGACGTCATTGAAAACGGCAAGAAGCCGGTCGTCGCCGCGATCCACGGCACCGCATTGGGCGGTGGCTATGAGCTGGCGCTGATCTGCCATTATCGCATCGCCGTCCCTTCCGCGAAGGTAGGCTTGCCCGAGGTCAATCTCGGGCTGCTGCCCGGCGCCGGCGGCACGCAGCGCCTGCCGCGCATCGTCGGCGTCCCCGCCGCCCTCGACATCATCACCGGCGGCGCGCCGATCCCGGCCAAGAAAGCGCTGGAGTTCGGCATGATCGACGCGCTGGCACAGGAAGGCTCGCTCAAGGAAGACGCGGTCGCCTTTGCCCGCCAGATCCTGGCCGAAGGCCGGCCGCTCGCCCGTGTGCGCGACCGCAATGAAAAGCTGGAAGAAGCAAAGGCCACGCCCGGCATCTATGACGAATATCTGGCCAAGAATGCCCGCGGCTTCCGCGGCTTCAAGGCACCGCGCAACATCGTCCTCGCCATCAAGGGCGCGGTCGACACCGCGCCGGATTTCGACGCCGGCATCAAGCGCGAGCACGAGCTGTTCCAGGAACTGCATGATTCGACGGAATCCGCCGCCCAGCGCTATTATTTCTTTGCCGAGCGCGAGACCGCCAAAATCCCCGACATCGGCAAGGACGTCGCCACTATCCCGGTCGCAAAGGTCGGCGTGATCGGCGCCGGCACGATGGGCGGCGGCATCACCATGAACTTCCTCAACATCGGCGTGCCCGTCACGCTGGTGGAAATGAGCCAGGAAGCGCTGGACCGCGGCATTGACGTCATCCGCAAAAATTACGAAAATACGGCCAAGAAGGGCCGCATGACGCAGGAGCAGGTGGAACAGCGCATCGGCCTGATCACGCCGGCTGTCGGCCTGGAAGCCCTTTCGGACGTCGATCTGGTGATCGAGGCCGTCTATGAGGAAATGGGCGTCAAGAAGGACATTTTCGGGAAGCTCGACAAAATCACCAAGCAGGGCGCGATTCTCGCCTCCAACACCAGCTTCCTCGACCTGGACGAAATCGCGTCCGCAACGAACCGCCCGGAATGGGTTGTTGGCATGCACTTCTTCTCGCCGGCCAACGTCATGCGGCTGCTCGAAGTCGTGCGTGGCGCGAAGACGAGCAAGGAAGTCGTCAAGACCGCGATGGATCTGGGCAAGAAGATCGGCAAGGTGCCGGTGCTTTCGGGTGTGTGCGACGGCTTCATCGCCAACCGCATAATGTCGCAGCGCGGCGAGCAGGCGGACGACATCATCCTGGGAGGTCCGACCCCGCAGGATGTCGACAGGGCGATCTACGACTATGGCTTTGCCATGGGCCCGTTCCAGATGATCGACCTGGTCGGGCTGGACGTGATCGGCCGCGACGATACCGAGCGTTCGGTGCGCGGCGACCTGGTCAAGCAGGATCGGCTCGGCCAGAAGAAGAATGGCGGCTATTATGATTATGACGAGAACCGCAAGGCGACGCCGTCGCCGGTCGCGGCCGACCTGATCGCCGACTTCGCCAAATTTAAGGGGATCGAGAACAAGGGCGTGCAGTCGGACGAGGTGATCGTTGCGCATCTGCTGTACCCGGTCGTGAACGAAGGCGCCAAGGTTCTGGAAGAAGGCATCGCCATCCGCGCGTCGGACGTCGATGTTGCCGCGATCCTGGGCTATAACTGGCCGGTCTATACCGGTGGCCCGATGTTCTGGGGGGACACTGTCGGCCTTCAGAAGGTGGTCGACGGCCTCAAGGCGATGGGCATCGAGCCCGCTAAGCTGTTGGTCGAAAAGGCCGCCAAGGGCGAAAGCTTCACGCGCTGAACGCGCGCTAGGCTTATCGAAGCATAAGAAGGGGGCAGGCGCCGCACGCTTGCCCCTTTTTTGTTTCCCCCGCCTTCGCCTGCCGGGGTGATCCTACGCCTGTCGCGTCGAAACGGTCGCGCCGGGCTTCGGCGATCAGCAGCGGCTGCGGCGCGTGTCGCTACGCGCCTTCGGCGAGCCGCCCCAATCTTTACTGCGCAAGCCTAGATGGCAACGAAGCTCGCGGCGCCGCCCATGGTTTCGATGCCGTCCTGATTGACCATCGTCAATTCCATCCCCGTGTCGGAGGGCTGCGCCGAACAGCGTACCGTATCGCCAGGAAAAACCGACGATTTGTAGCGGATGTCGATTTTGTGCAGCTTTTGTCCCTGCGGCGCTCGCTTCTGCGCCAACTGCGCAAGATAGCTGGACGGCATCCAGCCTGGAAGGATGGGGCCGCGCAGCCCCTCTTGCTGGGCATAGGGCGTGTCCCAATGGATGCGATGCACCGCCCAGATCGCGCCCACGAACAGGAATAGCGAAATCATGTCGGGGCGCTTTATCATCACGTCGCCCTCCCACATTGTCGTCGGCGTACCTTCAGGATGGCTGAAATTGCGCACTTCGCCCTGGAAAGGGGGGAGTGGGGGCGGCGGCTCGCGCAGGATGAGCGTGGAGCCATAACGCTCGATCACTTCGCCTGCCTGGGTGGACACCACCGATTCTTTCTCCACGATCACCATCGGGCCGGTTTTGCCCTGTTTCTCGACGATCGACCTGGTGGTGAAGACCTCTTGTATCTCTTCGCCCGCGACCGAAGGGCGGATGATCTCCCATCGCTGCCCGGCCAATATCGTCTGAAGATGAGTCAGCCCCGGCGGCGCGGTCGTTTCATATTGACCGTCGTTCACGAAGCCTTCGCGGAACGGGGTGGGGCGCAGCGCTGCCGCATTGAACAATGGTGGGGAGATGACGTCGGCATAGCCCGCCGCCCGCGCGGCCTGCGGATCGATGAACAGGGGGTTGGGATCGTCGATTCCGGTCGCGAATTTGCGGATGTCATAAGCCGACACCCGTCCTTTGCGCGGCTCCGTGCTGGTGCCGACCGTCGCCATGACGGCGTCCGTCAGGAAAGTCATGCTGTCCGTCTCCCTGTCCTTCTATCCGTTGTCCGCATCGGCGGTAAAGGAGCGCGGCGCGGGGCACAATCGCCTTGCACATCGTCCAGCGTCGCGGAACTATGGGGCCGCAAACTGGAGAGGATGATGCCATGCCGTCTGACCATCTGGTCGATCCCGAGATATTGCCGCTCCTCGACATGATGCCGCCGCTGCTGCCGACCGACGAAACGCTGGCACAGCTGCGCGCGACACTGACCGCCCCACGCGCCGATCAGCCCGCGCCAGCCTTTGCGCCCGTCGCGGCCAGTGCGCCAGGGATCGACGGGGCGCCAGACGTGCCGCTGCTCATCTTCGACCCGCCCGGGCGGACCGCGCGCGCAGCGATCCTGCAGATCCATGGCGGCGGCATGGTGCTGGGCAGTGCGGCGGCCAGTTCCATTCCCAACGCCTATATGGCCGCGCATCTGGGGGTGCCGGTGATCGCCGTCGACTATCGGCTCGCGCCCGAGCATCCCTTTCCCGCACCGCAAATGGATTGCCTTGCTGCCTATGACTGGCTGGTCGAGCATGCGGACGCGCTAAACATCGATGCGGCGCGCATCGTCATCTTCGGCGAAAGCGCCGGTGGGGGCCTGGCCGCCGCGCTGGCGTTGATGCTGCGCGATCTAGGGCAGCGGTCGCCCGCCGGGCAGGTTCTCATCTTCCCGATGATCAACCATCGCACCGGCACGCAGAAACCGGGCCTGCCCCATACCGGCGATTATATCTGGACGCGGGAGGCGAACGCCTATGGCTGGCGCGCGTTGCGCGGGGACTATGACCCGGTCGATGCGCGTGCGGGCTGGTTCTCGCCCGCGCTCGCACAGGAGCTGGCCGGCTTGCCGCCCACCTACATTGCGGTAGGGGCGCTCGACCTGTTCCTCGAAGAGAATCTCGACTATGCCAAGGCCCTTGCCGGGGCGGGCGTGCCGATCGAGTTGCACGTCTACTCCGGTGCGTTCCACGCCTTTCACATGGTCCCGTCCGCCGCCGTCTCCCGCACCTATCATCGTGATCTTTATGCGGGATTGGGACGGCTGCTGGGAATCTAGCCTATACCTCGATCAGCACCGCGCCGGCCTGGCCGCCGCCCGCGCACATCGTCGCGACGCCCAGGCCGCCACCCCGGCGCTTAAGGTCATTGATGAGCGTGGCGATCATGCGGCCGCCCGACGCGGCGATCGGATGGCCGATGGAACAGCCGCTGCCCGATATGTTGACCAGTGCCTCGTCGAGTTTGAGCGCACGGCAGGCGGCGATCGGCACGGAGGCGAACGCCTCGTTTATCTCCCACAGCGCGATGTCCTGCGCCTTGCGGCCAGTGCGGGCGAGCAGCTTTTCGACGCAGTCGATGACCGCGAGGCCGGTGAAGGCGGGGTCGCTGCCGATAGCGGCCCAGCCGTGGATCGTCGCGATCGGGGTCAGGCCCGCGCCGGCCGCATAGGCATCGGTCGACACGGCAAAGGCGGATGCCGCGTCGTTGACCCCGCTCGAATTGCCCGCCGTCACCGAAAAGCCCTCTATCTCGGGATGCAGCGGTTTCAGGGAAGCGAGTTTCTCGATCGTGCTGCCGCGCCGGGGATGCTCGTCCACCTCGAACGTAAAGCTTTCGCCGTCCGGGCCGAGCGCGGTGACCGGTACGATCTCGTCCAGGAAGTGGCCCGCGTCGATCGCGGCGATGGCACGATCATGCGACCGCAATGCCCAGGCATCCATTTCCTCGCGGCTGATCCCCGCCTTGCGTGCGGTGTTCCAGCCCACCGTTATCGTCATGTCGCGATTGGGCGCCTCGGGCACGTCGGCGTGCGACGGCGGCATCCACTTATCTTCCATCTCGTTGGTGCGCGGGTTGCGCCAGCGCATGGTCGGAGCGAGCGAGGAGGATTGCACGCCGCCCGCAATCACGATGTCCTCCATACCGGCGAGCACCGCCCCCGCCGCTACCCCCGCAGCGGTCAGGCTGCCCGCGCAGTGGCGGTTGATCGCCACGCCGCCCGCTTTGGTCATGCCCGCCTCCAGCGCCGCGTGCCGTGCGATTGCGCCGCCGCCATAAAGCGACTCCGCCATCACCACGTCGCCCACCTGATCGGGCGTCAGCCGGGCCTTCGCCAGCGCGCCTTCCAGCACGGCCAGCGCCAGCGTCTCGGGACGGGTATTGACCAACGACCCCTTGCGGGCAGCGGCGACGGCGGTGCGAACCGCACTCAGGATGACGGCTTTGACCATGATATATGTCCCTCCTTTGTCTTGTGCGTCCGCGCTAAACCCGGAGGCGCCGTGCGTCGAGCCTGCTGCTCAATCGTCAGTGGCAAGAAAGCGGGTCAGCCGCGCCATAAAGGCGTCGAAACAATCATGATGCAGCCAGTGGCCGCCGTCGAACGCCTCCGTGCGGGCGTTGGGGAAGAGGCCGACCGTCCCGTCCGCCCCCGGATCGGCGCCCCAGCTTCTGCGGCCCCAGGCGAGGAGCACTGGGCAGGCGATGCGCCCCCACAGCTCCGCCAGTTCGGTGTCGGACCCAACCAGCGGGGTCTGGCTGCGGACATAGGGGTCATATTTCCAGCTGAAGCTGCCATCCTCGTTGCGGCGCACCGCATGGGTGGCGAGGTGAAGCACCTGCTCGTCCGACAGGTCGGCGTTCGATGCGCGCATTCGCGCGATCGCGTCCTCCATCGTGGCATACCGATAGGCGGGCTTGGCGAGGCGCCGGCGGTCGGCGATGAACCGCTCCATCCGCTCGACTTGGGGCAGGGCGAAAAGAGCGACAATGTCCGGTGGCAACGCGCCGCTGCCTTCGACCGATACGAGGCGACGGACCTTTTCGGGAAACAGGCCGGTATAGCGTAGCGAAATGGCGCCACCCAGCGAATGAGCGACGATCGTCACCGGGCCAAGGTTCAGATGGTCAATCAACTGCGCCAGGTCGAACACCCAGGAGGCGATGTTATAGCCCCCGTCCGACGACCAGTCGCTGTCGCCATGGCCGCGCAAGTCCGGCGCGATGACGTGATAATCATGCCGCAGCGCGCGCGCCGTCCAGTCCCAGGTGCGCGCATGGTCGCGTCCACCGTGGATGAGAAGCAGCGGCGGCGCGTCCGTATTGCCCCAATCCAGATAATGAAGGCGGGTGCGCTGTGAGAGAAAACTGTGAGAGGTCGGGCCGCTATATTCGGTCATGTCGGACAATCCAACGAAGGAGGGATCACAGCCGCGCGAGCAGCGCTTGCGCCTTATTTAGATGCGGTCGGTCGATCATTTTGCCCTCCAGAGTCAGGACGCCCGCGCCCGGATTGGCGGCAAAGATATCGATAACCGCGCGGGCATGGGTCACCGCGGCCTGCGAAGGGGTGAAGGCCGCGTTGATGACAGGGACCTGATCGGGATGCACCGCCATCATGCCCAGAAAACCGTCGCGCGCGGCACGGCCGGCATAGGCGGCCAGGCCGTCAAGGTCGCGAATGGCGGGATAGACGGTGTCGATGGGCATCACCTCGGCGGCGGCAGCCGCGAACAGCGTGAGCGCGCGCGCTATCTCATAGGGCGGGGTATAGCTGCCATCTTCATGGCGGGCGGTGAGCGCCCCGACGGCGGCGGGAAGATCCTCCGCGCCCCAGGTAAGGGCCGCAAGCCGATCGCGCACTGACCCATATTCGCCCAGCGTGAAAAGCGCGCGCGGCGTTTCCGTGGCAATCGGCAGGATCAGGCTGTCCTTGTCGCCGCGCGCGCGCAGTCGCTCGTCGAGGTCGGCGATCGAAGCCGCACCCTCGGCCTTGGGCAGCACCAGACCCGTCGGCCGCGCCGCCAGCACGGCGTCGAGGTCGGCATCGGTCAGTCCGCTGTCGAGCGGATTGATGCGCACGAACAGCGCGGTCCCCGACGCCGCCGCTTCGCCCAGGAAAGCCGCGACATGCGCGCGGGCGTCGGTCTTGCCCTCAGGCGCGACCGAATCCTCCAGGTCGAGGATCAGCGCGTCGGCGCCCGCGGCCAGCGCCTTGCGCATCCGGTCGTGCCGATCCCCCGGCACGAACAGCAATGACCGCAGGCGCCGCGCGGACGCGATCACTCCGGCTGACCGCGAGTCACCGGGATCAGCGCCCCACTGATCGAGCGAGCGGTGGGCGAGGCGAGAAACAGGATGATGTCGGCGATCGCCTGCGGCTGGACCCAGCTGCTGGTATCGGCGTCGGGCATGTCGGCGCGATTGGCAGGCGTGTCGATGATGCTGGGCAACAAGGCGTTCACGGTGACGCTACTGCCTGCCAGCTCCGCCGCGAGCGCCTCGGTCAGGCGATGGACGCCCGCCTTGGACGCGGCGTAGGCACCCATGCCCGCCGCCGCCTGGATCGCCGCGCCCGCGCCGATATTGACGACGCGGCCTGCCGCGCTCTGCTGAAGGAACGGCAGCGACGCTCTGGTAATGGTGGCGTTGGAGCGCAGATTCATCGCGAACATTTTTTCCCAGCCAGCGATGCTCCCGCCTTCGAGCGTCTCCCAGGTGAAGCCGCCCGCGACATTGACCAGCACGTCGACGCCGCCCTGCTCCGCAACGACCGCGGCCACCGCCTTGTCCACCGCCGCATCGTCGGTCAGGTCGACATTGGGCAGATCGAAGCCGCCCGCCACGCTGTCGGGCGCGACCGGTGCGAAATCGACCCGCGCGACCTTGTCGCCCTGCGCGGCGAAAGCGGCGGCGACGGCGCGGCCCAGCACGCCGAAGCCACCCGTTACGATAATGCTGCGTCCACTCATGCTCTTCCCTTTCTATCGGTCTCTTGTGTCCATGAAGCCGGGCGGCGCGGGCCGCAAGGCCTGACGCGCTGTCATGCGAGTGCGAGCACCCCCGTTAGCATCAGACGCAGCAGGTCCGCCTGCCCGCGCGTTCCCGTCTTGGCATAGATTTTCTTCGAATAGCCGCGCGCTGATTCGATAGTCAGGCCGAGCTCGCGCGCCGCTTCCGCTATCGACAGGCCGCGCGCCATGGCCCAGGCGAAGCGCGCCTCGCTGGGAAGCAGGCCGAACAGTTCCACCAGATGGCCGCTACGATCAGCGATGCGATCGCCGCCTCCCGAGACATAGGCGATGGCGACAGGCGGCGCAGCGACGGTCGCGGCGCGTTCGGCGAGCGGACGCAGCAGCAGGTCGACCGCCGGCTCCCGTGTCAGCGCGATGGCGTGGGCCGCCGCGTCCGGCCGATCCGCATAGAGGCGGACGAGCGAAACGAGCAATCGGTCGGCCGCGGTGGAGGCGAGCATCAGGCGGTCATGCGGCCCGCGCCGCAGCGGCCCGTTGCCATATAGAAAATGTTCGGCGCCCGGTGTCAGATCGGTGATGCGGCACTGCGCATCGAGGGCGAGCCAGCCGAAGCCGAGCCGGCCGAATGCATCGGCGGATGCGGCAAAACGGAAACGTTCCCGTTCGAGCGCGACGAAGCTGCGAAGCGCTACGCGCAGATGCGGGGCAAAGGCGTGCATCTGCGCGCTCACCGCGCCGCCCGACAATCGCCGGCCTGCGCAGCTGATCCAGATTTCCACACCGCCCGGCTCCACTACCCGCATAAGTCGCACCACGTCCACGCCCCAGGCGCGGGCCAGTTCCGCAACGAAGGCACGCTGACGCGCATCGGTGGGGTCGATCAGCTCCTCGATCGCGTAGACGCGCGCCTCGCGCATCTCCCGGTGCGGCAGCGACGCCGTGCCCATATGCTCGGCCATCAGCCGGTGCAGGGCGGGCGGGCGGTCGCCGGCCTGATACTCAACGGCCGGGCCATAGGCGGGACGGAGGGTCAGCGCGCAATTGACGCTGCCGAGATGGCTGCGGAAACGTTCGAGAAAACGGCCCCATGGCGGCTGGTCGTGCACGCCTTCATACAGGTCGCGCAAAAGAATGCTTTCGTCGGGCCTCATCGATCAAGGTCATACCCTCCCATATGGGAGGTCGCGAAACAGTTTTTCCATGAGAGGGGTGAAGAAATTCAAGGAGAGGTCATGGCAGACGCACGTACATTGACGCATCTCGAACGCCTGGAGGCGGAGAGCATCCATATTCTTCGCGAGGTCGTCGCGGAAGCCCAGAACCCGGTCATGCTCTATTCGGTCGGCAAGGATTCGGCCGTGATGCTGCATCTGGCCCGCAAGGCCTTCTATCCTTCGCCGCCGCCCTTTCCGCTGCTGCATGTCGATACGACTTGGAAATTCCAGGAAATGTACAAGCTGCGCGACCGGATGGCGAAAGAGAGCGGCATGGAACTGCTCGTCTATCATAATCCCGAAGCGCAGGCGCGCGGCATCAATCCGTTCGATCATGGCGCGCTGCACACCGACATGTGGAAGACCGAGGGGCTCAAGCAGGCGCTCAACCTCTACGGTTTCGACGCCGCTTTCGGCGGTGCCCGCCGCGACGAGGAAAAGAGCCGCGCCAAGGAGCGCATCTTTTCGTTCCGCACGGCAAGCCACGGCTGGGACCCGAAGAACCAGCGTCCTGAATTGTGGAACCTCTACAATGCTAGGAAGAACAAGGGCGAGAGCATCCGCGTCTTCCCGATCTCCAACTGGACCGAGCTGGACATCTGGCAGTATATCCATCTGAACGACGTGCCGATCGTGCCGCTCTATTTCGCCGACAAGCGCCCGACCGTCGAGCGCGACGGCATGCTGCTGATGGTCGACGACGACCGCTTCCCGCTCCAGGACGGCGAAACGCCGGTAATGCGCTCGATCCGCTTCCGGACGCTGGGATGCTACCCGCTGACGGGCGCGGTCGAAAGCACGGCCAAGACGCTGCCGGAAGTGATCCAGGAAACGCTGCTGACCACCACCAGCGAGCGCCAGGGACGCGCCATCGACAAAGACGCCGGCGGCGCGGGCATGGAGAAGAAAAAGCAGGAGGGGTATTTCTGATGTCGGACCATGATGTCATCTACAAAACCGACGCCCTCATCGCCGAGGACATCGACGCCTATCTTGAAACGCACCAGCACAAGACGATGCTGCGCTTCATCACCTGCGGGTCGGTGGACGACGGCAAGTCGACGCTGATCGGACGGCTACTCTATGATTCGAAGATGATCTTCGAAGATCAGCTCGAAGCGCTCCAGTCGGACTCCCGGAAGGTCGGGACCCAGGGGCAGGAGATCGACTTCGCGCTGCTGGTCGACGGCCTCGCCGCCGAGCGTGAGCAAGGCATCACGATCGACGTGGCCTATCGCTTCTTCAATACCGAAAAGCGCAAGTTCATCGTCGCCGATACCCCCGGCCACGAACAATATACCCGCAACATGGTGACCGGCGCCTCCACCGCCGATCTGGCCGTCATCCTGATCGACGCGCGCAAGGGTGTGCTGGTGCAGACGCGCCGCCATTCCTACTTGGCGCATCTGATCGGCATCAAGAATATCGTCCTGGCGATCAACAAGATGGATCTGGTGGACTATGACCAGGCTGTCTATGACGCGATCCTGAAGGATTATACCGAATTTGCGCGATCGATCGGCATCGAGCAGTTCACGCCAATCCCGATTTCTGGCTTCAAGGGCGACAATATCACCGGCCCTTCGGAAAACACCCCCTGGTACAAAGGGCCCGCGCTGATCGAGCATTTGGAGACCGTCGAGGTCGATCAGGTGTCCGACCAGGAAAAGCCGTTCCGCATGGCGGTGCAATGGGTCAACCGGCCTAATCTCGACTTCCGTGGCTTTTCCGGTCAGGTCGCGACCGGTACCGTCAAGGTGGGCGAGGCGATCCGCGTGCTGCCGTCGGGGAAGACCAGCACGATCAGCCGTATCGTGACGCTGAACGGCGATCTCGACGTCGCCGTCTCGGGCCAGTCGGTGACGCTCTGCTTCGCTGACGAAGTCGATTGTTCGCGCGGCGACGTGATCGCTGCGGCCGAGAGCCCGCCGCAGGTCGCGGACCAGTTCGAATCCACGATCGTGTGGATGGCGGACGAAGAAATGCTGCCGGGGCGCCCCTATTGGCTCAAGATCGGCACGCAGATGGTTTCCGCGACGATCCAGCAGCCCAAATATCAGGTCAACGTCAATACGATGGAGCATCTGGCGGCCAAAACGCTGGATCTCAACGCCATCGGCATCGCCAACCTGTCCACCGACAAGCCGGTGGTGTTCGAGCCCTACGACCAGAACCGCACATTGGGTGGCTTCATCCTGATCGACAAGATCAGCAACGCGACCGTCGCGGCGGGGATGCTGCACTTCAGCCTGCGCCGTGCGCAGAACGTCCATTGGCAGCCGACCGACGTCAGCCGCGAAAGCCATGCTGCGATGAAGAACCAGAAGCCGGCCGTGCTGTGGTTCACCGGCCTGTCGGGTGCTGGCAAGTCGACCATCGCGAACCTGGTGGAAAAGAGGCTGGCGCGGATGAACCGCCACACCTTCCTGCTCGACGGCGACAATGTCCGCCACGGTCTCAACAAGGATCTCGGCTTCACCGACGCGGACCGCGTGGAGAATATCCGCCGCGTAGGCGAGGTCGCCAAGCTGATGACCGACGCGGGCCTGATCGTCATCTCCGCCTTCATCTCGCCTTTCCGTTCGGAACGCAACATGGTGCGGTCGATGCTGCAGCCGGGCGAGTTCATCGAGGTGCATATCGACACCCCGCTGGCCGAAGCCGAGGCACGCGACGTCAAGGGTCTCTATAAGAAGGCGCGGGCCGGAGAGCTCAAGAACTTCACCGGCATCGACAGCCCCTATGAGGCGCCCGAAGACCCCGAGATCCGTATCGACACGACGTCGCTCACCGCCGAAGAAGCGGCTGACGAAATCGTCAAGAGGCTGATCCCATGAGCGAGGCGATCGACGTTTCGGCGATGAGTGACGCGGATCTCGCGTCGCACCTCGCCGAAATCGCCGGGCGCATCCTGGTGGAGGTCCAGTCGTCCGGCCTGTTCAGCGCCATGGCGCTGGGCAAGGCCGGCGACCAGACCGCCAACCAATTTCTGTGCCATGCGCTACGCGAAGTGCGGAGCGAAGACGGTCTTCTTTCCGAAGAGGAAAAGGACAATTCCGATCGGCTCGCCAAGAGCCGGGTGTGGATCGTCGATCCGGTCGACGGCACGCGCGAATATGGCGAGGCGCGGGCCGATTGGGCCGTGCATGTCGGCTTGGCGGTCGATGGCAAGCCGGTGATCGGCGCGGTCGCGCTGCCCGGTTTCGAAGGGGGCACGGTGCTGCGTTCCGACCGCCCCGTCGAAGTGCCGGCCGCGCCCGCGACGCTGCGCATGGTGGTCAGCCGCACGCGGCCCGCCAGGGAAGCGGTCGAGGTCGCCGAAAAGCTGGGTGCCGAACTGGTCCCGATGGGGTCGGCCGGGGCCAAGGCGATGGCCGTGATCCTGGGACAGGCGGACATCTATTTGCATTCGGGCGGCCAATATGAGTGGGACAGCATGGCCCCCGTCGCGGTGGCGCAGGCGCATGGCCTGCATTGCTCGCGCATCGACGGCAGCCCGCTGGTCTATAATCAGGCCGATGTCTACCTGCCCGACCTGCTCATCTGCCGCAAAGAACATGCAAGCCAGGTGCTGGCGATGATCGCTGAAATAGGCGCAGCATCGGCAGACTGACACGATAAGCTGGCGGCCGAATGTTCCGGAGGCCGCCAGCCATCCCGTTTCCGTTTATCGGCGCAAATGCGGCGCCGCTCAACGATCCCGATTGGCAGGCGCTGCTTGATAGTATCTGCAGGTCGCCATTCGAATAACGTGCCCCGCGCCGAGCCGCTTGCCGAATTGCGCCACCTTGACCGTGTCAATCCAGCGGCGGGAAATACGTGTCCTTGTACCACCCCATCGCGTCGCCCATCAGCTTGGTTTCGCGCGTCATACGCGCATGGCAGAGCTGAAGCGCCGAAGCGCGGTCGATGCGCTTTTCCGCAACGGCCAGGCCGAGCGCCCGGCGCGCGTCCTTGACGCTGATAAAGCTCGCGCCCAGCGCGGCCGACACCTCCGCAATTTCCGCCGTATCGAACGCCGCGCCGTAACGCGCGCGCTGACGCCAGAATTTTATCATCCGTGCCAGGCTCTTGGCCTTCGCCGCCGCCTGCTGATCGGCCGCGCGCGGGACGATGACGTCGCGGATATCGTCCAGCGCGATGGCGAAGCTGCGGTCGGTCGGACCGGGGGGCACGTCGGGTAAGTCGACGGGGGCCAGCGCGATGCCAGTCAGTTCCGAAAGTTCTTGCACGATGATGCGCAGGTGCGCCGTGGAAAACAGCATGCGCGTGCCCAGCACCGCAGGCGGCGAATTGGGATCAAGCTCGCTGGCCTGTCCCGGCACGGTGAAGCTGATCTGGAAATAAAGCCGATGATAGAGCAGCCGAGCGATGTCCACCGCACGCCCGCTCGCAGCTTCATAGGCGTCGAGCACCTCGCGCATCGGGACGAAAGGGTTGAAGAGCATCCGCACCCAGATCTGCGCGACATCCTCGACCGGGTCGCCATAATGGACCAGTTCCCAATCGAGCAGCGCGGTGCAGCGATCCCCTTCCACCAGGAAATTGCCCGGACCTGCGTCGCCATGGACGATCACGGGCGGGCCGCTGTCGGCCGGCACATTCTCCTCCAGCCAGTCGAGCGCTAGGATCAGGATGGGGTCGGGGCCGGATTCCAGATTGACTGCGCGCAGCGAAGCGATGGTTTCACGGATGCGCTGCGACACCGGCTGACGCGGATCGCCAAAACCCGCGAGCGGGGTCTGCGTGGCGTCGATGCGGTGCAGCGCCGCAAGCTGGCCGATAAAGTCGCGCACGCCGGCGATTCGGGCGTCCTCGTCGGGGATGGAGGCCCATTTGTCCGTGCCCGGCGTGAAGGCGGTCAGGATCGCGAAGTGCGACGGCTCGGCCGCGATCAGGCGTGGCGCATTGACCCCGCGTTCGGCAAGCGGCCCCGAAAGAGCGTCCAGGATTGCCACTTCCCGCTCAAAGATCGGCGGCCGCGTCGGGTCACCCAACCGCGTGTCATAGCCCAGATAGCCGCGTTCCTGCGTTCCGTCGGGCAGGGTCACGGTAACCTCCGCCCCCTGCCGCGATGCGCCGCCGCCGGCCCGGGACTTCACGTGCGATATGACCCCGCCGGTCTGACGCTCAATCGATTCGGCGAGGGAGGTGGGCAGCAGATCGCGACCCGAAACGCTGGTCATGGGCTCAATTCCTTCCGCCGCGGCCTTCGCACAGCATGCTAACCTAGTCAAACAGGTGATGCTGGACGCGGGCGCGTCGCTGCGGCATGGGTGAGGCAAAACAGACTGAGGTGGGAAGAAGGAATGGACGAAGCGCCCGATATGGGTTCGGTGCTCGAACGCTGGCTGGACGCCGCCTGGGCGATGGCGGCGCAGGAGCGGACGGTCGGGGTCGAAGGGGCCGATGTGCGTTATCGCGGCTGGGGCCTTGACGCGCCGGTGGACCGGCCGGGTCTGATCTTCGTCCACGGCTTCATGGCCCATGCGCGCTGGTGGGACCATATCGCGCCGCATTTTGCCGACCGCTTCCGTGTCGCGGCGACCAATCTGACCGGCATGGGCGACAGCGATCGGCGGCCCGCTTATTCGCGGCGGCAATATGCACGGGAAATATTGGCGGTGGCCCGCGATGCCGGGATGGAGCGGGTGACGATCGTTGGGCACAGCTTCGGATCGGTATCGTCCCTCTATGCGGCCAAAAGCGCGCCCGATCTGGTCCGTCATGTCGTCGTGATCGACGCAGACGTGTTCCGCGCGGAAGACGACGGAGCAGCTTCCCGCCATTCGGGCGAGGCATCGCCCCCCACGGCCGAGCGGCGCTATGCCAGCCGGGACGAGGCGCTGGCGCGTTACCGGCTGGTGCCACCGGGTTTGTGGCCCAATGCACGCATCCTCGATTATCTCGCCCGTTATTCCGTGCGCGAGACGGACGGCGGTTGGGGCTGGAAATTCGATCCCGAAATTTCCCGCCAGGCGACCAAGGAGCGCATTCGCGACGAGCTTCGCGGCGTGCCCGTTCCCTCCAGTTTCATCCATGGCGGCGACAGCGAGGTGGTGGGAGAAGAAGAGATTGCCAATTTCCGCGCTCACGCGCCCGGCTGCCGCGGCGTCGTCACCGTACCGCTCAGTCATCACCACATAATGATCGAGCAGCCGGTGGGACTCGTGGCTGCGCTCAACGGGATACTGGAAAGCCTTTAAAGGTCGGCCACTCGGACCCAGCGCCTCTCATCCGACGACAGATCCGCCGCCTCGACGACTTGCTGCACATGGACTGCCTGAGCGAAATCGGGCGCCGCCTTTCCGCCGCCCTCAATCTCGCGGAGCAGGGACGCGAAGATCGCCGCCATCGGGAAGAGGCCACCGCGCCCGCTATCGGCGTGGGCGCTACTGCCCGGAACCGTCTTCCTGTCTTCGGGCAGCGCGACTTCCTGGCCCGTGCGCAGGCCCAGCTCTGCGATGGAGCCGATGAAGAGCCGGGTGTCATGCGCCTGCGGAAAGCCCGGCGCCGTCGCGACCATCCGGCCATCGCCACCCCATGCCTCCAACCGAAAGCCGTCGCCGTCGGGCATCGACCAGCAGGCACCTAGCTGCGCCGTAAGACCGCTTTCAAAACGGATCAGCAGAGCCGCCTTGTCGGGCACCTGCGGGGTGACGGTACTGCCGTCCGGCATCGTCCATCGCTTGGCCTGCACCGACAGATCGGCGACCACGGATTCGATCGGGCCGAACAGATGGACCAACAGATGCAGCAGGTGCGAGCCGATATTGCGCATGATGCTAGCGCCGTTGGCCGCATCGGCGAACCATGCATAGCCCGGCACGTTGACCAGGCTGTGCGTAAAGAGGGGCTGGTCCATGCTTATGCGCACGCCTTGAAGCGCGCCGATCGCGCCTTCGTCGATCATCTGCTTCATCAGGCTCAGCTGCGGCACCGCCTGCATGAAGGCGTCGACCGCGCCGACCAGCCCGGTGCGCGCGCGCAGCTCCGCCATATCGCGCGCGGCGGCGAGATCGGGTGCGAAGGGAATGCCATTATAGACATGTTTCCCTCCATCGAGCGCCGCCATCACCATCTGGTAGCGCAGCGGCGGGCGCGTGCCGCAATCGATGATGTCGAGATCGGGGTCCGCCGCCATCGCACGGAAATCGTGAAAGGGACGCTCGATCGCGAAATCGCGCGCGGCGGCGGCGGCGGTTTCGGGGCGCGACGTGCAGATCGCCGTTACCTCCACCCCCTCCAAGCTCCGCCAGGCGGGCAAATGCGCATGGGCGCCCCAATTGGCGCTGATGATCCCGACCCTGATCGACTTGGTCGCCATTTCCGCTCTCTCCTGCTCTTTTCGGGCCGTTTTCTAGGGGGTAGCGTAATCACCGGCAAGCATGCATCGATATTGCCACGTCGTTCGGCAACAGGCATTGCTGCGGCATGAACCAGGCCGATCCCATTGTTTCGCGTCCAGCGGCCCGAAGCGGCATGGGCGCACCGCTGCGCATTCCATTGTTTCGTCGGATTTGGTTCGCCAGCCTTCTTTCGAACCTTGGCCTGCTGATCCAGGCGGTCGGTGCCGCCTGGGCGATGACCCAGTTGACCAATGCGACCGACATGATCGCACTGGTTCAGACCGCGCTGATGCTGCCGGTGATGCTGGTGTCGATCGGCGCGGGGGCAGTCGCCGACATGTACGACCGGCGCAAGGTTGCATTGACGGCACTTGGCATATCGCTGACCGGGGCCAGCCTGCTGGCGCTCGTCACCCTCTTAGGATTGCTGACGCCCTGGCTGCTGCTCGCCTTCTGCTTTGCCATCGGCAGCGGCATGGCGCTGTTCGGCCCGGCCTGGCAGGCGTCGGTCACGGAACAGGTGCCCGGCGACGCCCTTGCGCAAGCGGTGGCGCTCAATTCGATCAGCTACAATATCGCGCGCAGCTTCGGCCCGGCGATCGGCGGCCTGATCGTCGCGGCGGCGGGCGCGGTCGCGGCCTTTGCGGTCAATGCCCTTTTCTACCTGCCGCTGCTGGTCGTGATGCTGCTGTGGCGGCGCGAAGCGGTGCCCTCGCGCCTGCCGCCCGAGAGAATCCACCGAGCGATGACGTCCGGATTCCGCTATATCGTCCATTCGCCCTCGATCCGCACGGTGTTGTGGCGCACCTTCGCGACCGGCCTGGCCGGCGGCGCCGTATCCGCCCTGATGCCGGTGGTCGCGCGCGATCTGCTGGGGGGTGGGGCGTTGACCTACGGCCTGATCCTCGGCGCGTTCGGCATGGGCGCCGTCGCAGGCGCGCTCAATATGGAACGAGTGCGCGGCCGCCTGTCGTCCGAGCAGGCGGTGTCGCTGTGCGCGCTGGTCATGGCGGCGACAACGGCGATCGTCGCGCTCAGCCCTTGGCTGCTGCTCTCGTCGATCGCGCTGTTCATCGCCGGCGCGGGGTGGATGGTGTCGGTGACGCTGTTCAATATCGGCATTCAGCTTTCCGCGCCGCGCTGGGTCGCTGGGCGCATGCTCGCCGCGTTTCAGGCGGCGATCGCCGGCGGCGTCGCCATCGGCAGCTGGTTCTGGGGCCATATCGCGCAGGACGAGGGCGTCGCCCATGCGCTGCTGTTGTCCGCGCTTGCCATGGGGCTGACGCCGCTCCTGGGCCGATGGCTGCGCATGCCGCCGGTGGAAGAGGGGGACCAGACCCCGATCGAGCTGGACGATCCCGAGATCGGACTGGCGCTTACGCCGCGCAGCGGTCCGATCGTCGTTGAAATCGACTATCGCGTCGATCCTGCACGGGCGCGGGATTTTTACGGCGTGATGCAGCGGCTCCAGCTCAGCCGCTATCGCAACGGGGCCTATGACTGGTCGATCGCGCGCAACATCGCCGATCCGTGGATGTGGACCGAACGTTTCCATTGTCCGACCTGGATGGACTATCTGCGCCAGCGCAACCGCAACACGGTGATGGACATCGACCTTCATAAGGCGGCGGCGGAATTTCATACCGGGCCCGAGGCGCTTCGCGCGCGGCGGATGCTGGAGCGCCCCTTCGGCTCCGTGCGGTGGAAGGACGACGCCCCCGACGCGGGGCTGCGCGAGGTCCTGCCAGTCGCGGGGCTGGGAAATCAATAAGGAGCAGGCCATGGCCGAAGGTGTGCGTTTCGAAGTGGCCGATGGCGTGGGCACGATCATGCTCGACCGGCCGGATCGGCTTAACGCGCTCGATCTGCCAATGCATGAGGCGCTGGAGGAGGCGGTGGCCGCCGCGTTCCGGGCCGATGACGCGCGCGTGATCCTGCTGGCGGGGGAGGGACGGGGCTTTTGCGTTGGCGCCGATCTTGGTCTGCTTGATTCGTTGGTCGCGCGGCGCGGGGCCGACTATCACATGTCCCGACCCGGCCAGGTGCCCGCGCGTTTCGCCGGGTTGGACGGACCGGCCGAGGCGATGAACGCCTATAGTTTTCCGCTCGCCCTGCCCAAACCCGTAATCGCGGCGATCAACGGCCCGTGCGTCGGGGTCGGGCTGGTGCTCGCCGCTTCCTGCGACTTGCGCTTCATGAGCGAGGATGCGTTTTTAAGTGCGGCCTTCCCAAGCCTCGGCCTCTCGGCGGAATGGGGCCTGCCGTGGCTGCTGACGCGCATCGCCGGTCTGGGCGCGGCCAGCGACATATTGATGTCGGGCCGACGGGTGAACGCGCACGACGCCTTGCGCATCGGCCTCGCCACGCGGGTCGTGCCGCCCGACGCGCTGCTGGCGGAGGCGCTCGACTATGCCCGCGCCATCGCGGCGGGCGCGGCGCCGCGTGCCCTTAGCCTCATCAAGCGCCAGTTGCAGGCGGCTGCGACGCAAAGCTTCGCGCAGGCAACGACGAAGGATTACGACCTGCTGCTCGAAAGCCTCGCCTATCCCGATTTCGCCGAGGGGGTAGCCGCCCTGCGTGAGACGCGGCCGGCCCGTTTCAGCGCCCGTTGAAGCGGTCGAGCATGTCGCGCGCGATCACGATCTTCATGACTTCGGACGTGCCGGCAAAGATACGGAAGATGCGCGCGTCGGCGTAAAGCTGGGTGATCGGATATTCCCACATATAGCCGGCCGACCCGTGCAGCTGCACGCATTCGTCGACGATCCGGCCCTGGATTTCCGAGGTCTTGAGCTTTAGCGATGCGGCCGTCGCCGGGTCCAGTTCGCCGCCGTTGAACAGGCGCACGCAATGGTCGAGAAACGCCTGGGTCGCGTTCACTTCGGTCATCATCTCGGCGAGCTTGAACTTCGTGTTTTGAAAATCGACGACGCGCTGGCCGAACGCCTTGCGTTCGGTCACGAAGTCCAGGGTCAGTTCGATGGCGCGGCGCGACCAGGGGAGCGACTGGCCGGACGTCGTCAGCCGCTCTTCGGCAAGGCCGCCGCGCATATAGTCGAAGCCTTTGTGCGGATCGCCGATAATATTGATCGGCTGAAGCACCACGTCCTCGAAGAAAAGCTCGGCAGTGTCCTGCGTGCGGAAGCCCAGCTTGTCCAGCTTGCGCCCCTTGCGGAAGCCCGGCATCCCCGCCTCGACCAGGAAGAGGCCCAGCGCGCGCGGATCGTCGGGGTTCGTCTTGGCCGCGACGACGAAAAGCTCGGCGATCAGCCCGTAGGAAATATAGGTTTTAGAGCCATTCAGCAGCCAGCTTCCATCGGGCTGCCGGTCGGCGCGGGTCTTGAACCCGGCTATGTCGGAACCGGCGTCTGGTTCGGTCATGGCGATGGCGCACAACATCTCGCCCGATGCCAGCTTCGGAAGATAATGGGTCTTCTGCTCCTCGCTGCCATATTTGGCGATATAGGGCGGGGAATTGCGGTTGAGTGCACCGGTCCAGATGCCCGATTCCAGGCTGCGGGCGCATTCCTCCTGCATGATCTGGTCATACCGATAGTCCGCCAGGCCAAGGCCGCCATAGGCCTCCGGCACCCAGGAACAGAGGAAGCCCTGTTGCCCCATCCTGGTATAAACCTCGCGGTCCACCATTCCCTGTTCACGAAAACGCTCGCGATGCGGCACGACTTCCCGGTCCAGAAACGCGCGGAAACTGTCGCGAAAGGCTTCGTGGTCGGGATCGTAATGGTTGCGGATCATCTTGCCTGCCTTGCTGTTCGCGGGTGCGGGTAAACTAGGTCTATCGGACAGGCAATCGCTACCATCGCAGCACGATCTTCGCGTGACGCTCGGCATCGCGCAGGTCGTCGAACGCCTGCGCCACGCCCTGCGCGTCCGTCGTGCCGGTCAGCATCGGCCGCGTGTCGATCCGCCCTTCGGCGATGGCGTACAGCGTGTCGCGGAATTCGCCGGGCGTATAGTTCATGACGAAGCGCAGCTCCAATTCCTTGTTGAAGGCAACGACCTGGTCGATCGAACTGGGCTCCAGCGAATTGCCGACGACGACGACCAGCGCCGCTTGGGGACGTCATCGATGATTGCCTGCACCACGCCTGGACGCCCGACGCATTCGAACACCACCGCGCGCTTGCCCTTGCCCCCGGCGCCGGTGCGCGCCCAGACCTGCCGCTGCGTTTCCAGCGCCGCGTCGACCACCTCGTCGGCGCCCATCGCTTCGGCGAAGCGGCGGCGGCCGGGCGAATAGTCCATCGCGACCACCGGGCCGAGCCCCCGCGCCTTGAGCGCGGCGATCACGGCAAGGCCGATGGGCCCGCAGCCCACGACCATGATGACACTGTCGCCGGGCACGCCGGCCTTGGCGACCGCGTGAAAGCCGACCGCGAAGGGTTCGGTCATCACCGCCTGTTCGGCGGGCAGGCCGTTGGGCACTTCGAACAACAGCTTTTCGGTCAGCACCATGCGCTCGGCAAAGCCGCCGGGAAAGCGGTTGGAATAGCCGACATATTCCGCGCCTGCCGGTCCGGTGGCATAGGGCAGGCCGACGACCAGCGTGCCGGCCTTGAGCCGTGCGGGCGTGTCCGGCCCATGGTCGAGCACCTCGCCGCAAAATTCATGCCCCATGACGACCGGGCGATGCGGATCGACCGGCATCGGCGTCCCGGTGCGCGCCAACCCGGCCAGGAAGCTGTCGAGATGATGGTGCGCGTGCAGATCGGTGCCGCAAATGCCGCAGGCGCGAGTGCCGACCAGCAGCTGTCCTGCGCCGGGCGTCGGCTCGGCGATATCGTCTACACGCAACGCGCCGTCCTGAAGCACCACAGCTTCATCGCCCGATCCTCTCCTCGTTCCTCGCCGCGCTTTTTCGGCGGGCGGCGGACTGATAGCATGGGTGTGGTCCGCCTCAGGCGATCGACACCGTCTTGTAGCGCAGGAACTCGTCCAGACCGGCGCGGCCGCCTTCCTTGCCGAAGCCGCTGACGCCCAGGCCGCCGAAGGGCGTGTGCGGCCAGATTTGCGACGCGCCGTTCACATAGACGCCGCCCGCCTTCAGCCGCTCCGCCAGGCGATGGACACGGCGCACGTCGTCGGACTGAATATAAGCGGCCAGCCCATATTGGGTGTTGTTGGCGATGCGCACCGCCTCGTCTTCATCCCGGAATTTCATGACGAGCAACACCGGGCCGAAAATCTCCACCTGCGCGATTTCGCTGTCCGGATCGACATCGGTGATGATCGTGGGTTCGATATAGTTACGGCCGGCCAGTTCCCCGCCACAGCGCTGGCCACCCAGCACGATCCGCCCGCTGCCCTCGGCGCGCACCCGATCGAGCATGCCCATCACCCGGTCGCAGGCAGCCACGTTGATGAGCGGTCCGACCCGTACCTCGGGATCGAAGGGATCGCCGACCTTGTAGGATGCGGCGATGGTCTTGAGCTTTTCGATCGCCGCGTCGTGGATCGATTCATGGACCAGCAGGCGCGTAGGCAGGGAGCAGCCCTGGCCCGCCATCACGCCGATCGTCCACTGGATCGCGCGCGCGCATGCGGCGTCGAGATCGGTGTCGGGGAAGAGGAGGCTTGCCGATTTGCCGCCCAGTTCGAGCACGGCGGGCTTCAACTGCTCAGCGCAGGCGGTCAGGATCGCGCGGGCGGCGATCGGCCCGCCGGTGAAGCTGATCTTTTCCACCTTGGGATGGCGCACCAGCGCCTCGCCCGCGCCCGCATCACCCACCAGGATGCTGAGCACCCCGTCGGGAATACCGGCCTCGAGCGCCAGCCGTGCATAGAGGTCGGGCGCAAAGGGTGTGACTTCGGCGGGCTTCACGACGATGCAATTCCCCGCCGCCAGCGCGGGCGCGACCTTCATGCCGAGCGAGATCAGCGGCCCGTTCCAGGTGATGATGATGCCGATCACGCCATAGGGTTCGGGCGCAGTGTAGGAAAATTCGCCGCGCGTATCGAAGGTCGAATTCATCGACCCTTCGATCTTGTCGCACCAGCCGGCATAATAATCATGCCAGTCCGCCGCCAGAACCGCCATATGCGTGCCCGCTGGCAGCGGCGTGCCGCCGTCTAGCGCGGCGAGCCGGGCGAATTCGGTCGCATTGTCGCGCACCAGTTGCGCCAACCGGCGGATCGCGTCGCGCCGCGCCTCGGGCCGCCAGCGGCGCCATTCCTCAGCGACGGCGAGCGCCTTTTCGACCGCGCGGTCGATTTCCGCCGCCCCGGCGAGCGGAACGTGTGCCTGCAATTCACCGGTCACGGGGTGATGATGGGCAAAGCGACCACCGGACCCGGTCGACAGAGCCTCATCGCCGATACGGAGGAAGGATGAGGGGGGCTGGCCGTTCTGCATGATCACTCTCCCGGGTGGACAAGGCGCTTGACCTGCGCCGCCGCTTTTTCGAGTAGGCAGCATGGCCAGCAGTCCCGACGATGTCAACAAGCGTTTACCCACTATGCGCGATGCGACGCGTACCCGCGCGCGTATCCTCGAAGCGGCGCGGCAGACCTTCGCCGCGCACGGCTATGCCCATGCCGGCCTGCGTGACATTGCAGCGCTTGCAGGGATCAACGTCGCGCTGGTCGCGCGCTATTTCGGGTCGAAGGAAAAGCTTTTCGCCGCCGCGCTCGAAGCCAGCCTCGATACAGAAGCGCTGCGTAGCCGCAGCCGCGCCGATTTCGGCCGCGAGGTCGCCGCAATGCTGATCGACGGCACCGGCGGCGGCAGCGCCCTTCTGATCCTGGCGCAGGCTGCGCCCGTGCCCGTGGCGCAGAATGTCGCGCTCGATTTCCTGCGCGGCCGCATCTTGGAGCCGCTCGCCGTCTGGATCGGCGGCGCCGGGAACCGGGAGAAGGCAGCGGCGATCCTGGCGCTGTGCGCGGGCTTCGTCACCTATCGCACACTTCTGCCGCTCGAGGAGTTTGCTGGGCCGATGCGACCGGCGGCACGGGGCTGGTTCGAGCAGGCGTTGCAGGATATCATCGACGGGCGCGGCATGAGCCTATGACAGTGCCGTCCTGCAGTTGTCATTTTTGTTCCATTATGACAATGGAGTGTCGATGACCGACGCTGCCCCCGCCCTTGTCCAGTTGCTAGACGAACTTGCCCGCACGCGCGGACGCACCGTTGCCGCTTTCGCCCGCATTCGCATCGAGGCGGGGCTGACGGAAATGGAAGGCATCGTCCTGTCCGCCGTGATGCGCGCACAGCGGGCGCCGACCGTGTCGCAGATCGGCCGGAGCCTGGGCCATGCCCGTCAGGTCATACAGCGCGCCGCCGACGCGCTGGTCGCGCGCGGGCTGGTCGCGTTCGAGGACAATCCCGATCATAAGCGCGCGCGGCTGCTGGTGCCGACCGACGCGGGCCAGGCGATGCAGAGGGACAATGATGCAAAGGGACTGGCCCTCGCCGGCCGGCTGACCACCGGGCTGGACGGGGACGCGGTCGCCGCCACGGCGCGGGGCCTGGGCCAGGTGCGCCAGCGGCTCGAGGAAAATCTGCGCCGGATCGAGCGCGAGGCCGATGAGGACCCGGCCGCGAACGCCTGACCGCTCCGCCCGGCGATCATCCGATCTTGCGGATCAGCTTTTCGGCGGCCGCGAAATTTTCAAGGACGAGGCGGGAGAAGAATGTCCCCGTCTGCTTTGGCAGTATACCGGCTGCCGCCTGCGCCACCTTATATTCGAGGATGCAGCCGGCCTTGAACTGGGTCAGGACCGCATAATAATCGAAGTCGGTCATGTCGCGGCCCGTACCCGCGGCATAATAGCGTGCCATCTCCTGCCGCGTCGGCCAATTTTCGCTGGCATAGAGCCCTTTGGGTGGGATCAGGTCCGGCTCTGCGTCGTCGCGCATCGAATTGGTGAAGGCGGCCAGATCCATCAGCGGGTCGCCGATCGTCGACAGCTCCCAGTCGATCAGGGCCGTCAGCCGCGCCGGCGGGCCATCGGCAAACAGGGCGTTGGGCGTGCCCACATCGCCATGGATGATCCCCGCCTTGAAACTCGAAGGAATATTGGCGCGCAGCCAGTCGCGGGCCAATTCATATCCGGGCAGGTCGCGGCCTTCATAATCGTAGAGTTGCTTGTAGCTCCTGATCTGGCCTTCCCAGCGGTCCACCTGCCGCTCCAGGAAATTGTCGGGCTTGCCGAAACCTTCCAGTCCGACCGCGCGATAATCGACATTGGCGAGCGCGACGAGCCCGTCGACCATCGCATAGGCGATGCCATATTCGTAAGGCGCCTTATCGAACGGCGCCTTGTGATAAATGCGCTCATCGATGATCTGCGCGGCCCATCCGTCGACCTTGTCCATGACGTAGAAGGGCGAGCCGATGACGCCCGGGTCGGCACAGCTACCGCGACAGACCGGATGGGGCACGGCTGTGCCGTTGAGTGCCGTCAGGATGCGGGCTTCGCGCAATACGGTCTTCTCGCTTCCCGGCGGCGGAACCACCGGTGGCCGGCGCAGCACCAGCGTCTCGCCGCCACGGTCGAGTGTCAGGATGACGTTGCTCGTGCCGCCATGCAGGAAGTCGACCTTTAGCGGTCCGTCGCCCATTTCGGGGATATTGTCGTCCAGCCAGTTGGTGAGCCGTTCGACATTGTACAATGCGGCGGTATCGGCGGTCATTCCAGTCTCCCAAGGGCGGGCAGTCGTGTCTTACGCTGTCAATGAGACACAGGAGTGCCAAACGCCAGTCTAGCATCGAAGTGCACATGATCGTTGACACATATGTCCTATAATGACATCAATGTGTCAACCACAGGCGAGGCGATCTGTCGCTGCACTGGCGTGAACGGGAGAGCATATATGTGGGATTTTTCGACCGATCCGGCGTTTCAGGAGAAGCTGGACTGGATGCTGGACTTCGTAAAGCGTGAGTGCGAGCCGCTCGATCTGCTTTTCCCCGGCCACGCCGTCATGTACAATGTAAAGCACCGCGCCTCGCGGGAGATTATCCGGCCGTTGCAGGAACAGGTGAAGGCGCAGGGTTTGTGGGCCTGCCACCTTGACCCGCATTTGGGCGGACAGGGGTTCGGGCAGCTCAAGCTGGGCCTTATGAACGAGATAATCGGCCGCTCCGCTTGGGCGCCGACGATATTCGGCACCGCCGCGCCCGACACCGGCAATGCCGAAATCCTCGCGATGTTCGGCACGCCCGAACAAAAGCGCAAATATCTTCAGCCGCTGCTCGACGGCGATATCGTCTCCTGTTTTTCCATGACCGAGCCGCAGGGCGGGGCGGACCCCAAGCAGTTCAAGTGCCGCGCCTATGAAGATGGCGACCAATGGGTGATCGAGGGCGAGAAATGGTTCTCTTCCAACGCCCGCTTCGCCGAATTCCTGATCGTCATGGCCGTGACCGATCCCGACGCGCCGCCGCATGCGCGCATGTCCATGCTCGTCGTGCCCGCCGACACGCCGGGCATAGAGATCTTTCGCAATGTCGGAACGATGGGCCATCCAGGCGAGGATGACGCCAGCCACGCTTATATCCGCTACAATCAGGTGCGCGTGCCGCGCGACGCGATGCTGGGCGGTCCGGGCGAAGGCTTCAAGGTGGCACAGGCCCGGCTGGGCGGGGGGCGCGTGCACCATGCGATGCGCACGGTCGGTCGCTGCAACCGCGCCTTTGAAATGATGGTCGAACGGTCGGTGTCGCGCAGCACGCAGGGCAAGCTGCTGGCCGACCATCAGTTCGTGCAGGGCGCAATCGCCGATTCGGCGATCGAAATCGCGCAGTTTCGCCTGATGGTGCTGCACACCGCCTGGATCATCGACACGCAGCCGCACGGCGCCGCCCGCACCGGCATCGCCATGTGCAAGGTGGCTATGGCCAAGCTGATGCACGACGTCGTCTATCGCGCGATGCATCTGCACGGCTCCTACGGCATGACCGCGGAAACCATCCTTTCGGAAATGTGGCAGAGCCTGCCGAGCCTGGGCATGGCCGACGGCCCAACCGAAGTGCACAAGGTCCAGGTGGCAAAGGCCTTTACCCGCAAGGCGCAGCCCGCCGAAGGACTGTTTCCGTCCTACCATGTGCCCACGCAGCTTGCCGCCGTGCGCGCGCGATATGCGGACATATTGGCAGAGCCCCTGGTCGTCGAGGCGGCGCAATGAGCGCGATCGATCCGCTGTTCGACCTGAGCGGCAAGGTCGCCCTAGTCACCGGCGGCAGCCGGGGCCTGGGCTATCAGATGGTGAAGGCGTTCGCGCAGCGCGGCGCCGACATCATTGTCGCAAGCCGCAAGCTCGAAAATTGCGAGAAGGTAGCGGCCGAAGTGCGGGCGATGGGCCGCCGCGCACTGGCGGTCGGCGTCCATATGGCGAAATGGCCTGAAATCGACGCACTGATCGACACCGTCTATGCCGAGTTCGGGCGCATCGACATCCTCGTCAACAATGCCGGCATGGGGCCCCGCGTCCCCAGTCATGAGGTGACCGAGCAATTGTTCGACAGCGTCGTGGGCCTCAACTTCAAGGGGCCGTTCCGGCTGGCCGCGCAGGTCGCCAGGCGCATGGCCGAAGGGGACGGTGGGTCGATCATCAACGTGTCGTCGAGCGGCGCGCTGATCCCTCTGCCCGCCGTCGTGCCCTATGGGTCGGCCAAGGCGGCGCAGAATGCGATGACCATCTCGATGGCCAAGGAATATGCACCCAAGGTTCGGGTCAACACGCTTTCGCCCGGGCCGTTCCTCACCGATATCGCCGACGCCTGGACGCCCGAAGCGCGCGAGACGTCGAGCAATTTCATCGGTCGGCCCGGCAGGCCCGAAGAGATACTGACGGCCGCCCTCTATCTTGCTAGCCCCTCGTCCAGCTTCGTGACCGGCGCGATCGTCCGCTGCGACGGCGGGGTGGTGTGACCGCGAGGCTGAACACACTGTCCACGTCGCTGGCGTTGCGCTGATGAAGGGCGCGGGCGGCGTGCCCATGGTGCAAAAAGGGAGGCTATCGGCTTTTCAATCAGCCTCCTTCCATTTAACGGTCGAATAAAATGAGGACGGCCGACCGTCCGCGATCCCAGGAAGGATAGAAGGCCATGATCGAAAAGCGTGCGCTGGGAAATTCGGGCATCAGCATCGCGCCGCTTATGTTTGGCGGCAACATCTTCGGCTGGACCGTGGACAAGGCGAAATCGTTCGAGATTCTCGACGCCTTCGTCGATCGCGGGTTCGATGCCATCGACACCGCCGATGTCTATCTTCAGCTTGCCGAAGGCGGCGTGGGCACTTCCGAACGGGTGATCGGCGAATGGGTCAAGGCCCGGGGCAACCGCGACAAGGTGGTGATCGCCACCAAGCTCGGCATGCCGATGGCGAACGGCAAGCGCGGCCTGTCGCGCGGCTATATGGTGGAAGCGGTGGAAGCCTCGCTCCAGCGGTTGCAGACCGACTATATCGACCTTTACCAGGCGCATAGCGACGACGATCGCACGCCGCAGGAGGAGGTGGCCGAAACCTTCGACCTGCTTGTGAAGCAGGGCAAGGTGCGTGCGATCGGCGCGTCCAATTTTTCCGCCGACCGGCTGCGCTCGGCGCTGGACGTCTCGGCAGAAAAGGGGGTGACTGCCTATGCGACGCTCCAGCCGCTCTACAATCTGTTCGACCGCGATGATTTCGAGGCCGAACTCCAACCGTTATGCGCGGAGCGCGGCGTGGCGGTCATCCCCTTCTTCAGCCTCGCGAGCGGTTTCCTCACGGGCAAATATCGCTCGAGGGACGATATGGAACTGTCGAAGCGCGGCGCTATCGTCGAAAAATATCTGACGGACGCCGGGATTGACCTGCTGTCGGTGATGGACGGCATTGCGGTAAAGCATCAGGCGAGCAATGCGCAGATCGCGATCGCCTGGCTCCTGGCCCAGCCCACCATCGCCGCGCCCATCGCCAGCGCGACCGGTGTAGCGCAGCTCGACCAGCTCGCCGGCGCGCTCACGATCAAGCTGGACGCCGACGACCTAGCACGGCTCGACGCCGCGCGCGTGTACAAGGCGCCGGCACCCGCCTGACGGCCCCAGGGTTGCTGAAGGCATATTGACCGTCCCGCCCTCGCCCAAGACGTTCGCAGTCCTCCCGTCCGCCGCCAGTCAGTTCTGATCTCGACAAGCGGAGAAGTGGCTCAGCCGATTTCGGGCGAGCGTCCCGCGCCGATCGGACCACCGCCGACATAGATGGTCTGACCGTTGAGATAGCCCGCCGCCGACGAACAGCAGAAGATTACGGGCCAGGCGATCTCGTCCGACCACCCCGCGCGGCCCACCGGATTGTTACCGCCCGCTTCGTCCGGCTCGGCGCCCATCTTCTCCATCGCCCGCACGAAGCCTTCCGACTTGATGGCGCCGGGCGCGATGCAGTTGACGCGTACGTTCCAGGTGCCAAGGTCGACGGCCATCACGGCGGTCAGATTGTTGACCCCCGCCTTGGCAACGCCATAGGGCGACGAATGGACGATTGGCGCAAGGCTGGCGCCCGAGGAGATGTTGACGATCGCGCCGCCGCCGACATTGTGCATATGCGCGGCCGCGGCACGGGAAAGAACCCAGACGCTGCGGACGTTGAGCGCCATCATGTCGTCGAAATCCTTGAGCGTCCAGGTCGCATAGGATTTGGCCCGGCTGCCCCCGGCATTGTTGACCAGAAAGTCGATCCGTCCATGATCGGACGCTGCCTGCGCGATCAGTGCCTCACACGCGGCTTCGTCCCGGACGTCGGTGGCCACCACTGTCGCCTTGCGGCCGAGCGCCCGCACTATGGCGGCAGTCTCTTCCAAGGGCTCGGGCTTGCGCCCCGCCACCACGATATCGCCGCCAAATTCGGCGAACAGACGCGCGGATGCGCGGCCGATGCCGGTGCCGCCGCCAGTAATCACTGCCACCTTGCCGACGAAGTCGAACGGATTACGGATATCCACGAACGCTCCTCGATCCTGCCCGCGCAGCGCGCGCGCTTGCACGAGACATCTTCACGCGTTATCTAACTAAGTAATATAGCTGTGTCGAGCCGAAGCGGCTGAGGGGGATGGAATGCAGACCAGGATCACGCAACTTTTAGGGATCGAACACCCTATTGTCCAGGGCGGCATGCAGGGCGTCGGCCGCGCCGAACTGGCAGCGGCCGTATCGGAAGCCGGCGGCCTTGGTATCCTTACCGGCCTGACCCAGCCGACGCCTGAGGCGCTTTCGGCGGAGATCGAGCGGTGCCGATCGATGACGGCGAAGCCCTTCGGCGTCAACATGACCGTCTTTCCGACGATCAATTCGCCCGACTATAAGGCTTATGCGCAGGCCATTATCGACGCGCGCATCACCGTCGTCGAAACCGCGGGCACCCCGGCGGTCGCCGAATTGTGGGAGATGTTCCGCGCGGCAGGGATCGCCGTCGTGCATAAATGCACCGCCGTGCGCCACGCGTTGTCGGCCGAGCGCAAGGGGGTCGACGCCATTTCGATCGACGGTTTCGAATGCGCGGGCCATCCGGGCGAGGACGATATCCCCGGCCTCATCCTCATCCCCGCCGCCGCCGACAAGGTCAAGATCCCGATGCTGGCGTCGGGCGGCTTTGGCGACGGGCGTGGCCTGGTCGCCGCACTCGCGCTGGGCGCGGAGGGCATCAACATGGGCACACGCTTCTGCGCCACCCAGGAAGCGCCGGTCCATCCGGGCGTCAAGCAGGCCTATCTGGCCAATGACGAACGTGGCACCAACCTCATCTTCCGCAAGCTGCACAACACCGCGCGGGTGGGCAAGAACAGCGTATCGGACAAGGTGGTCGAGATATTGGCGCGCCCCGATTCGACCTTCGCCGATGTGCAACCGCTCGTGTCGGGCGCGCAGGGACGCGTGGTTCTGGAAACCGGCGACATCGACGCGGGCATCTATTGGGCCGGCATGGTTCAGGGGTTGATCCACGACATCCCCACGGTCCGCGAACTGATCGATCGTATCATGGGCGAGGCCGAAGCGATCATCGCGGAAAGGCTGGCACGCATCGCGGGACGCTGAGCCGGGCGAGGCTGCTTGTCCCCAGGCGGCGCGGCGATGCGGCCGCTTGATGCCGGAACTGGTGCGCAACGGCTGTCTCACCCGCCGGCTATCCGCCGGACGCGCCATCCGCTTGCCGCCCGGCTAGGGGGGCTTACGGCTCCAGCGCCGGTTTCGGCCGTTGCGGGAGGGTTAGCGACAGGAGCGAGGCGGCAGCCGTCACGACGACGATCACGCCCATCGCCAGCATGAAGGCGTCTTCCGTCGGATAGCGCGGCTGACCGCCCGGCACGAGCGACACCGTGTCCGATGCCATCAGCACCGACATCAGTTGCGCGCCGATGCCGATGAAGGCCTGACGCACAACGGTCATCATGCCCACCGCCTCGCTGGTACGGTCGGCCGGGACCGAATCGACGATAATGTTGGGACCGACCGCGAACAGGATCGTGCCGCCGCACGATATGACGACCAGCGCCAACCCTATATGCAGAGCGCTGTCGTGGAAGATCATCGCCGATATCCAGCCCATCGTGCTGATTGCGCCGCCCGCCGCCATGACCCACCGTCCGCCAATGCGCGACTGCGCCCAGCCGCTGAGCGGCGCGGCGAAGAAGGCGCATGCATTGGCGGGCAGCTTGATGAGGCCGGCCACCGTCGCGCTGACGCCCAGGCCAACGCCGGTCCAGAGCGGCGCCTGCAGCAGCACCGACATGACGAGCGAATGCTGCAACCCAGCCACGCAGATAAGCGCCGCGACGAGATTGGCGACCAGCACGTTACGGTTACGAAACAGCCGCACGTTGATCAGCGGGTCGGTCGACCGCAGCGCCTGCATCACCCATATGACCATCAGCAGCACCGAACCCACCAGCAACGCAAGCGCGAGCGGGTCCGTCCAGCCCCAATTCTTGCCGTTGGTGATGTAGAGCAGAACGCCGAAGATGGCCGGTACGAACAGCACGCCCCCGACCCAGTCCAGCTTGCCCGCGCGTGGCGCTGGTTCCGACCGGGGCACCCACAGGCGCACGGCCACGATAGAAATGGCGCACAGCGAGGCGCTCATCCAGAAGATGCCGTGCCAGGAGAAATTGTCGACGATCGCTCCGCCCAGGACCAGCCCCAGCGCCGTGCCGACCCCCGCCCCAGACACAATCAGCCCGACATTGACCGGCACCAGAGCGGGCGGCAGTTTTTCACGCACCAGCCCGATGCAGAGCGGAAACAGGGCGCCCGTGACGCCTTGCAGAATGCGGCCGAAGAGCACCATGCCGAAATGGTCGGTCGACGCGCTTATTACCGCACCCAGCAAGCCCATCCCCAGCAGAATCTCGATCACCCGACGGCGGCCGAAAATATCGCCAAGCCGCCCCGCGACCGCCGCAGCGCCCGCGCCGACCAGCATATAGGCCGTGACCAGCCAGCCCACCTTCACCGGGTCGCCAAAGGCGGCGATCAGCTTGTTGAGCGCCGCATAGATCATCGCCGTTTCGAACGACCCGCTGACTTCCGCCAGCAGCAGCGCCGTCATCAGCAGGACCGTCCTGGCCCGATCGCTCATCGCAGCGGCCTTTCGGCCCGACAGGGATGTGTCCGGTCACCACGCATCGTCACTCTCCCAAATGTGATTTTTTTAGGCGGCACGGCTCAGCCCACG
Organism: Sphingobium sp.; assembly: GCA_040508335.1. GTDB lineage: Bacteria > Pseudomonadota > Alphaproteobacteria > Sphingomonadales > Sphingomonadaceae > Sphingobium. The sequence continues at coordinate 43,116 of JBEVMZ010000212.1, forward strand.
GGCGGACGCAATGCCCGGATCAGCCCCTCTTGCGCCACCGACGCCACCAGCGTTCCGTCGCGCGCGTAGATGAACCCCCGGTTCATGCCGCGTCCGCCGCCGGCCCAGGGACTGTCCTGCGTGTAAAGCAACCAGTCGTCGATGCGGAAGGGGCGATGGATCCAGAGAGCATGGTCAAGGCTCGCTTCCTGCACATTGCCGCGTACCCAGCTCAGGCCGTGCGGCAGCAGGCTGGTCGAAAGCAGCATCATGTCGGACGCATAGGCGAGCAGTACCCTATGCAGCACCTGATCGTCAGGCAGGGGGGCGACCGCGCGCAGCCAATAGGCCTGATGCGGCGCTGCGGGTCGGGTCGCCAGCAAGTCCTCCGGATCGACCGGGCGGAACTCGATCGGCCGCTCGCGCAGCCACAGGCGCCGCCGCTCTTCCGATACTTCCGCGATGCGGCGGCCGATCAGCGTCCGCTCATTCTCCAGCGCTTCGGGCGGAGGGATGTCGGGCATGGGCGTTTGATGCGACACCCCTTCTTCCTCGCCATGGAAGGAGGCCGACAGGTTGAGGATCGGCTTGCCATGCTGGATCGCCACGACCCTGCGCGAACTGAAGCTGCCGCCGTCGCGGTCGCGGCTGACTTGATAGACGATCGGCAAATGCGGATCGCCCGGTCGCATGAAATAGGCATGGAGCGAGTGCGGCAGGCGCGGCCCTTCGACCGTGCGGCAAGCGGCCATCAGCGCCTGCCCGATCACCTGTCCCCCGAACACGCGCACCCATGGTTCGCTGGTCCGTCCGCCACGGAACAGGTCGACTTCGATTTGTTCCAGTTGCAGCAGATCGACAAGTCCGTCCACAAGGGCGCGGGGCGACTGGGGCGTGGACCCGGGGCTGGTCTGTCCGTCCAATGGCAAGTTCCTTCCTGTTCCGTTGCCTAGCGCACTGACGCCGCGATGCAAGGGCGATGCAAGCACGAACCGGACGCAGAGCGGCGATTGCGTTGGTCAGCTAGTTAGCCTAGTTGACGAACTCGTGGTTGGCGGGCAACGCGCAGAGAGAAGGCGCCGGATACATGAATTTCGATTTGTCGGACGAACAAAAGATGCTGGCCGAACAGGCCAGGGAAATGCTGGGCGAGATGTCGACCCCGGATCGGCTGCGCAAGCTGATTGACGCAGGCGCCGAATGGGACGAGCCGCTCTGGCGCCAATTGACCGAGATGGGCTTTCTCGGCGCGGCCATCCCGGAGGATGCGGGCGGTCTGGGCATGACGCAGATCGACCTTGGCGTCATCAGCGAGGAATTGGGGCGCGCCAATGTGTCGCTGCCCTTCTTCTCTTCGATCGTTCTGGCCGCCGACGCCATCCGCCTCGCGGGCACCCCTGAGCAGCAGCAGGCATGGCTGCCCCGACTGGCCTCGGGCGAGGTCGTGGGCACCTTCGCCTATGCCGAGGGCAAGGCGGGCTGGACCGCCGACGCCGTGCATGCCGAATATGAAGACGGTACGATCACCGGCATTAAGACGCCCGTCGCCGATGGCGGCATCGCGCAGATCGCGGTGGTGCTGGTGCGCAGTGGCGCCGATCTGGCGCTGGCGCTGGTCGAGCTGGACCAGCCAAGCGTCACGCGCGACAAGCTCGCCAGTTTCGACCAGTTGCGCGCCCATTATGCGCTGCGCTTCGACGGCGCGAAGGCCCAGCTGTTGGGCGAGGCCGACGGCACGCGGGTGCTGGAAGAGCTGTTCGACCGCGCGGCGGTGCAGGCGGCGTTCGAGTCGGTTGGCGCGGCCGACGCCTGCCTGTCGATGGCGCGCAACTATGCGCTGGACCGGCAGATTTTCGGCCGGGCGCTCGCGAGCTATCAGTCGATCAAGCATAAGCTTGCGGACCTCGCCGTCGCGATTGAGATGGGCCGGTCCAACGCCTATTACGCCGCCTGGGCGGCCGGTTCTGCGCCCGAGGAACTGCCCGCCGCCGCCGCCGCCGCGCGGCTGACAGGCCTTGCCGCGTTCGAAATGGGCGCGCGTGAAAATCTTCAGGTTCATGGCGGGATCGGCTATACGTTCGAAGCGGACTGCCATTTTTATTATCGCAGGGAGCGTACCGTGGCGGTGTCGCTGGGGTCGCGCCAATATTGGGCCGACCGCCTCATCGCCAACACGCCCGAAGCCCACGAAAAGGCTGCTTGATCCATGGATTTCAACGACACTCCCGAGGAAGCCGCGTTCCGCGCCGAAGCCGCCGCCTGGCTGGCCCAACATGCGCCCGCCCATGTCCTGCCGCAGGGCGTTCAGATCGACGACGCCGAAGAGATGCGGCGCGGCCGCGCATGGCAGCGCGCGCTCTATGACGGCGGTTATGCCGGCATCACGCTGCCCAAGTCGCTGGGGGGCCGTGGCGGCACGGTGATCGAGGCGGTGGTCTTTGGCGAGGAAGAGGCGAAATATGCGCTGCCCAAGGGGCCCTATGTCTCGATCGGCCTCGGCATGGCGCTGCCGGTCATCGCCAAGCACGGCACGCCAGAACAGATTGCGCGCTTCGCCGATGCGACGCTCAAGGGCGAGATCACCTGGTGCCAGCTCTTCTCCGAACCGTCCGCAGGTTCCGACCTTGCCAATCTGCGCACCAAGGCTGTGCGCGATGGCGACGAATGGGTCGTCAGCGGGCAAAAGGTCTGGTCGAGCTGGGCGCATCTTACCGAGTGGGGCATTCTCGTCACCCGCAGCGACCCGAGCGTGCCCAAGCATAAAGGCCTGACCTTTTTTGTCGTGAAGATGGGCACGCCCGGCGTCGAAGTGCGCCCGATCAAGCAGATTTCGGGCGCGTCGGACTTCAACGAGACCTTCCTGACCGACGTCCGCATTCCCGACAGCGACCGCATCGGCAAGGAAGGCGAAGGCTGGGCCTGCTGCATGACCGTGCTGATGGGCGAGCGGCTGGGCAGCGGCAGTCACCGTGGCGCGGTGGAGGAGATCATCCAGATCGCCCGCGACACGCCGCAGGGTAGCGGCACCGCGATCGACAATGCGGCGCTCCGCCTCCAGCTGGCGCAGGCGCTGGCCGAGCAGCAGGCGGAAAAATATTTCCAGGCGCGGCTGCGCACCATGGTCTCGCGCGGCGAGAACCCTGGCGCGCTGGCGGGCATGGTCAAGCTTGCCTATGCATCGCGCAACCAGAAGACGCTGGGCCTCGCCTATGACGTGCGCGGCCTCGACGCCATCGCCCCCGCGGCGGACGACGCCGCCATGCACGATGTTCATTATGAATATATCTGGTCGTCGGTGATGCGCATCGCAGGCGGCGCGGACGAGGTGTTGCGCAACCAGATCGCCGAACGCGTGCTCGGCATGCCCGGCGACGTGCGCGCGGACAAGGACGTGCCTTTCAACCAGCTTTAACTTCAGACGAGCCGGGCTGCCGGCTCCAGCCCCTTGCAGGATGGGGACCACATGGGCTACCTAGTTATACAAGCGAGAAGAGGCGGCTCAAACGGGCATGCGTCGCCAGGCATGAAGGACATGCTCGCGGGCCGGCTGCGCACGGTCGCCCGACGCAAGGAAAGGAATGGCCAGTGGCAACCGAAAACAAGAGCGTTCTTGAAAGTGATGAGTGGCAGAAGGCCACGCAGTACAGCATCACCGACGAAGATATCGAGCGGCAGAAAAAGCTGCTTGGTTTCGACGAACCGGCCAAGTCGCGCGAATATATCCAGACCGCCACTACCGACAATATCCGCAACTTCGCGCATGGCGTGGGTGACGACAATCCGCTCTATTGCGACCCCGACTATGCCAAAGGCACCCGCTGGGGCAGCGTGATCGCGCCCGGCATGATGGCAGGCATCATCAATTCGCCGATGAAGGGCGATCCGGTCCCCGACGAGATCAAGGCGCTCAAGAAATCGCTGTTCCGCGGCGTGCATGTCTTCGTCTCGGGGTCGACCTGGGACTGGTATCGCCCCATCTATCCGGGCGACACGCTCTACAGCTTCAACGGTGAGGAAAGCTGCGAGGTCAAGCAGTCGGAATTTTCCGGCCGGTCGGTCATCAACGTGCGGCGCGACGTCAAGGTCAACCAGCGCGGCGAGGTCGTCGCGGTCTACCGCATCCTGCGCGTCCTGACCGAGCGCAAGACCGCCGCCAAAAAGGGCAAATATTCCGCGATCGAACCGGCGACCTACACTGACGAGGATATCGCCGCGATCGATGAAGTCTATGCCGCCGAACAGGTGCAGGGTGCCGCAGTGCGCGATTTCGCTTCGGTCAAGGTCGGCGATAGCCTCGGCAAGATGGCCAAGGGGCCGCTGACGGTCACCGACGTCATCTGTTTCCATGCCGGCGGCTACGGCTTCGTGCCCTACAAGCCCACGGTCGGCAGGCTCGCTTATCAGAACCGCAAGCGTATCGCGCCTTTCTACATCAAGAATGAATATGGCATCCCCGACGTGGCGCAGCGGCTGCATTGGGATCCGGTCTGGGCGCAGGCGATCGGCAACCCCATGGCCTATGATTATGGAGTCATGCGCGAAAATTATCTCTATCATTATCTGACCGACTGGGCCGGCGACGACGGCGTCGTGCTCCATGTCCATGACGAGATCCGCAAGTTCAACTATATGGGCGACACCCAGTATATCACTGGCGAAGTCACCGGTACGCGGCAAGAGGACGGCCGTAACCTTGTCGATGTGAAGGTGCAGTTCATCAACCAGCGCGGCGACGAGACGGTGCGATCGACCGCTGTCATCGCGCTGCCCAGCGAGGGCAAGCCGGTCCTCTATCCCGAAGTGCCCCGCGAGCTGGCCGAGCGCGCCGCCGCGATGATGGCGCGCCATTGGGAGCTGAGCAAGGGGAAGGCCAAGTGACCGAAACCGCCGAGCCGCTGGTCTTGGTCGAAAACGACCGGGGCGTGCAGATCATCACCCTCAACCGGCCCGACCGGCTGAACGCGCTCAACGAATTCATCATGAAGGATCTGGCCGACGCGACCGCCGACGCGGCACGCGACCCGTCGGTCGGCTGCGTCGTGGTGACCGGGGCGGGGCGCGGCTTCTGCGCCGGTGGCGACCTCAAGGACGGCGGCGGCCGGCCCGGCCCGACCGATGCAGAACGTGGGAGCCGCGTGGAGCAGAGCTTCACCCGCCTACGCGGCTTCGTCGAAACGTCGCGGCTGCTGCATGAAATGCCCAAGCCGACGATCGCCATGGTAAACGGGCCGGTGGCGGGCGCGGGGGTCGGCATCGCCGGCGCATGCGACCTTCGCTTCGCAGGTGAGGCCGCGACCTTCATGACTGCTTTCAACCGCATCGGCGCCGGTGGCGATTTCGGGTCCACCTGGTTCTGGACGAAGATACTCGGCACGGGCGTGGCGCGCGAGCTGTTCTTCCTCAGCGACAAGCTGAGCGCGCAGCATGCCTTCGCCAAAGGCATTTACACCCGCCTGTATCCCGACGCGGAACTGCGCGAGGCGACGCTGGCGGCCGCGCACCAACTCGCCGATGGGCCGCGCATGGGCTATCGCTATATGAAGTCCAACCTCAACATGGCCGAGGATGCGGCATTCGAAGCCGCGTTGGACCATGAGGTGCTGAACATGGGCCTTTCCACCAGCGCCACCGCCGCCATCTACAAGGCGACGAAGGACAAGGCAGAAGGATGAGCCGGGGGAGCGGCGGCCCCTCCCTCACATCTTGCAGGCCAGCAATCCCAGCAGCGCCGTGACCAGCGCGATCGGCTGTTCGATCATGATATGATGATGCGAAGCGGGGATGCAGATTTCGCCCTGCACCGGCGCCATGGCGCGCAGTTGCGCGCGGCGCTCCGGCGTCATGATTTCGCTATGTTCGCCATGGATGACATAGACCGGAACGATGATGCCGAACAGTTTGTCGTAATAAGCTTCAAGGTTGAGTGAAGCGGCCGCCTTTTCGTCGAACTTCCAGGTCCACCCGTCCGCCGCCTCGCACAGCGCGTGACGGGCGATATGGTCGAGTACCGCCGCGCTCGGCCACAGGCCCGGAGGAATAAGGCGGAAGCGGGCCAGGGCTGACGCTGCGTCGGGATAGACGCGCCTTGGCGACAGGCTCATCTGGTGCCCGACATCCGCCGGCGTCGGGATGCCGCTGTCGATGATGATGAGGCGGCTGAACCGTTCGGGCTCTTGCCGGCAGGCGATGAGGCCGCCCATCGAGCCAAAACTGTGCGTCACCAGCACGGCGGGCGCGTTGGTCAGCGCACGCGCCACGCCCGATATTTCGCGCCCATGCTGCTCACGCGAATAGGCCGCGCGCCGGTCGCTGTCGCCCATGCCTGAAAGGTCGAGCGCGACGACGCGATGGGCCTGCGTCAAGGATGGCGCGATATGATCCCACCAGCGCGCATGGGCGCGATAGCCATGAACCAGGATCAGCAGCGGCAGATCGGCGGCAGCGAGGTTCCATCCACGGCAGGCGATCGCCGCGCCGTCTACCGTTACGGAAAAAGGCTCCGCTTCAACTGCCCATGCGGCAGCGAGCCACCGGTCCAACCCCTCGTCCGCGCTCACGCCTGTCCTGCTCCTTCCGGTGAGTCACGAAGAAGGGGCGTGCCGCCGGCCGCCCCTTCTTCCTGTCTGCAATGCGCGTCCGCCCTCAGGCGATGGCGCCCTTGTTCTTGAGCTCCTCGATCCGGTCCCAATCGATGCCCATGTCCATCAGCACCAGTTCGGTATGTTCCGACGGTTCGGGCGCGCGCGTCGTCTGCACGCCTGCGTGGTTGAACTGGACGGGATTGGCCACCAGCCGGATCGGCGCGCCGCCATCGGCCGATTCAACCTCGAAGATGAGGTCGTTGGCCAAGACCTGCTCGTCCGAAGCCACGTCAAGAACCGACTGGTAGGGCGACCATTGCCCCTTCATCGTCTTGAGCTTGTCGGTCCAGTAAGCAAAAGGCTGGCGCAAGAAGGCCTGCTTGATGAGCGCATAAGCGACGGCGGTGTTTTCCGGTTTCATCAGCTCGGCGTCGGTCGAAAAGCGCGGATCGTCGGCATGTTCGCCAATGCCCAGATGCTCGAACGTGTCGCGGATGAACGGGCCGGGCTTAAGCACGGTCAGGTTGATGTGGCCGCCGTCCTGCGTTTCGAACAGGCCGACCAGCGGGTTGGTGCTGGCTTCGCCGTCCTCGCCGGGCATCTGCGCTGCGAAGGGATTGACGTTGAGTTCCATGGCGACGTCAATCGAGCAGGCAGTCGCCCAGATGCCCGAAGAAAGCAACGACACGTCGACCTCGGTCGCCTCGCCGGTCTTTTCACGATGGAACAGTGCGGCCGCGATGCCGCCGGCGATATTCATGCCGCCGATCGTGTCGCCATAGGCCGGGCCGGGCTGAAGCAGCGGGCCGCCAAGCTGCGGCGGTGCAACTAACTTGGCCGATCCGCCGCGCGCCCAGAAAGCGGTCGAATCAAATCCGCCCTTGTCGCGCTCCGGCCCCTTGTCGCCGAAAGCCGATCCGCGCGTATAGATGATGTTCGGATTGGCGGCGCGGATATGCTCCACGTCGATCTTGAGCTTCTGCCGCTGATGGGGCAGATAATTGGTCAGGAACACGTCGCATTCCTTGGCGAGATCGTAGATCAGCTGCTGACCTTCGGGCGTCGACACATCGATGCCGACCGACCGCTTGCCCCGATTGGGATGCTGCATCAGCGACGAACGCTGCGGGTTCACCGCCAGGCGCTGAAGCATCTGGATGCCGCGCTGCGCGTCGCCGCGCACGGGATGTTCGACCTTGATGACGTCCGCGCCCCAGTCCGCCAACACGCCACCTGCCGCCGGCACGAACGTGAACTGCGCAACCTCCAGGACGCGCACACCTTCCATCACTCGGGTCATCAACTGCTCCAAATCTTTTATATGCCCGGATATCCGGGTCTTTCGCGCCGAGCTATCGGCCATCTGACGATGCGTCAGTTCATATATCGGCGGGTCCGCCGCCTGTAAACCGCTTCGCGTCTTGCACCGCATTGCCAGCTTGCATATCCAGTGCCAGACGAACGAGATCAGAAAGACATTCATGGGGAAGCTGGACGGCAAGGTCGCGATCGTCACCGGGGGCGGACGTGGCATCGGCAAGGCGACGGCGGAGCGGTTCGCGGCGGAAGGCGCGACAGTGATCGTCGCCACCCGCACCGCAGCGCCAGGACAGGAGACAGTGGACGCCATTCTTGCCGCCGGCGGCACAGCAAGCTTGAGCGCGATCGACGTGGGCGACCGGGAAGCGGTGCGCACGATGGTTGCGCAAACGGCGCAAACGCACGGCCGCATCGACGTGATCGTCCACAACGCCGCCTATATTCCGATGGGCCCGCTCGGCACCGTTTCCGACAAGGATTTCGACACGATGCTGAATGTCGGGCTGAAAGCCGCCTTCTGGCTGACCGAAGATGCGCTGCCCTATTTTAAGAAAAGCCCCGCCGGCCGCATCCTCGTCACATCCTCGGGCGCGGGCAACCGCAAATCGATCGCGGGCATGGTGCATTATGGCGCGCTCAAGACCGCCATCACCGGTTTCGTGCGCGGCGCCGGGCTGGAGTTGGCGCCTTATGGCATCACCGTCAACGCGATCGAACCGGGCCTCACCGACACGTACAGCCTGCACGCCAACATGACCGACGACCAGATTTCGGCCACCGCCGCCCGCATCCCGATCAAACGGCCGGGCAAGCCGGAAGAAATCGCGGCGGGCTTCCTGTTCCTCGCTTCGGAAGAGGCCGGCTATATGACCGGCCAATCCTTTTCCATCGATGGCGGCTCATCGCTTGGCGATGCCGTACCGTTGGCGATGGCCGGCCTTCAAGGATGATCGGGCGATGCGCAGCCGCGTCACCGACCTGCTGGGCGTCGATCTGCCCATCGTGCAGGCGCCGATTGACCGGATGCGCGCTATAGGACCCCGCGCCATCGCTGAGCGCATAACCTAGTGAGGTCAGGACATATGAACGATAGATTTGCAACCACGGTGGCTCGCCCGCGCATGCTGATCATGTCGAATGCCATTGAAGCCATGGTCAAGCCCTCGCCCGAGGAATTCGATATCGTCAGGCTGGACGACGGGGGCGCCGATCGTGATGCTTTCCTGCGCGAAGTCGGCGCGGGACTGGAAGTCGTGCTGTGTTCGGGCGGGGAGCGGCTGGACGCGGCGCGGTTGGATCTGCTGCCCGATCTCAAGCTGATCGCGGTCGTGGCGGCGGGCATGGCTGGGATTGATCTCGACCATGCTGCGCGGCGTGGCATCGCTGTCACCAATGCGGGCGGTCTTAACAGCGGAGACGTCGCGGAGTTCGCCGTTACGATGATGCTGGCCCACCGCCGCGACATCGTCGCCGCCGACCGTTGGGTACGCGACGACGAATGGGTCGAAAGGCGCATGCCGGTCGGTCGGTCGGTGTCCGGCGAGCGGGTCGGCGTGGTCGGCTTGGGCCATATAGGCGATGGTATCGCCCGGCGCATTGCACCATTCGTATCGGAGGTTCGCTGGTGGGGACCGCGCGCGAAGCCCGAAATACCCTGGGCACGCGAGGGATCGATCCTCGATCTGGCACGCTGGTCGACGACGCTTTTCATTGCGGCACGGGGTGACGACAGCAGCCGGGGCCTCGTCACAGCCGAAATAATCGACGCGCTCGGTCCCGAAGGGCTGATCGTCAATGTCGCGCGCGGTTTCGTGATCGACGAGCCCGCGATGATCGCCGCGCTCAAGACGGGCAGACTGGGCGGTGCCGCGCTCGATGTGTTCGAAGAGGAGCCGGCGCGCGCGGCCGACTGGGCGGATGTACCCAATCTGCTGATGGCGCCGCACGTCGCCGGCGCCACGCGCGAGGCGTTCGCCCGTGTGTTTGCAAATGCACTGGACAATATCCGACGCCATTTCGCCGGGCAGCCGCTGGTCAATCGGGTGATATAGAGCGGTTGCCAAACCGCGTTGGATGTGTCGCAATGAACTTTGCGCACTGCACCAGATGGCTCATGGCCTCCGTTACTTTGCGGACCTGCGCGCCATGCATGGGGCCCAGGATGCGCTAAGAGCCGACGTAGATTGCGGGAAACTGCTCTCCGCATAGCGAAGGGGCGGCTAAGGATTATTCCTTAGC
>JBEVMZ010000220.1:0-3158 GCA_040508335.1 Sphingobium sp.
GAAGCTCATCTGGAAGCTTGGCCCCATTAATGCTTCGGGCCAGAAGGCGAGCACGACGATCGCGCCGGTTGCCACCAGCCGCAACGTCACCGCGTCGCGCCCGAGCGCCAAGCCGCCCAGCACCAGCAGGGCACCCACGCAAGAACGGATAGTGGGCACTGCGGCGCCGGAAAAAATCGTATAGGCGATACCTGCCGCCGCGCCACCCGTCGCAGCGATCAGCATCAAGGGCAAATCGAGCGCCGCCCGCCGGCTGAGCGCCATCAGGCGCAGCAGCAAAAATATGACCGCGCCGATCAGCGCCGTCACATGCAGACCGCTGATCGAGAGAAGATGGGCGAGGCCGCTGCGGCGCATCGCCTCGGCATCCGCTTCCGAAATACCGCTCTGGTCGCCCGTGAGCAGCGCGGCGGCGATGCCGTCCGACCCTTCGTCGAGTTGACCCATGACATGGGAAAAGGCGCGCGCGCGTAGCGGGGGGCTGCCGCGTGCGGGCTCTAACATCGCGATAGGCGGCAACGCGCGACCGGTCGCGCCAATTCCGGAAAAATAGGCGCGAGACGCAAAGTCGAAACCGCCTGGAATTGCGGCCGGCGCGGGCGGCATCAGACGGCTTCGAAAGCGGATCAGCGCGCCCGCACCCAGCCCGGCGGGCACGGCGTCCTCGTTTAGGTTCACCCTGATGCCGCGGGGCAATTGGGCGTCCATCGGCTGGACGCGGATGCGCACGATCTTTTGCGCGGCCAACCGCTGTACGCCCGTCACCCGCCCCGTCACTTCGACAAAGACGGGACGCGGGAGAGGCGGGTCGCCGACCATTGCAGCCTTGCCCCAGACCAGCAGGCATCCGGCGCAGGCGAGCATGCCGCCCGCCACCATCATCGCGCGCAATCGCCCGCCTGCCGGCAGCGTCAGCCCCAAGGCGGCGAGTGCCAGGGCCGCGCAGCAAAAGGCGAGCCAGTCGACACGGGCCGGCAGCACGAACCATGCCGCGACGCCGGTGCCGATCGCGACCGGCACCCACAGTGCGATCTGCTCCCGCTCGCCCTCCAGCCACTGTTCGACGCGCGCCAGCACGCCGTTCGCGCGGGTCCGAACAGAGGTTTGTCGTGGCTCGAAAGCCATGCTAGGGGGCGTCGCATCCATGGTTCGAACGACGCAATGTCAGGGAATTTCGCATTGAGCGCAACGGGATTGCAAAAGGCTGTCGTAACGCGTTTCGCCCCTTCGCCGACGGGGTTTCTGCATATCGGCGGCGCACGCACCGCGCTATTCAACTGGCTGTTTGCCCGGCATCATGGCGGGAAGTTCCTCCTCCGCATCGAGGATACGGATCGCGCCCGCTCGACGGATGCTGCGGTCGAAGCGATTTTCGATGGGCTGCGCTGGCTCGGACTCGACGGCGACGAACCGGCCGTGTTCCAGTTCGCGCGTTCGGCCCGCCATGCCGAGGTCGCGCAGGCTTTGCTCGATGGCGGCCACGCCTATCGCTGCTACGCCACGCCGGAAGAGCTGTCTGAATTGCGCGAGCAACAGCGCGCGGCCAAGCAGCCGATGCGCTATGACGGCCGCTGGCGCGACCGCGATCCAGCCGAAGCGCCCGAAGGCGCGCCCTATGTCATTCGTCTGAAAGCCTTGCGGGAAGGCGAAACCGTGATCGAGGATGCGGTGCAGGGCCGCGTCGTCGTTCAGAATGCCGAGCTGGACGATATGATCTTGCTGCGGTCGGACGGGACTCCCACCTATATGCTGGCGGTCGTCGTCGACGACAACGACATGGGCGTGACCCATGTGATCCGCGGCGACGATCATCTCAACAACGCCTTCCGCCAGCTTGGCATCATCCGCGCTATGGGCTGGGACGAGCCGGTCTATGCGCATATTCCCCTGATCCACGGGTCGGACGGCGCCAAGCTCTCCAAGCGCCACGGCGCGCTCGGCGTCGACGCCTATCGCGACGAGATGGGCATGCTGCCTGAAGCGGTAATCAACTATCTGCTGCGTCTCGGCTGGGGCCATGGCGACGAAGAAATCATCAGCCGCGACCGCGCGGTCGAACTGTTCGACATCGCCGGCGTCGGCCGGTCGCCGTCGCGGTTCGACATCAAGAAGCTGGATAATTTGAACGGTCATTATCTGCGCGAAGCCGACGATGCACGGCTGGCCGCGCTGGTCGCGCCGCGTGTCGTTCAGCACCTTGGCCTTCCCGGTCTGCCGCAAGAGGGCGAGGCGCTGCTCACCGCCGCCATGCCTTCGCTAAAGCCGCGTGCGAAGACGCTGGACGAGATCGCGACGGGGGCCGAATTCCTTTTCAAGTCGGTGCCGCTTGACTTTGACGAAAAGGCCAGCCTTCTGCTAGATGCGTCCGCGCACGCACTGCTGACACGAACAGCCGACGCTCTTTCGACCGTACCGTCATGGACGCTCGAGGCGATCGAAGAACAGATACGTCGCGTGGCGGAGGAGAGTGGACTGGCGCTGGGCAAGGTTGCGCAACCCTTGCGCGCGGCCCTCACCGGGCGCACCACGTCACCGGGCATTTTCGATGTCCTCTTCCTTCTGGGGAAAGAGGAAAGCTTGCAGAGGCTGGCCGCCATACGGGATGTGGCGATCAGTTAAAGTCATACGAGGAGAATATGATGTCGGATAACAAGGCGAGCTTGGCCGTCGCGGGTGAGACGAAGGATTATGCCATCCTGCAGGGCACGGTTGGCCCCGAAGTCATCGACGTCCGCAAACTATATGCCAATACCGGCATGTTCACCTATGACCCTGGCTTCACGTCGACGGCGAGCTGCGATTCCGGCCTGACCTATATCGACGGCGACCAAGGCGTGCTGCTGCATCGCGGCTATCCGATCGGTCAGCTTGCCGAACAGTCGAGCTTCATGGAAGTCGCCTATCTGCTGCTGAACGGCGAACTGCCGTCGGCCAAGGAGTTGGAGGACTTCACCTACACCATCTCGCGCCACACGATGGTGAACGAGCAGCTGACAACCTTCTATCGCGGTTTTCGCCGCGACGCGCATCCGATGGCGATCATGTGCGGGGTCGTCGGCGCACTCTCGGCTTTCTACCACGACTCGACCGACATCACCGATCCAGAACAGCGCATGATCGCCTCCCACCGGCTGATCGCGAAAATGCCGACGATCGCT
>JBEVMZ010000069.1:0-6490 GCA_040508335.1 Sphingobium sp.
GTCAGGTCCTGGTCGCTCATGCCTTTATATTAGGCGCGCGCAGGCAGGCGCACAAGGATGAGCGCCGCGCCCACCAGCATGCCGCCCAGCGCATCGGTCATGGTCACGACCTCCCCGAACAGCGCCCAGCCCAGCAGCGCCCCGATCACCGGCTGGACCAGCAGGCTCAGACCCAAAACCAGCGGAGAGAACCAGCCGATAGCGTAGGTCAACAAGCCCTGCCCCACCAACTGGCTCGACAGCGCCACCGCGATCACCGGCCACCAGTTGACCGGCATTACCGTCTCGCCCAGCCAGAGCGCGAACAGCAAGAGCGGCAGTGCGCCCGCCAGGCTGGCGAGAAACAGCGTCGCCCAACTGTCGAGCCGACGCCGTGCATCCTGCATCACCAGCAGATAGGCGGTATAGAAAAGGCCGGCGAGCACGCACAGCAGATCGCCGCGCAAATAGAGGGGCGACGCTTCATAACTCCCGCCCATCAGCACCGCCGCGCCGACGAAGGCGATAGCGAGCGTGACCATCTGAACGCCGCGCAGCTTCTGCCGCAGCACGATCAGTCCCCAAAGCGGCAACGCCAGCGCGCTTGCATTGCCGAACAAGGTGGCATTGGCAATCTTGGTATGATGGATACCAAGGTGCCAGGCGGCGAGATCGCCCGCGAATAACAGGCCGGCGATCGCGATCATGCCATAATGCACGGGCCGCAGCCGCGCGCGCCGCAATCCCGGCGCCGCCAGCAGAAAGAGGACAGGCAGCGCCAGCGTCAACCGCCAGAAACCCGCCGCCACCGGCCCGACATCGGCGATGCGCACCAGCGTCGGCCCGAACGCCAGCACCGCATTGGCGAGCAGTAGCGCGGGAAAAGCGAGGCGCGGAGTCGGCGAAATGCCTGAGCCCGACGCAACAGGGGTTGAAGCCGTCATCGCCGCTCCCTAGCTGACGACCCGAAGCAAGTCCCGTTTCAATTTGCAACTATAATCAAGGAGTGCGCCTTGCCCAGCCTGTTCGACCCCATCCGTCTCGGCGCGATCGACGCCCCCAACCGCATCCTGATGGCGCCCCTGACGCGCGCCCGCTCCACGCGCGCGCATGTGCCAACCCCGGTGATGGCGGAATATTATCGCCAGCGCGCCGGCGCTGGCCTCATCATCAGCGAGGCGACCGGCATTTCGCAGCAGGGTCTGGGCTGGCCCTATGCGCCGGGCCTGTGGTCTGACGAACAGGTGGAAGCGTGGAAGCCCGTCACCGATGCGGTGCACGACGCGGGCGGCCGGATCATCGCCCAGCTTTGGCATATGGGGCGCATCGTCCATTCCAGCGTGAGCGGCGAGCAACCCGTCGCCCCCAGCGCGATTGCCGCGCCGGGCAAAGCGCACAGCTATGACGGCAAGAAACCCTATGAAACGCCGCGCCCGCTGCGCGTCGATGAAATCCCCGCGCTGATCGACACCTATGTCCGCGCCGCCCGCAATGCCCGCGCCGCCGGCTTCGACGGGGTGCAGATTCACGCTGCCAACGGCTATCTGCTCGACAGCTTCCTGCGCAACGGCGCCAACCAGCGCGAAGACGATTATGGCGGCACGCCGGAAAATCGCGTCCGCCTTCTGCGCGAAGTGACGCAGGCCGTGGTGGCCGAGGCAGGCAATGACCGCACCGCCGTGCGCCTGTCGCCCAATGGCGAAGCGCAGGGCACCGACGACAGCGATCCGGCCAGCCTCTTCCCCGTGGTGGCGCGCACGCTCGAGGATGTCGGCATCGCCTTCCTCGAACTGCGCGAGCCGCGCGCGGGCAGCACCTTCCGGGGCACCGACGTGCCGCCGCAGTCGCCGCTCATCCGGCAACATTATAGCGGACCGCTGGTCCTCAACAGCGATTATGACCGCGCCGACGCACAGGCGGCGCTGGATGAAGGCCGCGCCGACGCGATCAGCTTCGGCCGCGCGTTCCTCGCCAATCCCGACCTGCCGCACAGGCTCCGCCTCGACGCGCCGCTGAACCCGGTCGATCCGGCGACGCTCTATACGCAGGGCCGCGAAGGCTATGTCGATTATCCGGTGCTCGAAACCGCAGCCTGAGACGGCGGCTTGCACAAACGGGCCGGGCCCGTTAGGCACCGGCCCGTCATCCGGGGAGTAGCCAGTCGTTCCGACTCAAAAGGAACGGGCCGTTCGTCAACATATTCGGCTTGAGAAGGCCGTGGCGGACGGGACGCGGGAAATAACCGCATCGGGCGAGACCAATGACATCTTTTCCCCTGTCCGGACCGGGCGGAGGGAATGGATGCCATTGCCTCTCTTCCTCCGCCCGGTCCCATGAAAGTCTGCCATGGACGCCATTTTCACCTCCGCCGCCCTCGTCGCGCTCGCCGAAATGGGTGACAAGACGCAATTGCTCGCGATGCTGCTCGCCACTCGCTTCCGCAAGCCTGTGCCGATCATCCTGGGCATTCTCTTCGCCACGCTCGCCAATCATTTCCTCGCCGCGCTGGTCGGCCATTCGATCGCCGGGGTGCTGACGCAGGACTGGTTCCGCTATGCGGTCGCTGCGAGTTTCCTCGCCATGGCCGCCTGGACGCTGGTGCCCGACAAGATCGACGAAGATGCGCCATTGAAGGCCCCGTCCAAGGCTGGCGTGTTCGTCACCACACTGGTCGCCTTCTTCCTCGTCGAGATGGGCGACAAGACGCAGGTCGCGACCGTGGCGCTCGGCGCGCGCTTCGACAATCTCTTCGCGGTCACGCTGGGCACGACGATGGGCATGATGATCGCCAACATACCCGCCGTGCTGTTCGGCGAGACGCTGGCGCGCAAGGTGCCGATGCGCACGCTTCAAGTCGGCGCGTCGCTCCTGTTCCTTGCCCTTGGCCTGTGGATGATCGCCGACCTTCAAGGCTGGGTGTGACGGCAAAAAGGGAACAGGCGCGATTGGCGGCGGTTGTCAGCGCAGGGCTGCTGCGGCAAAGGGATCGGCAATGACTAGCCGAATATGGGACGGGCGATGAAGGACGATCTGGTTACGATTTTCGGCGGCGGCGGTTTCCTCGGCCGCCATGTCGCGCAGGCGCTGATGGCGCAGGGCGCGCGCGTGCGCATCGCCCAGCGCAACCTGGCCGGGCTTAATCGCCTGAAACCCCTCGCCGGCCTCGGCCAGGCGCAGTTCGTCGCCGCCGACATCGCCAATCCCAAAAGCGTCGCCCGCGCGGTGGACGGCTCCACCATCGTCATCAACCTCGTCGGCGTGCTTACCGGCGACTTGGACGGCATCCACCGGCGCGGCGCTGAAAATATCGCAAAGGCCGCCGCAACCGCCGGTGCCCGCGCGCTCGTCCATGTCTCGGCGATCGGCGCCGACGCGCAGAGCCCGTCCGCCTATGGCCGGTCCAAGGCGGCGGGCGAAACAGCGGTCAAGGCCGCCTTCCCCACGGCGACCGTCATCCGCCCCTCAATCGTCTTCGGCGCGGAAGACCAGTTCATCAACCGCTTTGCCGAAATAATCCGCCTGGCGCCGATCGTCCCGGTAATCGGCGCGGACACGAAGTTCCAGCCGGTCTTCGTGCGCGATGTCGCCCACGCCATCGCCAATGCCGCCGCCGATCCGCTGCGCTTTGGGGCCAAGACCTTCGAGCTTGGCGGGCCACAGGTCATCAGCATGATGGACCTCAACCATTTCATCGGTCGCGCGATCGGCCGCGACCGCACCATGGTCGCGGTGCCCGAAGGCGTGGCGCGCATCATCGCGATGCTGCCCGGCGCGCCGATCACCCGCGACCAGCTGGCCATGCTCTCGCGCGACAATGTCGTGGCACCGGGAGCGGAAGGCCTGGACGCGCTCGACGTGCAACCGACCCCGCTCGCCGCCGTCGCCGACAGTTGGCTCGTGCGCTATCGCCGCAGCGGACGCTTCGCCGGGCGGGCGCAAGCCGGATCGTAACGACACGGGTGAGCGCGCTTGCCGTTTGAAGAACGACACTCTGCGCCTACCGCGCGGAGCGCCTTGCGTTTGACAGGCTTGCCGGGCCGTAAATTGACTTGATTTGTCAGGGCGGGCCGTTTTCACGATCGCCGATCGGCCGTCAACTTTGCAAGGGTGGCTCCGACCCTCTCTCGCCGCCCACGCGCCTAAAGGGCCGAAACGGACTTAATCAGATTGTTTCGCCCCTGGTACTGATGCGCATCCGATCGACATGCTGCATAATAGGTAACAATTGCTGTCCTATATCGCGGTTTCTACGTGACTTCGAGTGATTTCTGCTATAAACCGCAGCAATCCTAGTTTGCGGGAGCCTTTCATGGCCGACAATCCTATGCTGAAGTTCGTCGATAAGGGTCAGTCCTATCCCGAAAAGCGGGATGCGCACGATCGCGCCGACGATTTTCAGGAAATCAGCCGCAGCTTCGCGATCGGCTCGGCCGAAGAACAGTCCGCGCGCTGCTCGCAATGCGGCGTACCCTATTGCGCGACCCACTGCCCGCTGCACAACCATATCCCCGACTGGCTGCGCCTCACCGCCGAGGGTCGCCTACGCGAAGCCTATGAGCTGTCGAACCTCACCAGCACCATGCCCGAAATCTGCGGCCGCATCTGCCCGCAGGATCGTCTCTGCGAAGGCAATTGCGTCATCGAATTTTCCGGCCACGGCGCCGTCACCATCGGCGCGGTCGAAAAATTCATCACCGACACCGCCTGGGAAGAGGGCTGGGTCGAGCCGCTCGTACCCGGCGCGCCCACCGGCCAGTCGGTCGGCGTCATCGGCGCTGGCCCCGCCGGTCTCACCACCGCGGAATATCTGCGCGCGGCGGGGCATGAGGTGCACGTCTATGACCGCCACGACCGCGCCGGCGGCCTGCTGACCTATGGCATCCCCGGCTTCAAGCTGGAGAAGGAAGTGGTCATGCGCCGCGTCCAGCGCCTGAAGGACGGCGGCATCGTCTTCCACGAAAGCTTCGAGGTCGGTCGCGACGCCACGCTCGACGATCTGCGCGCCCGCCATGACGCGCTGCTGATCGCGACCGGCGTCTACAAGCCCCGCGCGATCAAGGCGCCCGGCGTCGGCGCGACCGGCATCGTCAAGGCGCTCGACTATCTGATCGCGTCCAACAAGGCGGGCTTCGGCGACGACGTCCCTGGCCATGCCGACGGCTCGCTCCATGCCAAGGGCAAGAATGTCGTCGTCATCGGCGGCGGCGACACCGCGATGGACTGCGTGCGCACCGCCATCCGCCAGGGCGCGACTTCGGTCCGCTGCCTCTATCGCCGCGACCGGGAAAATATGCCCGGCTCGCAGCGCGAAGTCGCCAATGCCGAGGAAGAGGGCGTCGAATTCGTCTGGCTCGCCGCACCGGTCGCGTTCGAGGGCACGGATCACGTCACCGGCGTCAAGGTCGTCAAGATGCGCCTCGGCGCGCCCGACGCCTCGGGTCGCCGCGCACCCGAACCCGATCCGGGCAGCGAGCATGTGTTGGAGGCCGATCTCGTCATCAAGGCGCTCGGCTACGACCCTGAGGAACTGCCGCGCATGTTCGGCGCGGACGACCTCTCCGTCACCCGCTGGGGCACGCTGCGCGTCGATCACAAGACGATGATGACGTCGCTCGACGGCGTCTTCGCCGCCGGCGACATCGTGCGCGGCGCAAGCCTCGTCGTCTGGGCGATCCGCGATGGTCGCGACGTGACCGACCATATGCACAAATATCTGCGCGCCAGGGCGAAGGCAGCAGCGGGTGAAAGAGTCGCGGCATGAGGATCGGTTCGGTTCTGGGCGCCGCGATAGCGCTCGCCGTCGCGCCGATCGCGCAAGCGCAGGCCCCTGTCACAGCGCCCGCCGCGCAGGCGATCGACCCCGCCCGCTTGGCCGCCGCCCAGAAAGCCGTCACCGCGCTCGTGCCCGACGGCGTCTATGCCCGGATGATGCGCGACCAGTATCCCGCCATGATGGAGGTCATGATGCGCGAGATGATGGGCATGAAGGGCTCTGAAATGGGCCAGCCCGATCAGGCCGGCAAGACCATGGCGGAACTGGCGCGCGAGCATGACCCCGCGTTCGAGGAACGGATGCGCATCATGACGCGTGTCATGGGCGATGAAATGGGCACGGTCATGGGTCAGATGGAACCAGGCGTGCGCGCCGGCCTTTCCCGCGCTTTCGCCCGCCGCTTCACCGCACCGCAGCTCGCCGACATGAACCGCTTTTTCATGACGCCATCGGGCAAGGCGTTCGCCAACGACTATCTGCTGATGTTTGCCGACCCTGAAATGATGCGGGAAATGGCCGCGCTGGCGCCGCAGATGATGCGCGCGATGCCGGCCGTCATGGACAAGGTGAAGAAAGCCACAGCCCATCTCCCGCCGCCGCCCAAACCAAAGGACGCGCAGACGGATTGAACGGTACGCCGGATCGGCCCGGCGCCATAGCGACGATGAACGGCTGTATCCCGGCATGGGAGCGACCGAGAAGACAAGGGTAAGTCATCATGACCACCGAAGCTGAACG
>JBEVMZ010000074.1:0-6727 GCA_040508335.1 Sphingobium sp.
GCCCCGACACATTCCTGTTCTGCTCGACGAGGTGCTGGACGCCCTGGCGATTCGCGAGGGCGAGACCCATGTCGACGGCACGTTCGGCGCGGGCGGCTATTCCTGCGCGATGGCGGCACGGGGCGCGCGCGTCGTCGCGCTCGACCGCGACCCCGACGCGATCGCCGAAGGCACGGCGCTGGCGCAGGAGAACGGCATTACCCTTATCGAGGGTCGCTTTTCGCAGATGGACCGGCTGCTGAGCGATGCCGGAATCGCGCAGGTCGGCGGCGTCGTGCTCGATATCGGCGTATCTTCGATGCAGCTCGACCGAGCGGATCGCGGCTTTTCCTTCCAGGCGGACGGTCCGTTGCTCATGACGATGAGCCAGTCCGGCCTCAGCGCCGCCGATTTTCTGAACGAAGCGGATGAGGAGGAGATCGCTAACATCCTCTACCGCTATGGCGAGGAGCCGCGTTCGCGTCGGGTGGCGCGCGCTATCGTCGAGGCGCGTCCGCTGGAGCGCACGGGACAGCTGGCCGCCGTCGTGCGCCGCGCGCTCGGTCATCGCCCGCACGACAAGAAAGACCCGGCGACGCGCGCCTTTCAGGCGATTCGCATCCATGTGAACGGCGAGCTCGACGAGTTGGAGCGTGGGCTGGAAGCAGCAGAGGCGATCCTTGCGCCCGGCGGGCGGCTGGTGGTCGTCACCTTCCACAGTCTGGAAGACCGGATCGTCAAACAATTCCTGCGCCGCCGCAGCGGGGGCGAAGGGGCGGGGTCGCGTCATCTGCCCGAGCTTCCGGCGGGCGATGCACCGACGTTCGAACGGCCCGCTCGCGCCATTCGCGCAAGCGCCGCCGAACTCGCCCGCAACCCGCGCGCGCGATCCGCCACATTGCGCAGCGCGGTGCGAACCGCCGCGCCGTCCCTTTCCCCTTCTTCCGCCCGGAGTACGCGCGCATGATCGCCGTCAAGAGGCTGCAAAGCCTGATCTGGATTTTGCTGGTCGCGCTGGGGGCGCTCGGGGCCTATCTGGTTTCGCTCAAGGTCGCGACCGAGCGCAACGAGCTGATGCGCGTCCGCGCGCAGATAGCACGGGCTAAGGCGGACATTCGTTACCTAGAAACCGAATTCAGCGCGCGCGGCAATATGCGCCAGCTCGAACGCTGGAATCAGGAGGATTTCCTCTACGCCGCGCCGACGCCTGCGCAATATCTGCAAGGGGAACGCGCGCTCGCGCATCTTGACGGGGTGCAGCCCAACGGCCCCGACTATATCGCCCCGCCGGTCATGGTCGCAGTGGCCAGTGCGCAGCCCGAGCCGCTGGTCGCGCCCGCACCTGTCGCGCCGCCAAGCCCGGCGCCAGCCCAAATCCGCAGCGAGATCGCGATCATCCGGGAAGCGCATGCCGCCGACAATGTGGAGCGCCTGGCCGTGGCCGAGGTCAAGCCCAAGCCGGAAGAGAAGCGCAAACGCGACGCCGATGTGTCGAAGCCCAGCCCGGCCGCCCGCCGCGCCGAACGTATGGCGATGCTCGACGCCAAATTGCTCGATGACACCACGATGGGCGAGATTAGCGTGCGGGCGGCGCGCGAGCGCGGGAAGAAGGAGACGCGCTGATGGCAACGATCATCGTCCAGCCCAGCCGTCCCCGCGCCGCGCACCAGCGCGTCAACCTGACGGCGGTTGCACACAACCGGCTGATGCTGCTTCTGATCCTGTTCATGGCGATCACCACCGTTTTGGTCGTGCGGCTGGCCTGGGTCGGCGCTTTTGCAGGGCAGGGCCGGGGAGCGTATGCGCCGGGGCCGCTGGTGCCACCCCGCGCCGACATCGTCGATCGCAACGGCGTGCCGCTCGCCCGAACGATGGACGCCTATTCCATTGCCGTGCGGCCCTCCAAGCTGATCGGCGAGCGCGCCGAGCTGGCACGCAAGCTGCACGAGATTTTCCCCGACGAATCCGAAGCGTCCTTCTTCAAGAAACTGAACGGCAAAGGGTGGGCCTATCTGCGCCGCCGCGCGCTGCCAGAAGAGGTGGGGGCGGTGAACGCGCTGGGCGAGATCGGCATCGAATTTCCGCGCGAGAAGGAGCGCATCTATCCGCAGCGGAGCCTTGCGGCGCATGTGCTGGGCTTTGCGCCCAATGCCAATGGCGTCGGCGGCATGGGCGCGGAGGCGGCCTTTAACGACATACTGACCGATCAGGCGACGCGCGGCACGCCGCTGGCGCTGTCGATCGACAGCCGCGCGCAAGGCGCGCTGGAGAGCGAGCTTTATGCCCAGCTCGTCGCCCATAATGCGAAGGGTGCGGCCGGCATCATCCTCGATGTCGATAGCGGCGAGACCATCGCCATGGCCTCCATCCCTGTCTTCGATCCCAACAAGCTGCAAAATTACGAAGGCAAAAGGTGCAGCGAATCGCCTTTGTGCAACCATATAGTCCAGGCACGCTATGAGCTGGGGTCCGCCTTCAAGCCGTTGTCGATCGCCAAGGCGATGGACGAGGGCATCGTGCCTTCCATGTCCAAACGCTATGACGCCACCGCGCCGCTTGCCGTCGGCGGTTTTCGCATTCGTGACGATCATCCGATGGGCCGCTGGCTGAACGTGCCCGAAACGCTGGTCCACAGTTCCAACATCGTGACCGCGCGCATCGCCGATGAAATGGGTGCCGGCCCGATGCAGGCGCTGTTCCGCGATCTGAAGTTCGACGAGCGCGCGCCGATCGAGGTGAATGAACGCTCGGGCGGGCTTTGGCCGCGCAACTGGGGGCGGGTCACGAACATGACCGTTGCCTACGGCCATGGCATCGCCGTGACGCCGCTGCACCTCGCTTCGGCTTATGCGGCGCTCGTCAACGGCGGCATCTGGCGCCCCGCGACGCTACGCAAGCTAAAGCCCGGTGTGGCACCGCGCGGGCATCGCGTCTTTTCCGCCGCCACCAGCGACCGCATGCGCCAGCTGTTGCGGTTGATCGTGTCGGACGGTACAGGCCGCAGCGCCGACGCCAAGGGTTTCCGGGTGGGCGGCAAGACGGGCTCCGCCGAAAAGGCCGAAGGGGGCGGATATAATAAGAGTTCACTGGTGACGACCTTCGCCTCCGCCTTTCCGATGGACAAGCCGCGCTATGTCGTGCTGGTAACGATGGACGAGCCCAGGGGTAACGCCCAGACGTTCGGGCTGCGCACCGCCGCCTGGACGGCCGCGCCCGTGGTGAAGCGGGTGATCGAGCGCACTGGCCCGATGCTAGGCATCCTACCCGACGAACATAAGGATATCGACCTGTCGGATATGAAGCCGCTCCTCTGGAAGGCGAAAGGGGAGTAGGGATGCGGCTCGGCGCATTGTTAGAAGGACTTGGGGGCGTCACGCCCGCCGGCGATCGGATCGACGCGCCCGTCAGCGGTTTCGCCATCGACAACCGCAAGGTTGCGCCCGGCACCATTTTCGGCGCTTTTCAGGGTCTGCGCGTCAATGGCGAGGATTATATCGCGCAGGCGGTAAAGGCTGGCGCTCTCGCCGTCGTAGCGCGGCCCGAGGCGCGCGTGGACGGCGCGATTCATATCGCCGACGCCAATCCCCGCCGATTGTTCGCGCAGCTCGCCGCCCGCTATTTCGCGCCCTTTCCGGACGTGACCGTCGCCGTCACCGGCACCAACGGCAAGACATCGACCGTCGAACTGGTGCGCCAGCTGTGGCGCATGATGGGGCACAAGGCGGCGTCGATCGGCACGCTGGGCGTCACGACATCGGACGAGCAGGTATCGACCGGCCTTACGACGCCCGACATCGTCACTTTCCTTTCGAACATGGCGGGGCTCCAGCGCGAAGGCATCAGCCATGCCGCGTTCGAAGCGTCGAGCCACGGCCTCGACCAGTATCGCACCGAAGGGTTGCCCGTGCGCGCGGCCGCCTTCACCAATCTGTCGCGCGACCATCTGGATTATCATGGCGATATGGGCGCCTATTTCGACGCCAAAATGCGGCTGTTCGACGAAGTGGTCGTCGAGGATGGCGCGGCCGTCGTGTGGGCCGATGACCAATGGTCGGACCAGGTGATCGCGCGCGCGGCGGGCCGGGGGCTCAAGCTGCTGACGGTTGGGGAACGGGGTACTGCGCTGCGTCTCGTCTCGCGCACGCCGACCCATCTGGGCCAGACACTGGTCATCGAGGCGGAGGGTCGGACGCATAGGGTCGCGCTGCCGCTTATCGGTGCTTATCAGGCGGCCAACGCGCTGACCGCCGCAGCCCTCATACTCGCGACCGGCGGCGAACTTGCGCGCGTGCTCGACCTGCTGGCGCGGGTGCGGCCCGTGCGCGGTCGGCTGGAGCGCGCCGTCATCACCAAAGCGGGCGCGCCGGTCTATGTCGACTACGCCCACACGCCCGACGGTCTGCGCGCCGCGATCGAGGCGCTGCGCCCGCATGTGAAGGGACGCCTCATCACCCTGTTCGGCGCGGGTGGCGACCGGGACACAGGCAAGCGACCGCTGATGGGCGCGGTTGCGGCAGAGCTGTCCGACCATGTCATCGTCACCGACGACAATCCAAGGTCCGAAGACCCCTCGGCCATCCGCGCCGCCGTCATGGCTGGCGCACCGGGCGCACGCGAAATAGGGGGGCGACGCGACGCCATTGCCGCCGCCATCGCCGAGGCCGGGGGCGACGATATCGTCCTGCTCGCGGGAAAAGGGCATGAGCAGGGACAGATTATCGGCGACCGTGTCCTGCCCTTCGATGATGTCGCCGTCGCGCGGGAGTGCGCGGGTTGACGGGCGCGCTCTGGACTTCGGAGGAAATCGTAGCAGCCACCGGCGGCACGGCGTCGGCATCCTTCTCCGTCGCCGGCGTCGCCTTTGACAGCCGGGAAGTGACGGGGGGCGATCTCTTCATCGCACTCAAGGGCGAGGCCGACGACGGCCACCGATTCGTCGACAGGGCTTTCGCGCAGGGTGCAGCCGGTGCGATCGTCAGCGCAGCGGTCGATCACCCTCATGTCCGTGTCGCCGACACCGGCGCCGCGCTCGAAGCGCTCGCCCGCGCCGCGCGCGCGCGCATGGCCGGCAAGGTCGTGGGCGTCACCGGATCGGTGGGCAAGACGGGCACGAAGGAAGCGCTGTATCAGGCGCTCGACCGCGCCGCGCCCGACGCCGTCCACCGTTCGGTCAAAAGCTACAACAATCATGTCGGCGTACCCTTGAGCCTGGCGCGCATGCCGCGCGATGCAGCCTTTGGCGTTTTCGAGATGGGGATGAACCATGCCGGCGAGTTGGCGGCACTGACCCGACTGGTGCGCCCCCATGTCGCCATCGTGACCGCGATCGCGCCCGCCCATATCGAATTTTTCGGGACGGAGGCGAAGATCGCCGAGGCGAAGGCCGAAATCTTCGAAGGGCTGCTGCCCGGCGGCATGGCGATCATTCCTTATGACAGCCCGCATGTCTCGCTGCTCTACAACAAGGCGGAGCGTTATGCCGAACGCATCATGACCTTTGGTCTGGGCGCGGGCGCGGACGTACGCGCGCGTGAAATGATGCCGACGCAGGGCGGCGGAACGCTCGTGTCCGCCAAATTGCCGGCGGCAGAACTTTGCTTCACCGTCGCCGCGCCGGGCGATCATTGGGTATCGAACGCTCTTGCGATATTGGCGGCCGTCGAGGCGCTGGGGGGCGACCTCGCTGCCGCCGGTCTGGCGCTTGCCGAAATGCCCGGTCTGCCAGGCCGAGGTGAGCGCCGCATGATCGGCCTTGCCGACGGCGAAGCGCTGCTGATCGATGAAAGCTATAATGCCAATCCGCTCAGCATGGCCGCGACGCTGAAGCAGCTTGGGCGTGAGACGTCCGGGCGGCGGATCGCCGTGCTCGGCGGTATGCGCGAACTGGGCGCGCGCAGTGCCGCTTTGCACGCGGAGTTGGCGGCGCCGATCGCCGACGCGCGCGTCGATCATGTGATTTTGGTGGGCGAAGAGATGACGCCGCTTGCAGAGGCGCTTGGCGAAACCGCGTCCTGCGAGCATGTCGCCGACGCCACGGCCGCGACCGAGGCGTTGCGATCCGAAATGCGCGCGGGCGACGCGATACTCGTCAAGGGATCGAACGGCATCGGCCTGTCCCGCCTGGTCGCCGCGCTTGGGAAAGATTTGACATAGATGCTCTACTGGCTCGCCCAGACCATGGATTTCGCCGGGGTTTTCAACCTAGTGCGCTATCTGTCCTTTCGCGCCGGTGCCTCGATCGCCACCGCGCTCCTCATCGGCCTCGTCATCGGTCCGCGCTTCATCGGCTGGTTGCGGGTGCGGCAGGGCAAGGGGCAGCCGATTCGCAGCGACGGGCCGCAGACCCATCTGGCCAAGCGCGGCACGCCGACGATGGGCGGCCTCATGATCCTGACCTCGATGGCGGCGTCGGTGCTGCTGTGGATGGATCTGTCGTCCATCTATGTGTGGGCGTGCCTGTTCGTGACTTTGGGCTTCGGCGCGATCGGTTTCCTTGATGATTATGACAAGGTGACGAAGGCGAGCCACAAGGGCCTATCGGGCAAGGTGCGGCTGCTGTTCGAGTTCCTCATCGCCGGCTTCGCCGCCTTTCTGATCGTCAGCCAGCACGGCAATACCGCGCTGTACGTGCCTTTCTACAATGGGCCGGCGATCGAGTTGGGGCCGTGTTATTTACAGTTCGCCGCCTTCGTCATCGTGGGGTTTTGGAAATCGGGGTAACGGAACCACGGGCGTGTTTTGGGTTGCA
>JBEVMZ010000086.1:0-3055 GCA_040508335.1 Sphingobium sp.
GCAGGGGCCAAGCCGCTGTCGATGGAAGAGGCGATGCCGCAAACCTACGCCGAGCTGGCGCGAGTGTTCGACATCCTCGAAACCCATTATCGCGACATGCAGGATATCGAGTTCACGGTGCAGCAGGGCAAGCTCTGGATGCTCCAGACCCGCTCGGGCAAGCGCACCGCCAAGGCCGCGCTCAAGATCGCGGTCGACATGGCGAGCGAAGGGCTGATCAGCGAGGAAGAAGCCGTCGCCCGCGTCGATCCCGCCGCGCTCGATCAGCTGCTCCACCCGACGCTCGACCCCAAAGCGCCCCGCGACGTCCTGACCAAGGGCCTGCCCGCCTCGCCAGGCGCGGCCTCCGGCGCGATCGTGTTCGACGCCGACACCGCCGAACGCCGCAACGAGTTGGGCGATTCGGTCATCCTCGTGCGCGTCGAAACGTCGCCGGAAGACATTCACGGCATGCACGCAGCCAAGGGCATCCTGACCGCGCGCGGCGGCATGACCAGCCACGCCGCCGTCGTCGCCCGCGGCATGGGTCGCCCCTGCGTCTCGGGCGCGGGCAGCCTGTCGATCGACAACGCCGCCAAGACGTTGCGCATCGGCGACCGCATCCTGAGCGAAGGCGACATCCTCACCATCGACGGCTCGACCGGCGAAGTGATGGCGGGCGAAGTGCCGACGGTACAGCCCGAACTCGCCGGCGACTTCGGCACGCTGATGATATGGGCCGACAAGGTGCGCCGCCTGCGCGTTCGCGCCAACGCTGAAACCCCGCAGGACTGTAAGGTCGCCCGCGAATTCGGCGCCGAAGGCGTTGGCCTCTGCCGCACCGAACATATGTTCTTCGACGCCGCCCGCATCACAGCCGTGCGCGAGATGATCCTGGCGGATACGGAGAAGGGCCGCCGCGTCGCCCTCGACCGCCTGCTCCCCGAGCAGCGTGACGATTTCGAGCAGATCTTCACCGTGATGGCAGGCCTCCCCGTCACCATCCGCCTGCTCGACCCGCCACTCCATGAATTCCTGCCCCATGGCGAAGCGGAGTTCGAGGAGGTCGCAAAGGCAGCCGGCGTCGGCGTGGAGATGCTCAAGCGCCGCGCCGCCGAGCTGCACGAGTTCAACCCCATGCTCGGCCATCGCGGGTGCCGTCTGGGCGTCACCTATCCCGAAATCTACGAGATGCAGGCGCGCGCGATCTTCGAGGCTGCACTGCTCGTCAAGCAATCCAGCGGCGACGCGCCCATCCCCGAAATCATGATCCCGCTCGTCGCCACCCGCAAGGAGCTGGAACTGATGAAGGCGATCGTCGACCGCGTGGCCACCGAAGTCTTCGCGGAGAAGGGCGCCTCGGTCGAATATCTCGTCGGCACGATGATCGAGCTACCGCGCGCCGCGCTGAAGGCCGGCGAGATTGCCGAGGTCGGCGAATTCTTCTCCTTCGGCACCAACGACCTGACGCAGACGACCATCGGCATCAGCCGCGACGACGCCGGACGCTTCCTCACACAATATGTCGATAAGGGCATCTTCGCCCGCGACCCCTTCGTCAGCATCGACGTCGAGGGTGTGGGCGAGCTGATCTCGCTGGCGGTGGAGCGGGGTAGGGCGACCCGCCCGGATATCAAACTTGGCATCTGCGGCGAACATGGCGGCGACCCGGCGTCGATCAGCTTCTGCGAAACCGTCGGCCTGGATTACGTCTCCGCCTCGCCCTACCGCGTGCCCATCGCCCGCCTTGCCGCCGCGCAGGCGGCACTGGCGCGCGAGAGCTAGGGCGGGCTGACGGCGGTCAGATCCGGCGGGCCTGCTCGCCGCTCCGACCGCTGTCGAGCGCGCGCGCCTGTTCACGCCACTCGTCGCGCGTGATCGTACCAGGCCGTAAGCCAAGTCGTCCTTCCAAGGTCGCCTGCTGCTCGTCGCTCATCCGCGCGATCTGCCCAAAGCGATGATAGCCCGCCTCGTTGAGCACGATCTCCTCCTGCGACGTGACTCCGCGAATCTGCGTCAGCTCGTCCCGGCCATGCACGGCGCCGGCAACCGCCGCGCCCGTACCAACCCCGATCGGCCCGTCATTGCGCTGCCGCTCAAGCTCCGCGATCCGTTCGTTCGCCGCGCTAAGCCGCGCGTCGCGATCCTTGACCATTGTGCGATGAGCGGCTTGCTCGTCGCGCCAAAGCCGCTTATATTTTCCCCGGCCACTCATCATGCCGCCGAGCAGCAGGCCGATGACGAACAGCACGACGATCAGCGCGATCTGGTTAAGATTGAAGTCCATGATTGGCATCCTTTCATGGGCGAAACGGTCGATCGCGCGCTAAGTTGCCGGGACGAATGCGGCAGGATCGAGCAACTTCGAAATTGAGTGAAAAAAAGGGTTGCCAGACTGCGCAACCCCTTCTATTTGCGCCTCTCCAACGCACCCGTAGCTCAGCTGGATAGAGCATCAGACTACGAATCTGAGGGTCGGACGTTCGAATCGTTCCGGGTGCACCATTCTTCTTTTTGGTTGGATGGGTGGAGCAGGAAGGGCAGCGGCAGCTGCCTTTTTTTGTGCCTTGCGATGGCGGTCGATACGGGAGTTCGCGCCGCGCCGCACTGTGGTCTGCGCCAGCCAGGCTTTCATACGCAACGGAATTGGCGGTCAGGCATTAGACTTCAGGCATCACGCGCCGTCCATGAGAAACAGGGTCTGATCGATACGTGCAGGAAGAAACTGGATCGGAAGCCACCGGCGTGCCGGCGGACGGTATGAACGACAAAAGCAGCTATAGCCCGACCGGAGGGCTAGGCAGCCGTCATTGGAAACAGTCTACGATCACGCAGCCGGGTCTGGGCGAACGGGGCACGGTTTTCTTTGCTGCGCTGCAGATGACGCGCATGCCGATGATCCTGACCGATCCGCAGCAGCCCGACAATCCGATCGTCTTCGCCAACAAGGCGTTTCTCGATCTCACGCAATATGAAGAGCATGAGATACTCGGCCGCAACTGCCGCTTTCTTCAGGGAACGGACACAGACCGCGAGACCGTGCGCGAAATGCGCGACGCCATCGCGGCCGAAACGG
>JBEVMZ010000170.1:0-5074 GCA_040508335.1 Sphingobium sp.
AGCAGAGCCGGCTGGTCTAAAGTCGCAAAGGTCCCAGGCGAACGACAAATTTCGTACGCCGCCGCGACATAAAATTACGTGACATCTGAAAGAACGCCGGCGCGATAGCAGGCCGCGCCGGTGTAGGACAGCGTCGCCTTATTGAGCCGGGCGCGCTGGCGTCAGTTTCAGCAGTCGGCCCTGCGAGCCGTCTTCGCCGTCTTCCAACACCCACAGCGCGCCGTCGGGGCCTTGTTCGACGTCGCGGATGCGTGCGCCCATGTCCCACTGGTCGGCTTTGGCCGCGTTATCGCCGTCGAGTTTCACGCGGACCAGCGCCTTGCTCGACAGGCCGCCGATGAAGAGGGAGTTCTTCCACGCCGGGAAGAGGTCGCCCGAATAATAGAGCAGGCCGGCGGGCGAGATGACCGGATTCCAGCTGACCTTGGGCGCTTCGAAGCCGTCGCCCGGCGCGTGGTCGGGGATCGGGCGGCCGTCATAATGGTCGCCGTTCGAGACTTTGGGATAGCCATAGTCGAGGCCGGGCTTGATCAGATTGACCTCGTCGCCGCCCTTTGGCCCCATTTCCTGTTCCCACAGGCGGCCATCCTTGTCGAAGGCCAGTCCCAGCAGGTTGCGGTGGCCATAGGACCAGACAGCCGGGTGGAAGCCCTTGGCGGCCAGCGGATTGCCGGCGGCGGGCGTGCCGTCGAGGTTGAGGCGCAGCACTTTGCCCAGCGTCGATTTGGGGTCCTGGGCCGGATCGAACTTCTGCCGTTCGCCATTGGTGAAGAGCAGATATTTGCCGTCGGGGGAAAAGGCGATGCGGCCCGAATAATGGCCGTTGCCTTCGACAAATTGGTTGGCGCGGAAGATCGTCTTCACGCCGTCGAGCTTGGTTGTGCCGTCGCTCGCCTGGGCAAAGGTGCCGGTGGCGAGCGCCACGCCCTTGCCGCCCGGTCCTTTTTCCGAAAAGCTGAAATAGACTTTCTTGTCCGTCGCATAAGTAGGGGAGAGGACGACATCCATCAGCGCGCCCTGGCCGGCGCTGTCGACGGGTGGCAGGCCGGCAACGGGGATCTTCGTGCCGTTCTTCGGATCGAACAGGATCATTTCGCCCGCTTTTTCGGTGACGAGCGCGCGACCATCGGGCAGGAACGTCATCGCCCAGGGCGAATCGAAATCGGCGATGACGGCGGTTTGGAACGGCTTGGGGCCGCTATCCTGTCCGGTCGCATTTTCCGTCGAACAGGCGATCAGCGCGAGGGGGATGGCGGCCATCAGCATGCGGGTCATCGGTTCGTCTCCGTTCGTTCGTAAATCGCCCCGCATGCGGGGGGACGCCGGATGGGCGCGCGGATAGGAAATGCCGGTCTACGAATAATGTTGCAGTAATTTTCTGTTGCTCGTACATGACGGGCGCTTCCTTACATCGTCAAACATGTCGGGGTCGCGGGTCTGGAAGGACACGCGGCGGCAGCAAGCTTTGGCCTATGGAGAATGCATGGCGGATATCGCCGAACTGACCGCGCTGATCGAAACCGAAGTGAAGGCACTTGGGTTTGCGCTCGTGCGCGTGAAGCTGTTCGGTTCCGGCGAGGATCATACGCTCCAGATCATGGCGGAAAATCCGCAGACCAAGCAGTTGGTGATCGAGGATTGCGCCAAGATTTCGCGCCGCCTTTCCGACCTGTTCGACGAGATCGATCCGATCGAGGAAGCCTATCGGCTGGAGGTCAGCTCGCCCGGCATCGACCGGCCGCTGACGCGCCTGCACGATTTCATGGAATGGGGTGGCCACGAAGCCAGGATCAGCGCGACCGAGGCCGTCGAGGGGCGCAAGAGTTTTCGTGGGGTCCTGAAAGGTGTGGAGGGCGACGACATCCTCTTCAACGATGTGAAGAGCGGCGACGTCGCCATTCCCTTCGCGTTGGTCAGCGACGCCAAGCTGATACTGACGGACAAATTGATTTCTGCTACCACGCCGATCTCCTTTGATGGAGCGGACGAGTTCGACACCGAGGAATAAGGGTCTCTACCAGCCATGGCCAATGCCATTTCCGCCAATCGCGCCGAACTGATCGCCATCGCCAATTCGGTGGCGAGCGAAAAGATGATCGACAAAGCCATCGTCATCGAGGCGATGGAGGATGCGATCCAGCGCGCCGCGCGCGCCCGCTATGGCGCCGAAAACGACATCCGTGCCAAGCTGGACCAGGAAACCGGCGATCTGCGCCTGTGGCGCGTGGTCGAGGTCGTCGATGTGGTCGATGATTATTTCAAGCAGGTGGACCTGAAGCAGGGCCAGAAGCTGAAGAGCGACGCGGTCGTGGGCGACTTCATCGTCGATCCGCTGCCCGCGATCGACCTTGGCCGCATCGACGCGCAGTCGGCCAAGCAGGTGATCTTCCAGAAGGTCCGCGATGCCGAGCGCGAGCGCCAGCATGAAGAGTTCAAGGACCGCGTCGGCGAGATCATCACCGGCGTCGTCAAATCCGTCGAATTCGGCCATGTCGTCGTCAATCTCGGCCGCGCCGAGGGTGTCATCCGCCGCGACCAGCAGATCCCGCGCGAAGTGGTGCGGGTGGGCGACCGTATTCGTTCGGTGATCCTGAACGTCCGCCGCGAAAATCGCGGGCCGCAGATCTTCCTGTCGCGCGCGCATCCTGAATTCATGAAGAAGCTGTTCGCGCAGGAAGTGCCCGAAATCTATGATGGCGTCATCACCATCATGGCCGCCGCGCGCGATCCAGGCAGCCGCGCCAAGATCGGCGTCATCAGCCGCGATTCGAGCATCGATCCGGTCGGCGCCTGCGTCGGCATGAAGGGCAGCCGCGTGCAGGCGGTCGTGCAGGAAATGCAGGGCGAAAAGATCGACATCATTCCCTGGAGCGAGGATGTCGCGACCTTCGTCGTCAACGCGCTCCAGCCAGCGCAAGTCGCCCGCGTCGTGATCGACGAAGAGGAAGAGCGGATCGAGGTGGTCGTGCCCGACGATCAGCTGTCGCTCGCCATCGGTCGTCGCGGCCAGAATGTCCGTCTTGCCAGCCAGCTGACCGGCAAGGCTATCGACATCATGACCGAGGCGGATGCGTCCGAGAAGCGTCAGAAGGAATTCGTGTCCCGCTCCGAGCTGTTCCAGAACGAGCTGGACGTGGACGAGACGCTTTCGCAGCTGCTGGTTGCCGAAGGTTTTGGCGAGCTGGAAGAGGTCGCCTATGTCGAGCTGGACGAGCTGGCTTCGATCGAAGGCTTTGACGACGATCTGGCCGCCGAATTGCAGAACCGTGCGCAGGAAGCGCTCGACCGGCGCGAAGCGTCGGCGCGCGAAGAGCGGCGCGGTCTGGGCGTCGAGGATGCGCTGGCAGAAATCCCGCATCTGACCGAGGCGATGCTGGTGACGCTGGGCAAGGCGGGGATCAAGACGCTGGACGATCTGGCCGATCTCGCCACCGACGAGCTGGTGCAGAAGAAGCGCGTCGATCAGCGCCGTCGCAAGACCGAAGGGCCTGAGGACAAGGGCGGTATTCTCGCCACCTATGGCCTGTCGGACGAGCAGGGCAATGAGATCATCATGGCCGCGCGCGCGCACTGGTTCGAGGATGAGACCGCACCGGCTTCGGACGCGCAGAGCGAGGAAGCGTAAGCGGCTCATGCCCTTTGTGGATATCAGACTGGCGGGAAGCGCCACCCGCGCGCAGAAGGCGGACATCGTCGCCGATGTGACCCGGTCGCTCGTGGAGCGGCTGGGCAAGTCGCCCGTCGCCGTGCAGGTCGTGATATCCGAGGTGTCGACCGAGAATTATGGCGCCGGCGGATTGCTGGTCGCCGATCGGCCGACGACAGCTCCGCGGGCGCAAGCAGAGCCAATGACTGCCACGCAGGCTCAAGCAGAGGAGGACGCCCATGCAGCGGTTCCTCCTCGATGAGCATCTGCGCTTCCTAGAAGCATCGGATCGGTTGGGCTTGCTCGCATTCGGGCGGGCCGGGATGGCCCTTGCAGGGGGGCATTCATGACCGAGCGCAAATGCATATTGTCGGGCGACCGCGCCGATCCGGAAATGCTGATCCGCCTGGCGATCGGTCCGGAGGGGCAGGTGCTGCCCGATATCCGGGCCAAGGCGCCGGGGCGCGGCGCTTGGATCGGCGTGTCGCGGGCCGAGCTGGAGGCCGCGATGGCCAAGGGCAAGCTGCGCGGAGCGATCGCGCGGGCCTATAAGGATGGCGATCTGGTCATTCCCGCCGACCTGCCGGACCTGATCGAGGCGGGCCTGCGCCGTTCGCTGCTCGACCGGCTGGGGCTGGAGGGGCGTGCGTCGATGCTGCTGACGGGGTCAGAAAAGATCGACGTCGCCTGCCGCAAGGGACAGGTTAAATTGCTGATGCATGCGGCCGATGCGGCAAGCGACGGCAACCGCAAGCTCGACCAGGCGCTGCGCGTGGGCCAGGAGGCGGAAGGCACGGATCTTGCCGGCACCGTCTTGCCTGTGGACCGCGACGCCCTATCTATGGCATTGGGACGCGAGAATGTCGTCCATATCGCGGTGACCGACTCGCGCGCGGCTTCGCGCCTGCGCGCGGCGACGGGCCGCTTGGAAAGCTATCTGGGTTGCGCTACCGGGTCGCCGGTGCATGAAGAGCAGGGCTCTTCTGGCGCATCCGGCGTCTGAGACGGCAGATATCAGGGGCCGGCGGGCCTTACCGGCCGGAGTGGAAGTGAAGGGTATAGTTCAGTCGTATGAGTGACAACAAGGAAGACAAGCCGGTTCTGGGCCGCAAGCCGCTGGGGATCAAGCGCACGGTCGAGTCCGGTCAGGTGCAGCAGCAGTTCAGCCATGGCCGCAAGAATACGGTCGTGGTCGAGGTGAAGCGGCGCCGCGTCCTGGGCAAGCCCGGCGAGCAGGCGCCCGCCGCGCCCGCCGCCGCTGCGCCGCAGCCCGATCCGACACCCGCTCCCCGCCCCGCCGCGCCGCCGCCGACGCAGCAGCGCGCCGCGCCGCCGCCGCAGCGGCCCGCACCGCAGGCGTCGATGCTGTCGCGCCGGGAATTGCAGGAAAAGCTGCTGCGCGAGGCCGAAGAGGCGCGCATGACGGCG
>JBEVMZ010000177.1:0-12592 GCA_040508335.1 Sphingobium sp.
GAGCGTCAGCCAGCGCGCGATCCGGTCGCAGCGCTCCGTCGCGCGGCCCGTGTCCCATTCGCGGTTCCACTGCACGATCTGGGCGAGCGTCCGCATGTCGAACGCTTCGTCGGCACATTGCGCGGCGATATGCTGGGCTATGTCGCCATC
Organism: Sphingobium sp.; assembly: GCA_040508335.1. Classification (GTDB taxonomy): domain Bacteria; phylum Pseudomonadota; class Alphaproteobacteria; order Sphingomonadales; family Sphingomonadaceae; genus Sphingobium. The sequence goes on from JBEVMZ010000177.1 coordinate 151, forward strand.
GGGCAGGCCCAGTTCGCGCGCCAACCAGGGGCCAATGGCGTCCGGCAGCCGGTCCAGCACCGCCGCCTTCGACGCGCAGCGCAGCAGGAAATTCTGCGCCGCCTCCTCGCCCAGACGCAAACTCAGCGCCTGAAGCGCGTGCATCAGCACCTCGTCACCCTGCTCCTGCGCGTCGACGACCATGTCGGCCAGCGTCTGGCGCGCAAGGCTCGCCTGCTCGCGCGCCTCCATCGCACGAAAGCCGGGCGCGAGGTCGGCTTCCAAAGGGAAGGCGGAGAGGAGATGCTGGCAAAAGCCGTGGATCGTCTGGATGCGCAGGCCCCCGCCCGTCGACTCCAGCACTTCGGCGAACAGCCGCCGCGCCCGGTCGCGCGCCTCCGGTCCCGCTTCTTCGCCGAGCGCCTCCAGATCGGCGAACAGCAGCTTCTCGTCCGCCTGCACCCACATCGCCAGCCGATCGTGGATACGGTCGGCCATCTCGGCCGCGCCCGCCTTGGTAAAGGTGAGGCAGAGGATATTTTCCGGCCGAACGCCTTGCAGCAGCAGGCGAAAAACACGCGCGGTCAGCACATGGGTCTTGCCCGTCCCTGCCGAAGCGGACAGCCAGACATGCGCGTCCGGCCCGGCGGCAAGCGCTTGGTCCCCGAGCAGCTTTTGCAGCGCGGACGGCTTAGTCCCGGCCATACCATTCCTCCAGCCGCATCAACTGGTCATAGTCGCCATAGCTTGCGACCTCGGGATTGACCTGCGCGCGGAACGGCTCGGACCCCAGCAGCCAGCTTGCGACCGCCTGCTCGAAATGGCTGAAGGCGTGGGCGGTGAAGTCGGCGGTGACGAGCTTGCCGCGCTTGCCGCCCGGATCGACCGGACTCTCGCGATAGCCGAACGCATCCTCCTTCTTGGCCAGCGACCAATATTCGAAACTGCCAGCGATGCCGCCTGCCCCTGCGGCCGGAAAACCGCCATGTTCGGCGATCAGACCCAACAGTCCCAGTTGCAGCGAAAAGCCCGCCTTGACCTGAGCACCGCTTGGGGGTTTGCCTGTCTTGTAATCGACGATGCCGATGCTGCCGTCGGGCAGCCGGTCGAGCCGATCGGCCTTTCCCATCAGCGTCACGCCGGCAATGTCGGCCTGTCCATCCTGCTCGACCGCCAATATGCGCCGTCCCGCCGCCTGATCGGCCGCGACCTCATCCGCGATCCAGCGCACCGCCTCGACCAGGCGCGGCTGCCACAGCGCGCGCAGCAGCGGGTGGACGTCCGGCTGTTCGAACATGGCGCGAGCGCGGCGTTCGAGGTCGGCGGGGTCAAGCACGCCGCCTTCCGCCCAATGTTGAAGGATTTCGTGGACGCTGGTGCCGCGCCAGGCGGGACCGGCATCGGCGTCCACCGTGTCGAGCGGGGCAAGGCGCAGGATGCGGCGGGCGTAGAAGGCATAAGGGTCGGCCTTCAGACGGTCGACTTCCGTCACCGCGACGCGGCGGGGGCGGGCGGCGAGTGGCGGCGACGGCGCGGGGCGCTGCGCCCGCAAATAGCTGTGGGGCCGGTCGATGGCATGGGCGAAATCGAGATAGCGCGGCGCGCTGCACCATTGGGGCCCCGCCATTGCCTTGAGGCGCAGCCAGAAGCGCGAAGCGACCGCCGGACCGCCGCTTCCCCGGCGCGAGCGCGTGATGAGAACGGCGGGCGCGCCGAGCCCGCTGGCAAAGTCATGCGCCGCCGATCCGATTCGCGCTTCAACGCCCGGCAGCCCCAGTTCGCGGCGGATGCGCGGCGCAAGCCAGGGATCCGGGGCGGGCAGGCCGGGCCAGGTGCCTTCATTGAGGCCGGCCAGGATCATGAGGTCGGCCTGCACCAGCCGCGCTTCCACCAAGCCCAATATGGCGATGCGCGGGTGCCCGCCCTGCTGCGGCCGCACTAATAAGTCGCCGAGCAGATGTTCGAGCAGTTCAGGCAGCGCGCGGATATCCGCCTGCCGTGGACCCTCGGCCGCCGCGCCTTCGATATTCTCGAACAGCGAAGCGGCGGCATGGCCATGGTGGCCGGCCCAGATGCTCTGGTTCGACAACAGCCCGGCATGCTCGCGCAAGGCTCCAAGCTGCGCGGCGAAGTCGGGTGCGGCGGCAAAGGCCTGCTCCAGGGGGCCGATCAGCTCGCGCGCCCACGGCCACCATGTCCGAACACGTGCGCGCAGGTCGCGCTGGCGGTCGTCGTCACCGCGCGGTTCGACCAGCAGGTCGACGCCCTTGAGCCCCGCCTGTGGTCGCGGTCCGCGCAGCAGCAAGTCGAGCGCGCGCACGCCGTCGAGCCAGACCATGCGCTGGTCACCGCGCATCACCAAAGGATGCTTGAGCAATGTCAGCAGCGCGACCGGCGCGAACCGCTCCGCCACCGCCTGCGCCAGAGCGATCAGCAAGGTGCCGGGCGGCAGGCGCGACAGGGCCTGGCCGCCCGAATCATCGGCCTCTATGCCCCAGCGGCGCAGATGAGCCGACACGCGGACGCCAAGCTGCCGATCGGGCGTCACCAGCGCGGCGGTACGGCCGGGCGTCTCCATCGCCTCGCGCAGCGCGATGGCGATCGCCTGCGCTTCTTGGCCAGGGGTCGCGACCTCCAGCGCCTCCACCCCGGCGAGCGACCGGTCGGCGGTCTTGAGGTCGCGCCAGCGGCCGGTCAGGCGCGGCGGCAACATGGCGTTGGAAATGTTGCGCCCCCGCACCGCGCGCGCATCATGCTCGCTGCCCCAGCGCCAGGTCATGACATCGTCGCGGGTCATGCCCATGCGGCCGAGCATATGCTTGATGTTGAACTGCGGGTGGCTCTCGTGCGGCGGCGGCGCGCGGCCCGTCACCGGGTCGGGATCGAACGGGCCGATCACGTCCCAGGCGGCCTCGTCCATGTCCTGATCGAGACCCGCGAACACGAGCTGTCCCTGCGGCAGCATCGAAATTCGCCGGAGCAGCCCGGCGATGGCGGGCGCGGCGGTCGATATGCCCGCCGCCGTGACGAAGCCGGGCGGCGGCGTGTCCCTCCAGCGTGCACTCAGCCGGTCGAACAGCCGGTTGCGCCGGTCGGACATGTCGATCATGCCCAGCCGCTCAAGCTCGGCGGGCCAGCGCGTGACGAGAATGGAAAGCAGCGAGAGCGACCGCTGCCAATGCGCCGACAATTCTTCCGAAAGGGCAAGGTCGTTGAGGCGCGACGGCGCGATCCGCTCGATATGCAGTTGGTCGAGCACGGTGCCGAGCGCATCGCCAAGCTTCATCGCCTGTGCCCCGTCCATCTCCCGGCCCTGGCGCACGCCTTCTTCCTGCACCATGCGCGCCAACATCATGCGGCGGCGCATCGGCGCGATGGCAGGCGGCACGGGATCATCCTCCCCCAACGGATCGAGCGCGCCGCCGACCTGCTCGCCCAGTTCCGGGTCGCCGAGGGGCACGAGCCGGGGCAGCAGCAGCCCGCCGCCCGATTGCCGCACGAACGCATCGCCGACCGCCCGGATCGCGCGGTTATTGGGCAAAAGCACCATGCCCTGCGCCAGACGCATCTGGTCCTTGCCATATCGGGCGAGCAGCCCCGCCACCAGCGCATCGGCAAAGGCGCGATGCGCCGGGATCGAGTAGAGCGATGGCCGGGTGCGATCACCCATGCGTCAGCGCCGCCTCCACCAGGGGAATGGCGCGCGGGCTGCCGACGTCGAACCACAGGCCCTGATGCGATACGCCGAACAACCGCCCCGCCGCCATCGCACGGTTCCAGAAGATGTTGGTGGAAAAGACGTCGCCGGGGGGATCGGCGATCAGGCGCGGCGATAATATCTGGACGCCGGTAAAGACGAAGGGCGCGACATGGGAAGGCTTGCGGCGCCTCAGGCGGCCATCTGCGTCCATGTGAAAATCGCCCGGGCCGCCATGCCCCTGCGCGCGCGCCAGCGGCACGACGAGCAGCAGCGCGTCCATGCGGCTGTCGTCCCAAAGCTTGCGCATCATGGCGAGCGTCTCGGACGGTCCATCGACCCAAAGATTGTCACTATTGGCGCAGAAAAACGGCGCGTCTCCGAGCAAGGGCAGCGCCTTTACAAGACCGCCGCCGGTTTCCAGCAGTTGCGCGCGCTCGTCCGAAACGACGAACTCCATGCCGCCTTTGCGCGCGCCCAGATGCGCTTCGACCATGTTGGCGAGATAATGGACGTTGACCACCACCTTGCGGATGCCGCCCGCCTCCAGCCGGTCGAGCGCGTGGTCCATCAGCGGCTTGCCGGCGACTTTGACCAGCGGCTTGGGGCGCGTCGCGGTGAGGGGGCGCATCCGCTTGCCCAGTCCCGCTGCCATCAGCATCGCGGTGTCGATCATGCGTCGCCCCGCTCCGTCAGGGCCTCGCGACGACGCTCGGCCGGGATATTCGCCGCGAACCAATGCGCGACGGGCGCAAGCGCGGGATGGGCAAGATCGCGCTCCAGCAGCGCCCACATGCGCGGCAGGAAGTCGAGATAGCGCGGCTTGCCGTCGCGCTGCCACAGGCGGGTGAAGATGCCGATGATCTTGGCATTCCGCTGCGCGCCGAGCACGGCATAGGCCGCATCGAAATCGCCCGACGGCCGGGCGGCCGCCTTGTACCGTTCGAGCATCGCCTGTTCGAGGCCGGGCGACACGTCGCGCCGCGCATCCTGAAGCAGCGAGACGAGATCATAGGCCGGGTGCCCCGCCAGAGCGTCCTGAAAGTCGAGCAGGCCAAGGCCGTGCGCGGCGGGCCGGTCGATCAGCATGATATTTTCGGCATGATAGTCGCGCAGCACCGTCACCGGCGGCGCGACATTCTCGACCAGCGGCAGCACCGCATCCCATGCCGCGACGTAAGCCTCGACATCGACCGTCAGCCCGGCGGCCGGGCAATACCATTCCGTCAATAGCCCGACTTCGCGCCGATAGACTGCACGGTCGTAGGGCGGCACATCGGCGGCGGGTCGCGCGTGCAGATCGACCAGCAGGTCGACGGCGCGGGCATAGACCGCGCCCTCTTCGTCCGGCGCGTCCTCGACATATTCCTTCAGCCGCAGGTCGCCGAAATCCTCGATCAGCACCAGGCCGGCGTCCAGGTCCTGCGCATGGACGGCAGGCGCGGCGAAGCCATCGGCGTTGAGATGCCGGGCGATGGCGATGAACGGGCGCGGGTCCTCATGCGGGGGCGGCGCGTCCATCAGCACGGCGCGTCTGTCGCCATCGACAGCACGAAAATAACGGCGAAAGGACGCATCCCCCGCCAGAGGCAGGATGCGCGCGCCGCCCCAGCCGGCACGTTCGAGGAAATCCGCCGCTTGGGCCGGCGGGATCATATCTGCGACCATCGCTCCCTCCAAGCGTCCGGCACCTCCGCTGTCAAGCGCCGTCCCCCTTCGGCATCGAATGCGATCGACAGCCGCAGCGCATGGTGCCAGAGCGCGTCGCCCAGCCGCTCGGGCCATTCTATCAGCAGGAGGCTGTCGGCAAGATAATCGTCGAGCGCCAGTTCCGCCGCCTCCGACGCATCCTCCAGCCGGTAGAGATCGACATGCGCGACCGGCAGCTGGACGTCGGGCACATCATAAGGCTGCACCAGCGCGAAGCTCGGACTGGGCGCTTCGCCCTCCAGCCCCAGCGCCGCCAATATGCCGCGCGCGAGCGTCGTCTTGCCCGCGCCGAGCGGCCCGTAAAGCGCGATCACGTCGCCGATGCGGACTTGGGCGGCAAGGCGCGCGCCAAGATCGTGCATCGCCGCGTCGTCGGGCAGCGAAAGCTCAGCCACGCGGCAGTTCGATCACTGCGACCGTGCCCTCGCCCGCCCGCGAGATCAGTTCCAGCGTCCCGCCATGGGCTTCGGCGAGCTGCTTGGCGAGCGGCAGGCCAAAGGTCGTGCGTTCGCCCAGCCGGCTCTGGTTCGCGCGCGCCGCCTTGTCGAACAAGGCCGCCTGGCGCTCGGGCGCCATGCCCGGCCCGTCATCGGAGACGACGATCCGCGCACGCTCGGGCGAACCGTCGCCGTGGATCAGCACCCGCGCGCCCTCACCGCAATAGCGCACCGCATTTTCGAGCAGATGCCGCACCGCCTGCCCGATCCGCCGCGCGTCGCCCTGAACCGTGCCGAGCGTGTCGTGCAGCGTCACCGCCAGCTCGATATTCTTGGCCTTCGCGTCGGCGCGCACCTGGTCGACGCATTCGCGCGCCAGGACGGCGAGGTTCACGGCTGCGCGCTCAAGCGCCAGCGTGCCCGCCTCCCCTTGCGTCAGGTCGATGACATTGTCGATCAGCATGGCAAGGCGCGCAGTGCTGTGCAGAATGCCGTCGACATAATCCTGCGCGCTCTGGTCGAGCGGCCCGGCATAGCCCGCCTTCATCATCTCGGCAAAACCCGCAATGGTGGTGAGCGGCGTGCGCAGTTCGTAGCTCATATTGGTGACGAAGGCGGTCTTGACCATGTCCGCCTGTTCCAGCGCCTCGTTGCGGTCGCGCAGCACCTGTTCGACGCGGCGGCTATCGGTGACGTCGAGCATGGTGAAGAGCGCATTGCCGTCGGGGAGCGGGATGGCGGCGAACTCGAAGATGCGTCCGTCGGCAAAACCGACATGGCCGCCGCGCTGCTTGCGCTCTACCGTGGCGGCGCGCACCAGTTCGCGGACCAGATTGGCCTGCGATGGCTTGGCGAGCCGACCCTGCACCGCCTGCATCAGCTCATCGATGCGTGGATGCGCCGCCAACATGTCCTCGGCAACCCCCCACATGGCGCGGAAACGGCTGTTCCACAGATGCAGACGGCCATCTGAGGCGAAGACCCCGATTGCCTCGAACAGATTGTCGAAGGTCGCGGTGCGCACCCGCAGCAGCGTGTCGCGCGCACTCGACAGCAGAACCTGCTCGGTGCGGTTCTCGAAGATCAGCACAAGCCCGCCATCGGGCAAGGGCTGGGCGTAGACGCGCAGATGCGTGCCGTCCGCGAGCAGCCAATGCTCCTCGCGCGCGTCGGGCGACAGGAACCAGTCGCGGCGCTCCGCGCGCCAGGCGGGGAAGTCGCGATGCTCCGGCAGGCGGCCCGCCTCACGCATGGTGTCGAGCACCCGCTCGAACGGCGGATGGTCGGCCAGTCCCTCCTGATCGAGCGCGAAGAGGCTGACGAACGGCTGGTTCCAGAAGCGCAGCGTCCTGTCGGCGCCGAAGCGGGCCACGCCGGCGGACAGCCGGTCGAGCAGATCGCGCTGCGCCAATTCCAGCCGCCCATGCTCGATCCGCGCCTGTTCCAGCTCATGCTGGTCGATCGCGAAGCCGGCGACGCCCGCCGGGCCGAGTGGGACATCGACAACCCGCATCGTGCGCCGCTCGCCGCCGATCGTCGCGGGGACCAATCGTTCGACCGCCGCGTCCTGCGCCACCGCCTCAGCCGCCGCCTCCTGCGGGCCGATACCGGCGAGCGGCTCCACCAGCTCGAGCCCGCTCGCGATCACATCCGCGGCGCTTGGGCCATCGACGGCGCGGACATAGGCGCTGTTGACGAGGCTGAGCCGCAAATCGGGCGTGCGGTGCCACATCGGCAGCGGCGCGGCTTCCACCAGGCCCGCCAGCGCCTCCAGCGCCTCGCGATACTGGCCGACCTCGCCTTTCAGTGCCTCGATCTGCGACTGGCTGTCGGTCGCATCGAATATCCACAGTACGACGCCGCCATTGGCCGACAGATCGGGACCAGCGGGCGCGCCACGCACCAGCAGCAGGCGCGACGACCCGGCGCCGCGCACTGCCAGGGCAAAGCTCTTCCCCGCCTTTTGCGCCGCGACGATTTCTCGCCCCAGCGCCTGCGCATCGTCCGGCTCCAGCCCGCCATCGGGCGCCGTCAGTTCGGACACGAAATGGGGTGCGCGTTCCCGCCCGAGCCAGCGTGCCAGCCGGTCGGCGGCTTCCATATGTCCATCGGCGTGGATGACCACGGGGGCTGCCGGAGCAGAGGTGATGAGCGCGGTCAGCCGATCGAGCTTGCCCTGCGCCTGCATGCCCTGCCGCCGCATCCGCCGCCCGGTGACGAGCGCCCATACCGCCGCCGCCAGCCAGCCAGCCATCAGCATGCCCGTCAGCAGGGCGGTCATGGGTCCCGACCCGTTCACGCCGCATATGCTCCCACGATGTCGCCGCCTCGATCCCCGAACATGGGACCGTGCCTATCGTAAGTCTTCCCGAGCGGGAAGCGCCATCATGGCCTTATCCGACGAGTCGCAGCGCGGAGCGGCGGCTGCGCGCACGATAGCCGTCCGCCTTTGGCTCCATCCGCTCAAAGCTATGGATCGCGAGGCCCGGCGTCCGCGCAATCTCATCCACCTCGTCCGCGTCGATTGCATAATCATCGCCCAGGAAGATGCGCGCCGCCTGCCCGCCATCGACGGGTGCGCGGAGAAATACTTCGCTGCGCCCGCCCCTGCACGGGCCGATCAGCTTGGCGAGCACCTCGACCGCCGCCACGCTCTGCGCATCGATCACCAGTTCCATGCGCGACGCGCTGGCAACCAGCTTGAACGGCTCGACCCCGCGCACGGTGACGCGCGGCGTTTCCTCGCCGGGCAGGCGATCCAGTTCGACCGACAGCAACGCACAGCCGCCCTCGCGCGCCATCTCCTCGATCGCCTTGCAGGCATCGTCCTCGAAACAACTCGCCTGAAACTGCCCGCTCTGGTCCGAGAAGGTAGCGTTGGCATAGCGCGCACCGCGCTTGGTCTCGCGCCAGCGGACGTCCTCGACCATCGCTGCCATGATCCCCATCACCCGCCCTTCGGCATTGGGCATGCCCATCGGCTGCGCGCAGATCACGCCATAGCTTTTGGCGCCGCGCGCATCGGCCAGATGCTTGTAGCGATCCACCGGATGTGCGGAGAAATAAAAGCCGAACGCCTCCTTCTCCTGCGCCATCCGATCGGCGACCGACCATGTCTGGTGCGGCGGAATGCGCACGTCGGCATGAGGCGTTTCGACATCACCGAACAGACCACCCTGCCCGCTTTCGCGCGCGGCGGCGTTGCTGGACGCAACCGACAGGATGGTTTCAGCCGCTGCATGGACCCCGGCGCGCTCGGCATGAATGTCGTCAAACGCACCCGCTGCCGCCAGACTTTCCAGCTGCCGCCGGTTGAGCAGGCGCGGCTCGATGCGGTCGGCGAAATCGTCGAGCGTTTTGAACGGCCCGCCCGCGTCACGCTCGGCGACCAGCTGCTCCATCGCCTTTTCGCCGACGCCCTTGAGGCCACCCAGCGCATAGCGCACGGCAAAGCCGAGCCGCGCGTCCTCGCCCTCATGGGCGATCGGCTCGACCGAGAAATCGGCGAGGCTGCGATTGATGTCGGGGGCGAGACAGGTCAGCCCCATGCGCCGCATATCGTCGACAAAGACGGTAAGCTTGTCCGTCAAATGAATGTCGTAGGCCATTGATGCGGCGTAGAATTCCGCTGGATAATGCGCCTTGAGCCACGCAGTCTGATAGGCGAGCAGCGCATAGGCGGCCGCGTGGCTCTTGTTGAAGCCATAGCCGGCAAATTTGTCGATCAAATCGAACAGTTCGTTCGCCTTGACCGGGGCGATGTCGCTACCCTTGCAGCCCTCGACGAAGCGGGCGCGCTGCGCGTCCATCTCTGCCTGGATCTTCTTGCCCATCGCCCGACGCAAAAGGTCGGCGTCCCCAAGGGAATAGCCGGCCAGGATCTGCGCGGCCTGCATCACCTGTTCCTGATAGACGAAAATGCCATAGGTTTCTTCGAGGATCGGTTTCAGCAAAATATGCGGATATTCAATCTCTTCCGACCCGTTCTTGCGGCGGCCGAACATCGGAATATTGTCCATCGGTCCTGGCCGATAGAGCGAGACGAGCGCGATGATATCGCCGAAATTGGTCGGACGCACGGCGGCCAGCGTTTTGCGCATGCCCTCCGATTCCAACTGGAATACGCCGACCGTGTCGCCGCGCTGAAGCAGGTCGTAGACTGCCGGATCGTCCCAGGACAGGCCCTCCAGATCGACGGTGACACCGCGCGCATTGAGCAGCTGCACGGCCTTTTGTAGCACCGACAGCGTCTTGAGCCCGAGGAAGTCGAACTTAACGAGTCCTGCGCCCTCCACATATTTCATGTCGAACTGCGTCACCGGCATGTCCGATCGCGGATCGCGGTAGAGCGGCACCAACTGGCTCAAGGGCCGGTCGCCGATCACCACGCCCGCCGCATGGGTCGAGCTATGCCGGGGAAAGCCTTCCAGCTTCATCGCATAGTCGATCAGGCGGCGGACCTGCCCGTCATTTTCATATTCGTGCCGAAACTCCGCCACGCCGCCCTTTTGCAGCGTGCGCTCCAGCGTCCAGGGATCGGTCGGATGGTTGGGCACCAGCTTGGCAAGGCGGTCGACCTGGCCGTAACTCATCTGCAGCACGCGGCCGGTGTCTTTAAGAACCGCGCGGGCCTTCAGCTTTCCGAAGGTGATGATCTGCGCGACATGATCGCGGCCATATTTTTCCTGTACATAGCGGATGACTTCGCCACGCCGCGTTTCACAGAAATCGATGTCGAAGTCGGGCATCGACACGCGTTCAGGGTTAAGGAACCGCTCGAACAGCAGGCCCAGTTGCAGCGGATCGAGATCGGTGATGGTAAGCGCCCAGGCGACGACCGAACCGGCGCCCGAACCACGGCCCGGCCCAACGGGTATGTCGTGCGACTTGGCCCATTGGATGAAGTCGGCGACGATCAGGAAGTAGCCGGGGAAGCCCATCTGAACGATGATGTCGACTTCGAAGGTCAGCCGTTCGAAATAGGGTTGCCGCGCATCTTCCTGGACAATGCCGGCCTTGGCTAGCCGCGCCTCAAGGCCGCTCGTCGCCAGATCGCGCAGCATCTGCGCTTCGCCCGCTATGTCGCCGGCAAGGCTGGGCAAAATCGGTTTGCGCTTGGGCGCGGCGACAGCGCAGCGCTGGGCCACAACCAGCGTGTTGGCGAGCGCTTCGGGCAGGTCGTCGAACAGGCGCTGCATTTCGGCCGCCGGCTTCATCCAGGCGTCGCGGCAGCTTTTGCGGCGGTCGGGCGTCTCGACATAGGCGCTGTCGGCAATGCACAGCATCACGTCATGCGCTTCATGGAAATGCGGTTCGGCAAAGCAGGTGGGGTTAGTCGCGACCAGGGGCAGATCACGGTCATAGGCAAGATCGATCAGCGCGGCTTCGGCCTTGATCTCCGTCACGTTCGAACGGCGGCAAATCTCGATATAAAGCCGCTCGGGAAACAGCCCTTCCAGCCGTTCGGCATAACCAAGCGCCGCCTCGGCCTGCTCGTCGGCGAGCAGTCGCGCAAGCGCGCCTTCGGCGCCAGCCGTCAGCGCGATCAGCCCGTCGGTACGCCCCGCCAACGCCTCAAAGGTGACATGCGGTTCCTGCTCCACCGGCCGGTCGAGATGCGCCATCGACACCAGCGCGCACAGATTGTCATAGCCCGCCGCGTCCTGCGCGTAGAGCGCCAGCCAATCGACGCTCTGTGGCGCCCCCTGCGGTCGATCGGGCCGCGCCACGCCCAGCATCGCGCCGATGATCGGCTGCACGCCTTCGCCCTTGCAGGCGTCGGAAAAGGCCATCGAGCCGTAAAGCCCGTTGCGATCCGTGATCGCTGCCGCAGGGAAGCGGAGCTTGCGCGCATGTTTGGCGATCTGCTTGGGATCGATCGCCCCTTCCAACATGGTGTAGGCGGAAAAGACGCGCAGCGGCACGAACGGGGCATGGGGCATGGGCGCAACCTAGCCATTGCCGCCTGCCTATCCTAGTCCCCCCGCATCAAAGCTGTGGACAAACCGCGGCGGCGCTTCGCCTATTCCGTCTCCAGTCGGCCCTCATGCAGACGCACGACCCGGTCCATCTTCTGCGCCAATCGCTCATTATGGGTAGCGACCAGCGCGGCCGACCCTTCGCCGCGCACCAGCCGAAGAAATTCGGAGAGCACCACATCGGCCGTCCGCTCGTCGAGATTGCCGGTAGGCTCATCGGCGAGCACCAGGGCCGGGCGATTCGCCAAAGCGCGGGCGACAGCGACGCGCTGCTGCTCGCCGCCCGAAAGCTGGCTCGGCCGATGGTCGAGCCGGTGCCCAAGGCCAAGCGCACCCAGCAGCGATTGCGCGCGGGTCCGGGCATCCTCCATCGTCGCGTCGCGAATCACCTGCGGCAGCACGACATTTTCGGTCGCGTTGAAATCGGGCAGCAGATGGTGGAACTGATAGACGAAGCCCAGCGCATCACGGCGCAGGCGGGTGCGGCCGTCATTATCGAGCCGCGCCGCTTCCTCGCCGGCGATGCGGATCGACCCTTCGAAACCGCCCTCCAGTAGCCCGACGGCCTGAAGCAGCGTCGATTTGCCCGATCCGGACGCGCCCAGCAAGGCGACGATTTCCCCCGGCCCGACGCTCAGATC
>JBEVMZ010000180.1:0-3109 GCA_040508335.1 Sphingobium sp.
TCCAGCTCGACCGGCGTCGCGGGCAACTTGACCTTGCGGCCGTCGTGAAGGGTCAGATCGACCAGAGCGCCATTGGCGTTCAGATGCGCGTCGTCGAACAGGTCCTCGGGGCGGGTGATCGGCGCGAAGGCGACCCCCGCCGCCTCCAACTTCACCAGCAAGTCGGCGCGTGTGTGACTGCCGACCAGTTCGCGCACGACGGGCAGGATCACGTCGCGCGCCAGCACGCGGTCGTTGTTCTTCGCATAGGCGGGGTCGGCGCCGATGGGGCCGAGGTCGAACGCCTTGGTAAAGCTCTGCCACTGGCCGTCACTGACCACGCCGACGAACAGCAATTCGCCCTCGTTCGCGGTCTCGAACACATCGTAGATGGCCCAGGCGGAAATGCGTTCCGGCATGGGCCGCGCCGCGCTGCCGGTCACGGCCATCTGCGCCATATGCTGCCCGACCATATAGGCGGTCGTCTCGTAAAGGGAGGAACGCACTGTCGCGCCCTCGCCCGTCGTCCCGCGCTTGTGCAGGGCCGCGAGGATGCCGATCACGCCGAACATGCCGCCGGTAATGTCGATCACCGACGCGCCCGCGCGCAGCGGACGGCCCGACGGCCCCGTCATATAGGCAAGGCCACCCATCATCTGCGCCACTTCGTCGAGCGCGGCACGCTGCTCATAGGGACCGGAGAGAAAACCCTTGGCGCTGTAATAGATCAGGCCCGGATTGCTGTCCTTGAAGCCATCGGGACCAAGGCCCAGCTTTTCCAGCGCGCCGGGACGGAAATTCTCGATCAATATGTCGGCGCCGTTCACCAGCCGCTTGGCCGTCGCCAGCCCCGCCTCGCTCTTGAGGTCGATGCAGATGCTGCGCTTGTTGCGGTTGAACATGGGGAAGTAGCCCGACCCCGATCCGAGCAGGCGCCGCGTCTGGTCGCCGCCCACCGGCTCCACCTTCACCACGTCCGCGCCGAGGTCGGCCAGGATCGCACCCGTGGACGGCCCCATGACCATGTGGCTGAACTCCACCACCCGCAGTCCCGCGAGGGGAAGATTTTCCATATGCTGCTGCAAAAGCCCGCTCCGTTCGTCTCGACAATCGAGATTTAATTGATATATACACAATACAAATGGGATCAACAGGAATGTCGGCAAATGGACGTTTTGATCAGTGAAGTCGGGCCGCGGGACGGGCTGCAGAGCATCGCCCAGACCATGCCAACCGAAGCCAAGAAGCTGTGGATCGACAAGGCCGTCGCGGCCGGCGTCACGGAGATCGAAGTGGGCAGCTTCGTTCCTGCCAAACTCCTCCCCCAATTGGCCGACACGGCTGAGATCGTTGACTATGGGATACGTATCCCCGGCCTTACCGTCGCGGCGCTCGTCCCCAATGCTCGCGGTGCGACCAATGCGCTGGCGGCGGGTGCGCACAAAATCACCCTGCCCCTGTCGTGCAGCGAGTCGCACAGCCTTGCGAACCTGCGCCGGACGCACGCGCAAGTGCTGGAGGACGCCCGCATCATCGCACAGATGATTCGCGAGATGCCGGAGGATAAGCGCCCGCATTTCGAGGGCAGTCTCTCGACCGCCTTCGGCTGCACGCTGGAAGGCGTAGTACCGCAGGCCAAGGTCGTGGAACTGGCCGAGGCGCTGATGGAGGCGGGCTGCGACGAGGTCGGGCTGGCCGATACGACGGGCTATGCCGATCCCGCCGCCGTCAAGTCGATGATCCGGGCGATCTGGGGCGCTGTCGGCAAGCAAGCGCTGACCGGCATCCATGTTCACAATACGCGCGGCTTAGGCCTTGCGAATGTGCTGGCCGCCTATGACGTCGGCCTCACCACTTTCGACAGTTCGCTGGGCGGGGTCGGCGGCTGTCCGTTCGCACCGGGCGCCAGCGGCAATATCGTGACCGAAGATCTCGTCTTCATGTTCGAGTCGATGGGCGTGAAAACCGGCATCGACCTCGATGCGTTGTTCGCTGTGCGGGAATATGTGCAAGGCGTGCTGGGCGACGAGCCGCTTTATGGATTTACCCCGCTTGCCGGGCTGCCGCTGGGCTTTGTGCCTGCGACGAACAAGAGCGACACCAAGGAAGGAGCACTGGCGTGACACTGGTCGGAACGAAGATGGTCTGCGAGGACAAGACCGCACGGCAGTTGTTCGAGGCAGTAATGGGCAACCCGGCCCGCGCGAAATTCGGCTTCGGCAAGAAGCTGGCGATCGTGAACGTCGATTTCCAGCGGGCCTATACCTGCATCGACGAGTTCAAGACCGCCTACGAAACCGATCCGCGCCAGATCGAATATACCAACACCATCTCCGCTTTGGCCCGTGCCAAGGGCATGCCGGTTGTCTGGACCCGCGTAGCCTATTCCGAGGAAGGCTATGACGCCGGTGTCTGGGGCACGCGGACGAACACGCCCGACTCCTTGCAGAACATCAAATATGGCAGCCGCCGCCATGAGTTCGATCCGCGCTGCGAAGTCGACAGCCGCGACGCCACCTATAACAAGCGTATGCCCTCCGCTTTCTTCGAGACGCCGTTGCAGTCGCTGCTCGTCTGGCATGGCGTCGACACGGTGGTCGTCACCGGCGGTTCCACCTCCGGCTGCGTGCGCGCGACGGCGGTCGATGCCCTGTCGCGTGGATACCGCACCATCGTGCCCATCGAAACCTGCGCGGACAAGCATGAAAGCTATCACTTCGCCAATCTGACCGACCTTCAGCTGAAATATGCCGACGTCGAGCCGGTCCAAACGGTCATCGACTGGCTGGAGGCTCAATAAGATGCGCGAAGGTGAAGCCGATCCGGGGCTGTACGACTATACCCCCTATCGCGGCCGGCCCAAGATCGAATGGCCGGACGGCAAGAAGGTCGCGGTCTGGGTCTCGCCCAATCTGGAGTTCTACGAACTCGACCCCCCGCGCAATCCGCATCGCGCAAGCTGGCCCAAGCCCAGCCCCGACGTCGTCGGCTACAGCCACCGCGACTATGCCAATCGCGTCGGCCACTGGCGCATGGCGGAGGTAATGGAAAAGCACGGATTCAAGGGCAGCGTGTCCCTGTCCGTCGCGCTGTGCCAGCATGTGCCGGACGTGGTCGCCAACGCCAACGA
>JBEVMZ010000216.1:0-5493 GCA_040508335.1 Sphingobium sp.
GATCTCTCCGTTCGGCGTCGGCGTCACCATCGCGATCCGCTCCACCCCGGCGACGCGCGCGGGGATGACGTTCATCAGCAGCGAGCTGGGATAAGCGGCGCGGCCGCCCGGCACGTATAGCCCGGCCGCATCGACCGGGAGCCACCGCGCGCCGAGGCGCACGCCCTCGGCATCGGTCTCGTCGCGATCGGCGGGAAGCTGGCCCTCGTGATAGTGGCGGATGCGCGTCGCGGCCAGTTCGAGCGCTGCGCGCAGCACCGGATCGAGCGCCTCGTTATGGTCACCCCGACTCCGAATGGCGAGATCAACCCGCTCGTCCTCGCCGCCGCGCAGATTGCCGGCGTGGACGAGATCTGGCGCATCGGCGGCGCGCAGGCGATCGCCGCGCTGGCCTATGGCACCGGCCGGATCCAACCCGTCGATGTCGTCACGGGTCCGGGCAATGCCTGGGTCGCCGAAGCCAAGCGCCAGCTTTACGGCGTGGTCGGCATCGACATGGTCGCGGGTCCTTCGGAAATCCTCGTCGTCGCCGACGCGAAGAACGATCCCGACTGGATCGCCGCCGACCTGCTCAGCCAGTCGGAACATGACCCGACCAGCCAGTCGATCCTCTTCACCGACGATGCCGCCTTTGCCGACGCGGTGGCAGCGGCCGTGGACGCCCGCCTCGCCCTTCCCGAATCGCGCGATGTTGCCGCAATCAGCTGGCGGGCGAACGGCGCGATCATCCTCGTGCGCGACTTTGCCGAAGCGATGCCGCTCGTCGACCGGCTCGCGCCCGAGCATCTGGAACTGGCGGTCGACGATCCCGACGCGCTGTTCGCTCAAGTGCGCCATGCCGGCTCAGTCTTCCTGGGCCGCATGACGCCGGAAGCGGTGGGCGATTATGTCGCCGGGCCGAACCACGTTCTGCCGACCGGACGGCGCGCACGCTTTTCCTCCGGACTCTCGGTCCTCGACTTCATGAAGCGCACCAGCTTCCTCAGCCTCGACCGGGCGGCGCTCGACGCTATCGGCCCCGCCGCCGTCGCGCTGGCACAGGCCGAAGGGCTGCCCGCCCATGCCGCATCAGTCGCGCTGCGCTTGAAATGACCATGTCAGCCTGTAAGGCGTACCCATGAACGACCGCTCCAAATCCCGATCCGCCGCGCGCCTCGCCGCAGTGCAGGCGCTCTATCAATTGGAGATGGAGGGCACGCCCGTTCATCTGCTGTTGCATGAGTTCCACGCCCACCGGCTCGGCGCGACGATCGAAGATGTGACCTACGCAGATGCGGAAGACCCCTTTTTCGACGATGTCGTGCAGGGCGTCGATCGCCGACGCGACGAGATCGACACCCTCGTCGCTGCGCGCCTGTCCGCCAATTGGAGCCTCGACCGGCTCGACAAGCCGATGCGGCAGATATTGCGCGCGGGCACTTATGAACTGTTGGCGCGCAAGGATGTCCCGACCGCCACCGTCATCAGCGAATATGTCGATGTCGCCCACGCCTTTTACGACAAAAGGGAGGCGGGCTTCGTCAACGGCCTGCTCGACGCCGTCGCGAAGGACGTGCGCAAGTAGGTCAGTCAGGAAATAAACGCCATGTCCGCCGAAAGCCGCTTCCTTGAGCTTCTGCGTGGCGTTGCGACCGACCCCGGCGCGCAAGGGCTGACCGACGATGTCGCACTGCTCGTGCTGGGGGACCGCACCCTCATCCTCACCAGCGACACGATGGTCGAGGGGGTCCACTATCTGCCGACCGATCCGCCCGCCGACATCGGTTGGAAGCTTGCTTGCGTCAACCTGTCCGATCTGGCGGCGAAGGGCGCCAAACCGCTCGGCTGCCTGATGAACTATGCGCTGTCGGGCAACGAGGAATGGGACGCGCCCTTCGTCAAAGGACTCGGCGAAGCGCTCAATCGCCATGCCATGCCGCTGCTCGGCGGCGACACGGTGGCGATGCCGGCCGGCGCGCCGCGCAGCTACAGCCTGACGGCCATCGGCGAGGCAAGCGGCCCGGTGCCGACGCGGAGCGGCGCGCAGGCGGGCGATATTCTCTATCTCACCGGCCCGGTGGGCGATGCGGGCATCGGCCTCAGCCTCGCGCGGGCAGACCCGTCCGCGAGCGGACCGCTGGTCGAAGCCTATCGCCGCCCGCGCCCGCGCCTCGCCGAAGGGGCGCTTCTGGCTCCGCATGTGCATGCGATGATGGACGTGTCCGACGGCCTGCTGATCGATGCCGCGCGCATGGCCGTGGCGAGCAGCTTAGCCGTGGTCATCGACCATATCCCCCTCTCCCCCGCGCTCGAAGCTACGCGCGGGGCCAGCACTGCCGTCCAGATCGCCGCAGCCCGCGCGGGCGACGATTATGAGCTGCTCTTCGCCCTCCCGCGCGCCGAAAGGCCGCCGGTTCGCGCCATCCCCGTGGGCCGGTTCGATACCGGGTCTGGCCTCACGCTGATGATCGACGGCGCCGTCGTGCCGCTCCCCGATACGCTAGGCTGGGAACATTAGCCTGCCCAGAGGCGTGGCCGACAAGCCTTGACGCACGCTTCAACGACTGTAGCTTTCCGTTCATCTGTTCTCAGCCCGGTAGAACCGCTATGCGCGCGTCCCTGTTGCTGATTGATGCGGTCCATTTTCCGGAGCCTTCCGCCCCGGACGCCCCTCTTTACGCTTTCGTCCGCCCGTCGCGCCTCCTGCGGAGCGGCCGATGACAGAAACATAATGGGGGAGAGGAACAACCATGCAGATTGTTTACATCGCCATAGGGTGCGGCCTTATCGCCATACTCTATGGCCTTATCACCAGTCGGCAGGTGCTCGCCGCGCCCGCCGGCAACGACACCATGCAGGCAATCGCCGGGGCGATTCAGGAGGGCGCGCGCGCCTATCTGGGCCGCCAATATAGCGCGATCGCTATCGTCGGCGTCGTCGTCGCCGTGCTCGTCTTCCTGTTTCTGGGCCTGTTGTCGGCGGTCGGCTTCCTGATCGGTGCGCTCCTGTCGGGTGCGGCCGGGTTCATCGGCATGAACATTTCCGTGCGCGCCAATGTCCGCACGGCCGAAGCCGCACGCGGCACGCTTCAGGGCGGCCTTACCATCGCCTTTCGGGCAGGCGCGGTCACCGGCATGCTGGTGGCGGGCCTCGCACTGCTCGCGATCAGCGGCTTCTTCTGGTATCTGACAGGTCCTGCGGGCCATGCGCCCGACGACCGCCTCGTCATTGACAGCCTCGTCGCGCTCGCCTTTGGCGCCAGCCTCATTTCCATCTTCGCGCGCCTCGGCGGCGGCATCTTCACCAAGGCGGCGGACGTCGGCGCCGACCTCGTCGGCAAGGTGGAAGCCGGTATCCCGGAGGACGACCCCCGCAACCCCGCCGTCATCGCGGACAATGTCGGCGACAATGTCGGCGACTGTGCCGGCATGGCCGCCGACCTGTTCGAAACCTATGTCGTGACCGTGGGCGCGACCATGGTGCTGACCGCCCTGCTTGTGACCGGCGTCGATAACGTTTTCCTGATGCGCCTGATGGCCTTGCCGCTGATCGTCGGCGGCGCCTGCATCATTACGTCGATCATCGGCACCTATATGGTGCGCCTCGGACGTAGCCAGTCGATCATGGGCGCGCTCTACAAGGGGTTCTGGACGACGGCGATCCTTTCGATTCCGGCGCTTTATGCGGTCACGCACTATACGCTCGGCGACATGAACGCCGTCTTCGGGTCGGACCTCGACGGCGAAGGCGGCTATCGCGCGATCGACCTGTTCTGGTCGATGCTGGTGGGGCTTGCCGTCACCGGCCTGATCGTCTGGATCACCGAATATTATACCAGCACCAGCTACCGCCCGGTGCGCTCCATCGCCAAGGCTTCCGAAACCGGCCATGGCACCAACGTCATCCAGGGGCTTGCCATCAGCCTGGAGGCGACGGCGGCGCCCACCATCGTCATCGTCGTCGGGATCATCGTCGCGCATCAGCTGGCGGGCCTTATCGGCATTGCTTTCGCCGCGACCGCAATGCTGGCGCTGGCCGGCATGGTGGTGGCGCTCGATGCTTACGGTCCTGTCACCGACAATGCCGGCGGCATCGCGGAAATGAGCCATCTCGACGAGAGCGTCCGCGTAAAGACCGACGCGCTCGACGCGGTGGGCAACACGACCAAGGCGGTGACGAAGGGCTATGCCATCGGCTCGGCGGGTCTGGCCGCGCTCGTCCTGTTTGGGGCCTATACGGAGGACTTGAAGTTCTACAACAGCGCGCTTGGTCTCACCGAGCCGGTCGATTTCGCTTTGTCCAACCCCTATGTCATCGTCGGCCTGCTGCTTGGCGCGCTCCTGCCCTATCTGTTCGGGGCGATGGGGATGACGGCGGTTGGCCGGGCGGCCGGTGAAGTCGTCAAGGATGTGCGCCACCAGTTCGCCACCGATCACGGCATCCTTCAGGGCACGTCGCGGCCCAACTATGCCCGCACCGTCGACCTCGTCACCCGCGCGGCGATTCGCGAGATGATCGTGCCTTCGCTGTTGCCGGTGCTGGCGCCGATCGTCGTCTATTTCGTCATCGCGGCGGTGGCGGGCACGTCCAACGGCTTTGCGGCGCTCGGCGCATTGCTTCTGGGCGTCATCGTCTCGGGCCTTTTCGTCGCCCTGTCGATGACCAGCGGCGGCGGTGCCTGGGACAATGCGAAGAAATATATCGAGGACGGGCATCATGGCGGCAAAGGCAGCTTCGCCCATCTCGCCGCGATCACCGGCGACACGGTCGGCGATCCCTACAAGGATACTGCCGGCCCTGCGGTCAACCCAATGATCAAGATCACCAATATCGTCGCGTTGCTGCTGCTCGCGGCTCTGGCGCACGGATGATCGCAAGGCGGGGTGCAGCGCGCCCCGCCTTGCCCCTCCCCTTGGCCGCGCCTATAGGCCGCAGCCATGACCAAAGACCCACTCGCCAGGAAACTGGCCGCGCTGGAAAAGCGGGGCCGGTTGCGGCAACTCGTCGCCCGCAGCGGCCGCGATTTCGCCTCCAACGACTATCTCGCCCTCGCCTCCGATCCCATGATCGCGCAAACCGTGGCCGAAGCCGCCGCGCGCGGCGTGCCCGCCGGCTCGGGCGGATCGCGCCTGCTGCGCGGCAATGCGCCTGAACATGAGGGGCTGGAGGCCAAGGCCGCCGCCTTCTTCCGCACCCAGTCGGCGCTGTTCATGGGTAGCGGCTATGTCGCCAATCTCGCGCTTTTCTCTACCCTGCCTCAGCGCGGCGACCTGATCGTCGCGGACGAACTGATCCACGCCGCGGTTCATGACGGCATCCGCATGGGCCAGGCGCAGGTCGTCTTTGCCAAGCATAATGACATACAAAGCTTCGACGACCTGATCCCGGGATGGCGCGCGGAGGGCGGCGATGGCCGCGTCTGGATTGCCGTCGAGACGCTCTATTCAATGGATGGCGACATGGCGCCGCTGGCCGATCTCGGCGCGCTCGCCGCGCGGCGCGGCGCAATGCTGA
>JBEVMZ010000218.1:0-8244 GCA_040508335.1 Sphingobium sp.
GCTTTAGATAAGGCCCAGCCGCTCGCGGCGGCTCCAGCGCCAGACCATCAGGCAGGCGACGACGGCGAGCCCGACCGCAAGGCCGATCCAGATGCCGAGGCCCGCCATCGGCGTGCGGAAGGCGAGGAAGACGCCCGTGCCGATGCCGATGATCCAATAGCCGGTCGCGGCGAACAGCATCGGTACGCGCGTATCGTGCAATCCACGCAGGACGCCCGCGCCGATGACCTGCGTACAATCGACGAGCTGGAACAGCGCCGCCACCGCAAGATAGGAAACGGCAAGGCCGACCACCTGCGCATTGGCGGGCGAGCGTACGTCTAGGAAGATCGCGATCAGCGGTCGGGGCGCCAGGATCAGGAGCAGGCCTGTTGCCGCTGCAAAGCCGACGCCCAGGATCAGGGCGATCCATCCCGCCCGTCCCGCGCCCGGACGATCATTGCGACCAAAGCGCAGGCCGACCCGGACCGTCGCCGCTTGCCCGACACCCATCGGCACCATGAAGCAAAGCGCCGAAATCTGGAGCGCGATGGCATGGGCGGCGAGCGGGGCGCGCCCGAGCAGGCCCATGAGAAAGGTCGAGGCGTTGAACACCGTCACCTCCAGCGCAAGGGTGATGGCGATCGGGAGACCCAGCTGCCAGACCTGCGCGAAGCGCGGCCAGTCCGGCGCCCAGAAGCGGCCGAAAAGATGATAGCGCCGAAACTGCCGGTCGAGCAGGACTATCGCGATGATGGCGATCGCCATGAACAGCGTCGTCAGGCTGCTCGCAAGTCCGGCGCCGAATAGGCCGAGCGCCGGCAGGCCCAGATGACCGAAGATGAGGCCCCAGCCCAGCAGATAGTTGACCGGCAAGGCGACGCCCATGATGACGACGCCCCAGATCGGCCGTTCCAGCGCGCCGATGAAATTGCGCAGGACGAAGAAGACGAGATAGGGCAGCAGCGCCCATTGCAACCCGTTCATGATCCGCGCCGCCTGTGCGGCAAGGCCCGGGTCTTGCCCGAGCGCGATCAGGATGGTTTCGCTATGCCAGAAAATAGCCCACATCGGCGGGCAGAGCGAGGCGACGGTCCAGATCGACTGGCGGACGCTGCGCCTGATTTCGCGCACGCTGTGCGCCCGCCGGCCGCGCTCCCGCGCAATCATCGCCGATACGGCGGTGCCCAGCCCCATGCCGAAAATGAGAAAGCCGTGATACAGGTTGATCGCGAGCGCCCCCGCGCCGACCGCGTCGGGGCCAAGGCGGCCGAGCAGCAGCAGGTCCGTCGCCGCTATCAGCGACCATGCCACATTGCCAAGGATCAGCGGTATGGCGAGGGTGATGAGGCCCCGGGCTTCGGCCGACCAGCTCGGAAGGGTGGGGGAGAGGCGCATCGCGGCCTCTTTAGGTCGCCGCGCAGATAATGGGAATGAACAAAGCGAGGCTGAGAGGAGCGTGGCGCGCCGGCCGGTAGCGCCGACCGTGCGGCTTTAGGACGGCGCCTTGGGGGTGGCTGACCGGAACCAGAAGGTTGCGGCCCAGCCAACCATCGCGCATCCGCCGAGCCACATGAGGAAAGCGGCCGCATCGCCGGTGAGCGCGCAGGCGATGCCGGGCACGCAGGCGAGCGCGGCCAACAGCCGCCGCTTCGGCGTCGCCATCCCGCCGTCTTTCCGGTCCTTCGCCCTCAACCGTTTCGGGTCGCCGATGCAGAGCAGGAGGATGGGGATCGCCGAAAGAAGCAGCGCTGCGAGAGTCGGCCAGGTCATGACTGCGCCTCGATCGGACGGTTGAGGACCGGCCCGGAGGAACGCCTTGCCCCCGTCTCGCGCCAACAGCCGTGCACCAGCCACGCGCCGACAGCCAGGAAGGCGATGTCGAGCGCGGCGATGACCGGCTGGCCGACCGCGACCGCCTCGCCCCAGCCGGGGCCGCCGGCGGCGAGCAGGCGAAGCGGCGGCAACGACAGCATGACAAGGCCGGTCGCACCCCGGATCGTCCACGTCAGCCGGTCGTTGGACGGCGCGACGATGCCGAGCAGGATGGTGAGCGCCGAGGCGATCAGGAAGGCGGCGGGCGTCCAGTAGACCGACGACCCCAGCGGCATCGTCACAAGGAAAGCGGCGGCCGAAACCGTGAGCGCCAGTGGCAGGCCGAAGCCCACGACCGTCAGCGTGCGTTCGAGCCATGCGAACGATCCTGCCTCATCCTGTCGCCGCACCAGCCACAGGCGCATGCCGGTAAAGGTCACGTAGCACATGGCGTAGCCCAGTGCGAACCAGATGGCCTTCGACAACATGCCCGCAAAATTGCCGAAATGGAGCGGCCCCATGATCCCGGTCAATGTGCCGCCAACCGACGGACGTATGCCGACCGAGGGCTTGGCCCGGATAAATGTCGCATCCGCGCCTTCATAGACGAGGACCACCGGTTCGATATCGCCGACCTTGGGGTTGTGGAACACCGTGACTTTAGAGTCCGCCCGGCTGAATTTTTCGATCGCCATGAAGGTGGGTGCGTCGCCGACGCGGCGGATCGCGTCGGTCGTGACCCTATCGAGATTGCCGATGGCGACGGGGCGGGCATCGACCTTGCCGGGGTTGCCGAAGACGGCGTTGCTCAGCGCCTCGATATCGCCGCTGAACGCCGCCATGGCGACCACCGGTACGCCGATCGTGCCGAAGAAGGAAAAAAAGCTGCCTGTGAACGCCAGAATGAAGGCGAAAGGCAGGCTCCATGTGCCCGCGACGCTATGCTTGTCTCGGTTCACCAGCACGGGATTGGCGCGCGCCCGCAGCGTGAAGATATCCTTGAACAGATGCCGGTGGATGAGCAGTCCGGAAATCGCCGCAACCAGCATCGCCAGCCCCAATATTCCGGTCAGCAGCAGACCCCAGGGGTTGGGCAAATGCAGGCGGACATGGGTATCGACGAGGAAGCTGCTGAGCGCATCGTCGTTGCGCGGGCCGAACACGTCCTCGTCGAGGCCCTCCACGGTCTTGGTGATGCGGCCCTGATTGTCGAGCTGGTAATAGATGCCGCGTTCGGCCGGCTTGCCGTCCGGCCCGGTTTCGTGCCGATGAAAGAAGACGCCAAGGCCATGGTCGCCGATCTCGAAGATGTTGACGTCGTCATGATATTTCGCGGGCGTCATCGCGGTCAGGCGGCGCACCGTGGCGTCGATCGGCTTGTCGAAGGCGGACTGCGTGCTGACATGGCCCGCTGACCAGGCGCCGATCTCATGGGCGAAGACGGCGGCGGTGCCCGTCAGGACGACGGCATAGAGCAATATGCCGAGCAGGATGCCGGACCAGCCATGGACCGCCACCATCGCCTTGGTCTCGTCCTTCTTGAGATGGATCATCGGGCATTCTCCACCACGGGCGCGGGCGCAAGGAAACGGGAAGCGACCAGGCCGCCATGGACGATAAACAGGACCGCCGCGATCAGCGCGACGCGCCAAAGCTTGCGGTCGAGGCACGCATGAAAGAACAGGCCGGCCCAGATCAGGGGTGCGAGGATCAGGGGCAGGGCGAGATTGTCGATCCCCGCCGCGCCCCCCGGCAGCCACAAAGGCATGCCGGCCAGCAACATCAGCGCCACGATGATCGCCACCGGACCGGCCAGGATGACGCGCATCCACAGCCGATGGCGGGGCGGGGGTGACAGGTCCGTCCGGTCGAGCATGGTCATCCCTTAATCGGCAGAGCGATCGATGACAAGAAGGATGCTATTGATAATTGATCGCAAAGCCATTAGCGGCCGCGGCAGACAGACTTTGGACATAAGCGGGGGTATGATGACGACCAGGACGATCATGATGGCAGGCCTGATGGGCGTGCTGGCCCAGCAACCGGCATGGGCGGAGCAGACGGCGCCGTCGAGCGGAGAAAGCGAATCGATCGTCGTCACCGCCGCGAGCGCAGGCACGAAGACGGAAACTGCGCTGATCGAACTGCCGCAGCCGATCAAGGTCATCACGTCGGAACAATATCTGTCGCAAGGCGCGATCAGCATCAGCGACACGGTCAAATATGCCGCCGGCGTCCTGGCCAATCCCTATGGCCGCGACACCCGCGTCGACGGGTTCAACGTGCGCGGGCTGGACGCGCTGCAATTTCGCGACGGCATGCGCGACATCTTCAGCTATTACGCCAGCATCACGGCGGACCCCTATAATTTCTCCCGCGTGGAGATCGTGCGCGGCCCGGCGTCGGTGCTGTTCGGTCAGGGTTCGATCGGCGGTCTCGTCAACTTGGTCTCCAAGGCGCCGGAGTTCAAAACGGGCGGCGAACACAATCTCGTCTATGGCAGCTTTGACCGGAAGGAAGTGCTGGGCGACGTGAATGTGGCGCTGTCCGATACGTTGGCCATACGGGTTGTCGGGCGCGTCCGCGATGCCGACACCTATGTCGATCATGTCCCCGACGACCGGGTGATGTTCGCGCCCTCGATCCGCTGGCAGCCGACGCCCGACACCGATCTGGTGCTGACCGGCCTTTATCAGAAGGACAAGACCGGATCGACATCGCAGTTCTTGCCCATCGTCGGCACGTTCCGGCCAAACCGCGTGGCAGGCCAGCAACTCGACCGCTATCTGTTCGTCGGCAAGGCGGGCTGGGACCGCTATAATGGCCGTCTGCTTCAGGGCGGCGGTTCGCTCACTCATAAATTTTCGGACAATATCCAGCTCAGCGTCAAGGCGCGCTATATCGACAGCGACCTTGAATATAATACCCACTATGCCGACAGCTACAGCGATCCGACCGATCCCTTCTCGGTCTATGGCACCGACGGGCGCACTATCGGGCTGTATGGGGGCGCGAACGATGCCCGGCTGAACGTCTTTTCGACGGATAACAATCTTCAGTTCAACTTCAACACTGGCGCCGCCATCGCGCACAAACTGCTCGTCGGCCTCGATTATAGCTGGAACAAGGTTGGCAAACGCAGCAACGGCGGACTGACGGTGGTCGATCTCTACGACATCGATTATGACGCGCTGCCAACTTATGACCTCAGCGGTCCCTTCGCGAACGAGAGTCAGAAGCAGCTGGGCATCTACGTCCAGGATCAGATCCGGTTTTTCGACCGTGTATCGGTCGTGCTGGGGGCCCGTCGTGACCGTGTCACCGGCTCCTCGGGGCAGAAGGATAATGCAACCACCTTCCGCGCCGGCATCATCGGCGAAATCGGGGCCGGCTTCTCGCCCTTCTTCAGCTATACCGAAAGCTTCCTGCCGATAGCTGGCTCTGTTCAGGACGTCGCGGGCGATCCTATCTCGCCCTATAAGCCGCAAACCGGCACGCAGTATGAGATCGGCGTGAAGTGGCAACCCGGACTTAACACACTCGTCACCGTAACCGCCTTCAAGATCAAGGAACAGAACCGCGTCCTTTATGGCCTCGGTCAGTCGACTTCCCAGGCCGGCGAACTCAACACCAAGGGGTTCGAGATCGAGGCGAGCCACAGCCTGCCGGGCAATTTCGAACTGCTGGCGAACTATGGCTATTCCAAGCTGAAGTCGGAAACCAACACCAGCCTGGACTATATGCCGCGCCATACGGCTTCTTTATGGTCGACCAAGACATTCGGTCTTCCCGGCGAGGCGCAGCTTCGCCTGGGCGGCGGCGTCGTCTATAGCGGCAAAAGCGTATCGACCAGCCCGATCTGGTCCATCGTGACACCGTCGCGCACCACGGTCGACGGCCTTGCGGAAGTCAGCTGGAACAACTGGCGCTTCGCCCTCAACGCCACCAACCTGCTCAACAATAAATATTTTGCGTCCTGCCTGGCGCGGGGAGATTGTTTCGTCGGCGCGCCGCGCAATGTGATGGGGACCGTCGGCTACCGTTTCTGATCGGATGACCGCGCGATGCAGGGTGCTCGGCCCCGTATCGCGCGGCGCGTCCCAATGCATTGCGCCGGAAGCACTTCGACAATCCTGTCATCGAATTGAAATATGATCGTCACGCTTGAGTCATCCCTGTGACATATTCGCCGCCGCCATGGATAAGTGGAGGCGGATGTGCGCGGGATGAAGGCTTTTAAGGGTGCGTTGCTGGCAGGCGCATTGACGATCTCGCCGGCTGCCGTTGCTCAGAGCAATGCGGAGCTGCAACGCCAGATCGACGATCTGAAGACGCAGATACAATCGCTGACCGCTGCCCTTGCCGCAAGGCAGACGCCTGCGCCCGCACCGGTCGCGCAGGGCGATACCGACGCTATGGGAACACCGCCCGCGATGCTGGCCGCCGCATCCGCGCCGCCGGCCGCGCCGGCGACGAGCAAGCCCTGGTACGAGCGGCTGTCGCTGCGCGGTTACACGCAGATGCGGTATAATGGTTTCCTGTCGGGCGACGACACCGCGCCGTCCGGCGTCTCCCGCCTTCGGTCGGTGCATGACGCATCGATCTCGGATCGCGGCAGCTTCTCTCTCCGCCGCGCCCGGCTGGTCGTCGAGGGCGATATTTCGGACCGGGTCTCGCTCTATCTGCAATCCGACTTCGCGACCACCGTCAACAATCAGTCGGTCAGCGAACGCCGCGAGGGCTTCGTTCAGCTCCGCGACGCCTATGCCGATCTGTTCGTCGACAAGGCGAAGACGCTAAGGGTGCGGTTCGGCCAGTCCAAAGTGCCTTATGGCTGGGAGAATATGCAGTCTTCCTCCAACCGCCTGACGCTGGATCGCAGCGACGCAATCAACAGTGCGGTGCCCAGCGAGCGCGATCTTGGCGTCATCGGCTTTTATACGCCGCCCTCGGTCCAGAAAATCTGGGACCGTCTACATCATGACGGGCAGAAGCTTTTCGGCAATTATGGCGCCTTCGGTGTCGGCGTCTTCAACGGGCAGGGCACCAACCGGACCGAGCAGAATCGCGGCTTGATGAAGGTGGCGTTCGCCACATGGCCGTTTGAACTCAGCGCGCTGGGCGATGCGTTCGACGGTCAGGTACTCGAATTGGGCGGATCGGTGATGATGAACGATGTTCAGCCTGAAACGCGGGATGGGGGTGTTTCCCCGGTCGCCTTTGACGATGATCGCATCGGCCTTCACGCCATACTCTATCCCCAGCCTTTCGGCGTGCAGGCGGAATGGAATTGGGGGCGTGGCCCTGAATTCGACCGCGACGTCCGCGCGATCCGGACCAAGCGGCTGCAGGGGGGCTATGTCCAGCTCATGTACAAGCTCGACACGGAGTCGGCGGGCAAGCTTATGCCCTATGCGCGGTGGCAGCATTATCGTGGCGGGTGGAAGGCGTCGGTCAATGCGCCGCGGCTGGAAACCGACGAGCTGGAACTGGGGCTGGAATGGCAGCCATGGAAGGCGCTGGAGTTCACCGTCGCCTATGCCCGGATGAAGCGCGCCGAAGCGGACGAACGCCGCACCGGCCGCGCGGAAGGCGACCTCATCCGCACGCAGGTGCAATGGAACTACTAAAAGGTTGGCGCGGGCAGCGCGTTCGGATGCGAAAATCGTGCTGGTGACGCAACCGTAGGAACCCGTGCACCCCATGGCGGCTCCGTGCGTTGGACGAGGCATATCCGCAAGGACATGCAAAGGAGAACGCATCGATGGCGACCCGCTGGCCCAGCCAATTGATCATCGCCCGTCACGGCCAGAGCGCGGGCAATGTCGCGCGCGACCTAGCCCATGAGGCGCAGCATGACCGTATCGCGCTGACCGTGCGCGATGCCGACGTGCCGCTCAGTGACCTTGGGCATGAGCAGGCCGCGTCGCTTGGCCGTTGGTTCGCCCGCCGGCCCGAGGAGGAGCGACCCGAAATCCTGCTGTCCTCACCCTATCTGCGCGCCTGCCAGACCGCGCGGGTTTTTCGCGAGGCGGGCGGCGCGCCTGGAGACGAGCCGATCTGTTTCGACGAGCGGTTGCGTGAGAAGGAGTTCGGCATCCTCGACGGTCTGACGACGGCCGGCATTCACAATCTCCAACCGCAGCAGGCCGAATTTCGTGCATTGCTGGGCAAATTCTACCATCGCTCGCCCGGTGGGGAGAGCTGGTGCGACGTCATCCTTCGCCTGCGCTCGGTGATGGACACCATCTCCCTCCATTATGCCGGACGGCGGGTGATGATCTTTAGCCATCAGGTCGTCGTCCTGTGCATGCGCTATATATTGGAGCATATGACCGAAGCCGACATCCTTGCGGTCGACGCGGAGGGCGACGTCGCCAATTGCGCGATCACCGAATATCGGCTGGACCCCGAAGCGGGACGGGACGGTCGTCTCGTCCTGACGCGCTA
>JBEVMZ010000002.1:0-4414 GCA_040508335.1 Sphingobium sp.
CGAAAACCTCGTACAGCGTGCTTGCCAGTCCGATGACGGCAAAGGCCAAAAAGCCAGCCGCCCCCGACCTCATACCTTCATAGCGCCGCGCGACCTCGACCATGGGCAAAGTCAGCAATGCGCCGAACGCGAAGTGGACGAGCCGGTCATAGCCGTTGCGCTGCCAGCCGAAGACGTCGGACAGGCTGACACCGGTCAGCGCGCGGCTCCAGGCGTCATAGGGGACATAAGAATAGATATAGCGTCCGCCCAGCGTATGCAGAGCCAGGAACAGGACGACGCATCCGACCGCAAGGGTCGAAAGTGGCCGGCGGCGCAGCAGCCATGGCGCCGCCAGGATCACCCCGATCGTCGGCCCATGCTGCAGCGGCGCAAGGTAGGGATAAGGCTGCGCCACATTGGCGAGGGCGACCGCTGCGCCCAGGCCCGCGATCATCCACCGCTGCGCGACTGGAAGGGCGTTCCAGGCGGCCGCAGCGGCGGAGATCATGCGCAGATCAGCCCTTCTTAAGGTGGCGACGGCCCAGCAGTTCGGCGATCTGCACGGCGTTCAATGCCGCGCCCTTGCGCAGATTGTCGCTGACGCACCAGAGGGCGAGACCGCTATCGACGGTCGGATCTTCGCGCACGCGGCTGACGAAGGTCGCATAGTCGCCGACGCACTCGACGGGGGTAACGTATCCGCCATCCTCGCGCTTGTCGACGAGCATGATGCCGGGCGCTTCGCGCAGGATATCCTGCGCTTCCTTGGCCGAAATTTCCTTCTCGAACTCGATGTTGATGGCTTCGCTATGGCCAACGAACACCGGGACGCGCACGCAGGTTGCCGTCACCTTGATCTTGGGATCTAGGATCTTCTTGGTCTCCGCGACCATCTTCCATTCTTCCTTGGTATATCCATCGTCCAGGAAGACGTCGATGTGCGGGATCACGTTGAAGGCGATCTGCTTGGTGAACTTCTTCGCTTCCGCCGGGTCGCCGACGAAGATATTGCGGCTTTGTTCGAACAGCTCGTCCATACCCTCTTTGCCTGCGCCCGACACCGACTGATAGGTGGCGACGACGACACGCTTGATCGTCGCGGCGTCGTGCAAGGGCTTCAGCGCCACGACCATCTGCGCGGTCGAGCAGTTGGGATTGGCGATGATGTTCTTCTTGGTATAGCCGTCGATCGCTTCCGGATTCACTTCCGGCACGACCAGCGGCACGTCCGGGTCCATACGATAGAGCGACGAATTGTCGATCACCACGCAGCCGGCAGCCGCAGCCTTGGGCGCATAATCCTTCGCCGGGCCGGAGCCCGCAGCGAACAGCGCGATATCCCAGCCGGTGAAATCGAAATGCTCGATATTCTGGCATTTGAGCGTGCGCCCGGTATCGCCGAAATCAACGTCCGTGCCCTGCGAACGGCTGGAGGCGACGGCGGCGATCTCGTCAATGGGGAACTCCCGCTCGGCGAGAATGGTCAGCATCTCGCGGCCCACATTGCCCGTGGCTCCGACGACGACGACCTTGTAACCCATGACCTGACACTCCACTCCGTGAAAACATGCGGAGCAGGCGCCATAGCGATCATGGCCGTTTTGTCCAGCGCGAAGGCGGGTTTACGGCTTCCCCGGCCCCACGCCGCGCCGGTCGAGGAAAGCCTCGATCGTGCGCCACAGATGCACGCTGATGCCGGGGCCTGCGACCCTGTGCGTCTGGCCGGGGTAAACCATCATTTCGAACGGCACGGCCGCCGCCTGCATCCGGGCGACAAGCGCGGTGCTGTTGTCGAACACCACATTGTCGTCGGACATGCCGTGAATGAGGAGCAGAGGGTCGCGGATGCGGTCCGCCTCTTCCAGCGCGTCGGCGGCGGGATAGGCGCTGGGCTGGTCCTGCGGCTTGCCCAGATAGCGTTCGGTATAATGGGTGTCGTACAGTTCCCATTTCGTCACCGGCGCGCCGGCGACGATCGCGGCGAAGGTGCCGGGCGCCTTTTTCGCGAGCTTGAGCGACAGGTAACCGCCGTACGACCAGCCATAGGTGACGATCCGCGCCGGATCGACGAAGGGCTGGCCCTTAAGCCATTCCACACCGGCGATCTGGTCGGCGACCTCGACCGTGCCCATCGCGCGGTAAAGCTGATCCTCGAACGCCTTGCCCCGGTCGGGCGTGCCACGATTGTCGATCGCGTAAACGATCCAGCCCTTGTCGACCAGATATTGGGTGATCGGGCCGTCCCAGCGATTGGCGACCTGCCGACCGGCCCCCGGCCCGCCATAATGGATCATGAAAACCGGATATTTGCGACCGGGTTCGATAGGCGGTGTGAGGATCTTCGTGTGCAGCACGCTGCCGTCCGCCGCCTTCACCGTGCCAAAGCGCGTCTGCGCGTGGCTGGCGAGATAGGGGGCGTAAGGGTGGCCGCCGGCGATCTTGTTCTCCGAGAGCCATTGCAACTGCTTGCCCGCCGCGTCGGCGAGATAGACCTGTTTGGGCTGGTTCGTGTTCTGCCGGCTGACGACGATGCGACTCGACGCCTTGTCCATGACCGCGTCGTTCCACCAGCCATTGCTCGTCAACTGCCGGATCGCCCCGCCCTTCAAGGCCACCACGTAAAGCTGCTGTTCCAGTGGGGTTTCGCGATTGGCGGTGAAATAGACCAGGCCCTTCGCCCGGTCGAGCGCGACCAGGTCGCGCACTTCCCAGGCACCGCTGGTCAGCGCCCGCCACTTGCCATTGCTGACATGGTAGAGATGCCCGTGGCCGCTGCGTTCGGACCACCAAAGCAGGCTGCCATCGGCAAGCGCGCGAAAGCCATTATGCAGATTGACCCAGCTTTGCGCGGTTTCGGTCAGCACCACCCTGGCCGCACCTGTCGCCG
The DNA here is from genome assembly GCA_040508335.1 of Sphingobium sp. Lineage (GTDB taxonomy): Bacteria > Pseudomonadota > Alphaproteobacteria > Sphingomonadales > Sphingomonadaceae > Sphingobium. The sequence continues at coordinate 2,870 of JBEVMZ010000002.1, forward strand.
GATCGACCGCCAGCAGATCGAGACGCTTCTGGTCACGGCTCTGGCGCTGGACATAGAGCGTCCGCCCGTCGGGCGACCAGTCGACACGGGCGAGATAAATGTCGCGGTCCGGCCCGAGATCGACCTTGACCGGCGCCCCGCCATCGGGGGTCGTCACATAGAGATCGACCAGCGCATTGGGCGTGCCGGCGGCAGGATAGCGCTGCTCGAACAGCTTGGTGCCCTCCCCGCCGATCGCGCTGCGGGTAACGGTGCCAACCGGCCCTTCGTCCACGCGCGCGACCGCGATGCGACTGTCGTCGGGCGACCACCAGTGGCCGGTGCGCCGGTCCATTTCCTCCTGCGCGACGAATTCGGCGACGCCCCAGCTGACCGTCCCGCTCGCGCCTTGCGTGAGCTGCCGTTCCGCGCCGCCGATCTTTTGCACGAACAGATTGCCGCCACGCACGTAGGAGACGAAGGCGCCCTTGGGACTGACCACGCCGTCCATTTCGCTTTCCGGCGTATCCGTCAACCGCTGCACGCTGCCGTCGAGCGCGGCGAGGTAGAGGTCGCCGTCGACCGGCACCAATATATGCTCGCCATCGGGGGACCAGTCATAGCGGGTGATGCCGGTCGATCCGGCGACCGACCGGTCGCGCTCGCGCTGCATCTTTTCCGCCTCGCTGAGCGCCGCGCCGCTGCCGGTTTTGCGGGAATCCACGAGCATGCGTTCAGCGCCGCTCTTCGTGTCGATCGCCCACAAATCCAGCCGCTCCCGCTCGTCGGGGCGAGGCTTGAGCAAGGTGACGAGCGTGCCATCGGGCGACAGCGCCAGCGCGCGCGGCTCGCCGCCCGACAGGTCGGGGCTGGCGAAGACGCGCTCCAAGGTGAGCGGCTGCTGGGCCAAGGCGACCGGGCTGGCGAGCAGAGCGCCGAGCGCCGCCGCCTTGAGGGGAGGCAACATGGATATCCTTTCCAACGACGCCGACGGAACTGCCGCGACGCATGAGATACGAGCCTGGCTTAGCGCTGTCGAAGGGAGGAGATCAATATCGCTGAAGCCACCGACGAAAAGCCGATGGTGGGCGCGGTAGGGATTGAACCTACGACCCCACCCGTGTGAAGGGTGTGCTCTACCACTGAGCTACGCGCCCGCTTGGCGGGACGAGCGCCATTGGCATCGGGGCGGCCCGCTGTCAAGCAGACGGTCCGAGTTAGAGTGCGCTATTGCAGCGCCGTCTGCCGGGGCGCGTAGGGAAGCAGGCGCACCCCGTCGCATTCGCCATCGCCGCAGGCGCAATCCTCGTAGCGATAGCGCATACCGCACATGACCAGCGCGTCTCGGTCGAAGCTGTAGTTGGAAATACCGGCGCGCTCCACTTTTTCACGCGCCCGTGCCTTGAGCGACATGTGTAAGCCACCCTCTTATAAATCCCGCAACGCAAATATTGCACTGCAACAATGCAAAATGTCACATCAGGTTCCCGGCTTTGTCACGGCTTCGTCTCAGAACCGCCACCTCGTGCCACCGGCTTGCGCGGATGCGCCCGTCCCACCATATGC
>JBEVMZ010000031.1:0-4160 GCA_040508335.1 Sphingobium sp.
GCGTTCGCCGTCACCCGCCTGCCGGTCGCCGGGCTGGACGATGTCGGTGATCGGCCGGCCGATGAGGCTGGTGGCGGACTGGTCGAGCTTGCGCGCCAGCGTTTCGGAGAGATAGGTGAGGCAGCCATGCCGGTCGGTCTCCCAGAACCAGCCGCGACCCGATTCCTCATATTCGTGGAGCAGTCGGTCGGCGCGCAGGGCACGTTCGTCGCGCGCATGCTGGTCGAGCGCGCGCGCCCGGTCCGCGCGCGCCTGCCGCAGGGTCGTGATGAACATGACCGCGACGCAGGAGACGAGCAAGCCGATGGCAACGAAGCCCGCCTGCTGGATCACCGATATCAGTAGCGCGCCGAGAAAATAGCTGAGGCCGAGCAGGCGGCGGTCGCCGAACACGCAGACCGCGAGCATCGCGACCGCAAGCTCTGGCGCTGCTAGGATGAAACCGTCCGCGCCCTCCCAATCCGCGCCGCTCAGCCAAAGGCGGAAGAAGAGGCCCGACAGGAAGACGAGCGGCAGCATCGCCCATTTCTGGACATGGGGCAGGCGACGGGCAAAGGCTTCCCGGCGCGGCATCAGGATGATGAGGCCATCGACGAGCAGCATCGCGGCGAAGGCCGCCGTATGCGCTAAATCGACGGGCATGTAGAAGGGGATGCCGAGCAGCGCCGCGACGCAGAGCTTGGCCAGCAGGATCAGCGGCCAGAGCGACCCGACCTGGATCAGCCCGCGTGACATCCAGGCGGCGTCGATGTCGCCGGTATCGGCCAGGCCCAGCAGCGAGAGAAGATTGGTCTCACGCGGGGGCGTGTCGTTGAGCGAGGCGCGCGAAAGAAGCATCGGCCCGCTGTAGTGGCAACATCTTGAAAGAAGATTACCCGGCCCGCCCGTCAGGACAGCCCGTGGGCGATCAGACGCGCATCGGCATCAGCACGTAGAGGGCGGCGCTCTGGTCATTTTCGCGGATCAGAGTCGGGGCGGCGGCGTCGGCTAGATGCAGTTCGACGAGATCGCTGTCGATCTGACCCAATATGTCGAGCAGATAGCGCGCGTTGAAGCCGATATCGAAGCCTTCGCCCATGAAATCGCCGGGCACTTCTTCGGCCGCGGTGCCGTTTTCTGGGCTCGTGACCGACAGGGTGATGCGGTCGCGGTCGAGCGTCATCTTGACCGCGCGCGTCTTTTCCGTGGCGATGGTGGCGACGCGATCGACGCCTTCTTCGAAGCTGCGCGGATCGATCTTGAGCAGCTTGTCGTTCGCGGTCGGGATGACGCGGCTGTAATCGGGGAAGGTGCCGTCTATCAGCTTGCTCGTGAGGATCGCATTGCCCAGGCCGAAGCGGATCTTGCCTGCCGACAGGGCGATTTCGACCGAGCCGTCCACCTCGTCCAGCAGCTTGCGCAGTTCGCCGATGCATTTGCGCGGCACGATGATGCCGGGCATGCCGTCGGCGCCGTCGGGCCGGGGCACGGTGACGCGGGCGAGGCGGTGGCCGTCGGTCGCGGCGGCGCGCAGCACCGGCTGGCCGTCTTCGGCGACGTGCAGATAGATGCCGTTCAGATAATAGCGCGTCTCTTCGGTCGAGATGGCGAAGCGCGTCTTGTCGATGATCTGCTTGAGCGTCTCGGCCGGCAGTTCGAAATGCGTCGGCAGGTCGCCCTCGGCGATGACGGGGAAATCGTCGCGCGGCAGGGTGGAGAGATTGAAGCGGGCGCGCCCGGCCTGGATGAGCATCTTGCCCTCGGCCGCGTGGAGCAGCACCTGCGCCCCTTCGGGCAGTTTGCGGGCGATGTCGAACAATGTGTGCGCGGAAATGGTGGTGGCGCCGGCCTGCTCCACCTGCGCCGACACGCTTTCGACGATCTGGAGATCGAGATCGGTCGCCATCAGCTTGATCGCGCCGTCCGCTGATGCCTCGATCAGCACGTTGGACAGGATGGGGATGGTATTGCGCCGCTCGACCACCGACTGGACATGGCTCAGACTCTTGAGCAGCGTTGCGCGTTCGATGGTGGCCTTCATGTCCTGCGTTCTGTCCGTTTCTGCTTGGGCTTCGACAGCCCGGATGCGCGATGTACGAATCCGGGTGACAAGGATGGATGGTCCTTCATAGCCACGAATGCGGCGGCGGCAAGGGTCGGAAGCGGCCTTGCGCGCATGGGCGGGGTTGCAAAATGGCACGGCATGCGCTCTGCCGGAGGCATGAAAAGGGGCGTCATCATGATCGGGATCGCGCTTTCCGCCGCGCCCCCTGCCATGGCGCGCGATTCCCTGGGGATGTTCGAGCGCTGGGGGGCGTTTCGCGATACAGCGGGTCCGCGCTGTTACGCGATCGCCCAGCCGGTGGCGCGGGGACGGGCGCAGGCGGCGCGCGGCTTTGCTTCGGTGGGCACTTGGCCGGCCAAGCGTGTCCGCGCGCAATTGCATGTCCGCCTCAGTCGCATGCGCGCGAGCACGGCGCCGGTGGCGCTGACGCTGGGCGAGCGACGCTTTCGGCTGGCGGCGGGCGAGGTCGACGCCTGGGCCGCCGATGCGCGCATGGATGCGGCGATCGTCGCGGCGATGCGGTCGGCGACCAGCATGAGCGTGTCGAGTATCAGCCGCGACGGACGGCCCTTTGCCGACACCTATGCCCTGCGCGGCGCAGCGACGGCGATCGACGCGGCGGCGCTGGGTTGCGTCAGGGCGCGGTGACGGGCGAGCGCCTTTAAGTCTGCCCGGAAATCGGCTATAGGCCACCCCATGCAGACATCCGCCAGCCCGCTCATGCCGATTCCCGGTATCATCGACCCTGTGCCCGTCCCCCGCGCGGTGACGCCGCGCGCCGACGGGCGCGTCGACCTGACGGGTCTTGCGCGCGAGCAGATCAGGGGCGCCTTTGCGGAAGCGGGGCTCGACGCCAAGGCGGCGAAGCTGCGCGCCAAGCAGATATTCCACTGGCTCTATCATCGCGGCGAAACCGATTTCGAGAAGATGACCGACCTTGCCAAGCCGATGCGCGGCTGGATGGCCGAGCGCTTCGTGGTGGGCCGTCCCGAAGTGGTGGAGGCTCAGGTTTCCACCGACGGGACGCGCAAATGGCTGCTGCGGTCGGATGACGGGCAGGATTATGAGATGGTGTTCATCCCCGACGCCGACCGGGGGACTTTGTGCGTGTCGAGCCAGGTCGGCTGCACACTTAATTGCCGTTTCTGCCATACCGGCACGATGCGGCTGGTGCGCAACCTGACGCCGGGTGAAATCGTCGGCCAGGTGATGCTGGCGCGCGATGCGCTGGGCGAATGGCCCAAGGGCAGCATGGCTTCGGCCAATGATGATGAGTCGGACGATACGCCGCATTATACGACCGACGGCCGCATGCTGACCAACATCGTAATGATGGGGATGGGCGAGCCGCTCTATAATTTCGACCATGTGCGCGATGCGCTGCGCCTCGTGATGGATGGCGACGGCCTCGCGCTGTCGCGGCGGCGCATTACGCTGTCGACCTCGGGCGTCGTTCCGATGATGGCGCGCGCGGGGGCGGAGATCGGCGTCAACCTTGCCGTTTCGCTCCATGCCGTGACCAAGGAAGTGCGCGACGAGCTGGTGCCGCTCAATCGCAAATATGGGATCGAGGAGCTGTTGCAGGCCTGCGCGGACTATCCCGGCGCCAACAACGCCCGGCGCATCACGTTCGAATATGTGATGATCCGCGACAAGAATGACAGCGACGCCGATGCGCGCGAACTGGTGCGGCTGATCCGCAAATATGATCTGCCGGCCAAGGTGAACCTCATCCCGTTCAACCCGTGGCCGGGCACCGATTATGAATGTTCGACGCCCGAGCGCATTCGCTCGTTCAGCCGGATCGTCTTCGAAGGCGGGATTTCAGCGCCGGTGCGCACGCCGCGCGGGCGCGACATCATGGCGGCCTGCGGGCAGCTCAAGTCGGCGAGCGAGAAGAAGAGCCGTGCGGAGCTGGATCGGCTGGCGGCGGAGAAGCAGGCCGCGCTCGGATAAGAAAAAGGGCGACCCCGATAGGGACCGCCCTTCTCTACGGCGTCGATCCGTCTGAACGATCAGAAGCGGATGCCGAGACCGCCGACGATCTGGTGGCGCTCCACGCCGGCTTCGTAGTTGGAATAGCGATACTCGCCCTTCACGAACAACTGGCCGCCCA
>JBEVMZ010000048.1:0-2714 GCA_040508335.1 Sphingobium sp.
CTGGGTCAAGCCGCTGGTGGCGCAGGCCGGCGGCATCATCAACGGCAATACCGCGGCCGAGATCGATGCGATGCTGTCGAGCTAGCCGCCGCGCATCCTCGCGTCGCATTGGACCTGCAGGGACCGATCGGGCATCATCCGCCCGCCAGTTCCCGCCACGGATCACGCCTTGACTGCAGCCGTACATCCAACCCGCCCCCAGCTCGCCGTCAGCGGTGCCATCTTTCGCGACGGCAAGATCCTGCTGGTCCGCCGCTCTCACGCGCCCGTCAAGGGATTCTATTCGCTCCCCGGCGGCCGGGTCGATTTCGGCGATTCAATGCACACGGCGCTGCTCCGCGAGGTCGACGAGGAGACCGGGCTGAGGATCGACATTGTGGGGCTGTCCGGCTGGCGCGAGGTGCTGCCGGAGAACGGTGGCGGCGGCCACTACGTGATCATGTCGTTCGCGGCCCGCTGGATCGCCCGCGAACCCGTCCTGAACGACGAGCATGACGATTTCAGATGGTTATTCCCGGACGAACTCGGCGATCTCAAGACGACCGATGGCCTCCGCGAGGTCATCGAGGCCGCCCGAAAGCTGGTGTAGAGCGCCGGACCATGCCTTGCGTCGCACGGCCCGAGGGGGCATATGGCCGTCACATGCGCAAGCACGCCCTCGCCATCCTGGTCCTGATCATGGCCTGCCATTGGGTCCCCGCCCGGGCCCAGGATGCCGCCGCGCCGTTTGACGGCGACCTGCAGCGGCTGTCCGAAATTCTCGGGACGCTGCATTACCTGCGCGGCATCTGCGGCGCCAATGAAGGCGCGAAATGGCGCAACGAGATGCAGGCGCTGGTCGATGCCGAAACGCCGTCCGGGGACCGCCGCGCCCGCATGATCGCGGGCTTCAACCGCGGCTATAACGGCTTCCAGCAGACCTACCGCACCTGCACGCCCGCGGCTTCGGTGGCCATTCGCCGCTATATCGAGGAAGGCTCGAAAATCTCCCGCGACCTGACCGCGCGCTATGCCAACTGACGCCGCCATGCCGACCGAAACCTTGGACGCGATCTTCTTCGATCTCGACGGCACGCTGACGGACCCGAAGCCGGGCATCACCCGCTCGATCCAATACGCGCTGCAGAAGCTGGATCACCCCGCCATCCCGACCGAGGATGAACTGACCTGGTGCATCGGCCCGCCGCTGCGCGCGAGTTTCGTGCGGCTATTGGGCGCCGATCATGCGGCGGACCATGCCGTGGCGTTCTATCGCGAGCGGTTTTCCGATGTCGGGCTCTATGAGAACGGGGTCTATGACGGCATCCGCGAGGTGCTGACGTTCCTCGGCGCCGCGGGCCCCCGGCTGTTCGTGGCGACCAGCAAACCGCACGTCTACGCCGAGCGCATCGTCGAACATTTCGGCCTGCGCGATCACTTCGAGCGCGTGTTCGGCTCCGAACTCGACGGCACGCGGGTGGACAAGTCGGATCTGCTCGCTTACGCGCTGCAGGAAACTTCCGTCGATCCGGCGAGAGCCGTTATGATCGGGGATCGCAGCCACGACATGGTCGGGGCGCGGAACAACGGGATGGCGGGCATCGGTGTGCTATACGGCTATGGCAGCCGGGCCGAATTGCTCGAAGCCGGCGCGCAGCAGGTCTGTGCCACGCCAGGGGCCATCCTGGATTGCGTTTCTTATGGTCCTGTTCCCAGCGGCCCAGGCCCCGTTAACCTTTCTTAAAGAAGTCGCTGGTCGGGCTTGAACCGCGTGCTACAGCTTGGGACCTCAGTTGCGTCCCGCCCTGGTTCGCGCGCCAATTTCGTTGAGCTTCATGAGCCGCCCAGCCCCCTTCTCGATCGACCAAGAACCGCTTCCTGATGTCATGCAGAAGCAGACGGCGCTGAGCTATCTCAGCGAGGCCTGGGCCGAGGCGCGTCACGACGGCGTCGACGGCGACTGCCTGGCGCAGGCGAGCCTGTTCACGGCGCTCGCCGAACTGGTCTCGACCTATGGCGAGGACGCGGTATCGAAGTTCGCCGAAAATCTCCCGACCCGCGTGCGCAATGGCGAGTTCTCGCTGGATCTGGCGCGGCAGTAATCGCACTCCACTGTAACTGCACTCCGCTGTCGCCTCGTCATTGCGAGGAGCGAAGCGACGAAGCAATCCGTCTCTTCGCGTATGCCGCACGATGGATTGCTTCGCGGAGCCTGTCATCGGGCGCGCATTCGCGCGACCCGTTGGCTCGCAATGACGCGGAGGACCTGGCGCAATGGCGTCGAAATTCTACGCCTTCAGCGTCTCCAGAAACCGCACCGGCTCGCCGGTTGACGGCGTCGCCACCTCGCCCTGCCACATCACGCGCTTGCCGCGCACGAAGGTGCCGACCGGCCAGCCGGTGACGCGCATGCCGTCGTATGGCGTCCAGCCCGCCTTCGAGGCCACCCATTTATTCGTAATGGTCTCGCTGCGCTTGAGATCGACGACGGTGAAGTCGGCGTCATAGCCGGCGGCGATGCGGCCCTTGCAGGCGATGTTGTAGAGTCGCGCCGGACCGGCACTGGTCAGGTCGACAAAGCGCGCCAGCGACAGCCGCCCGGCGTTGACGTGATCGAGCATGATCGGCACCAGCGTCTGCACCCCCGTCATGCCCGAAGGCGAGTTCGGATAGGTCTTGGCCTTTTCCTCCAGCGTATGCGGCGCGTGGTCGGAGCCGAGCACGTCGATGATGCC
>JBEVMZ010000061.1:0-8822 GCA_040508335.1 Sphingobium sp.
AGCCGGTCGCCGAATAGCTGATCGACCAGGTGGCAAGGTCCGCCGTCACATTGCGTTCGGCAAGGCCACGCACCGTCACCGACCGGTCTGCCGCCTTGGCGCGTTTCAAACCGTCGCCGAGCAGATAGCCACCGCCCAGCAGGCCGAACGTCAACAAGGCCGCGCTGCCCAAAAGCAGCTTTTCCCGTATCTCCAAGGCCATGTTCCCAACCCCTCTCTTTCCCGCGCGGCGCGGGCAACCTATATGGCGGACTTCCTGCCTCAATCGACATGAACCGCCCATTGCCGGCGAAAGGGAGTGCCTAGCCCCATGCCCAAATTCCTGCATAGCATGATCCGTGTGCGCGATATCGACAAGACCATCGCTTTCTTCCGCCTGATCGGGCTTGAGGAGCAGCGCCGCATCGACAATGAACAGGGCCGCTTCACCCTCGTCTTCCTCGCCGCGCCGGGCGACGAGGCGGCTCAGGTCGAGCTGACCTATAACTGGCCGGCGGAGGATGGCACGCCGCCGGAAAGCTATGGCGAGGGACGTAATTTCGGCCATCTCGCCTATAGGGTCGAGAATATCTACGAGACCTGCCAGCGGCTGATGGACGCGGGCGTCCTCATCAACCGGCCGCCGCGCGACGGGCGTATGGCATTCGTCCGATCGCCCGACAATATTTCGGTGGAGCTGTTGCAGGATGGACAGATGCCGCCGCAGGAGCCCTGGCTATCGATGCCCAACACCGGTCACTGGTAAGGACAAAGCGCACGCCAAAGGACGGTTGGCCTCCCTTGTCGCCGTCATCGCGGCGAGGGCTGATCGGGAGAGTGTCATGCGTCCATTATTCTATCTGGTGCCGATCCTGCTGGCAGGTTGTGCTGGCGCCTATCAACCGGCGCCGCTCAGCGAGAAGCAGGCGGTCAGGTTGGAAAAGGCGCTGGACGGGCGGGTAGCTGGTGAGAAGGTCAACTGCATCAGCCAGTCGTCGCGCGCCGATCTGACGGTCATCAGCGACAATGTGCTGCTCTATCGCGCGGGCGGCATCATCTATCGCAACGACCTGATCGGCAGCTGTTCGGGCCTGACGCGGGGCGACACGCTGATCACGCGCAGCTTCGGATCGCAGCTGTGCCGGGGTGACATCGCGCGCACCGCCAACCTGTCCATCGGGTTTCAGACCGGCACCTGCGCACTTGGCGATTTCACGCCTTACCGTAGGCCCCGCTGACCCTTCGGCGCGTCAACCGGCCTTGTAGAGCGCGTCGAGCCGGTCGGCGTAGCGTTTACGAATGACGTGGCGGCGGATCTTCATCGAAGGCGTCATTTCCTCATTCTCGATGGCGAAGGGTTCATCGGCGAGGATGAAGCGCCGCACCCGCTCGACCACCGAAAGATCGGCATTGACCCGGTCGACCGCCGCGCGCAGTGCCGCCTGATAGGTCGGGTCATTGCGGAGATCGCTGGGAAGCCGTCCCTGCGCCTCCGCCCATTCGCTGGTCCATTCCGCATCCGGTACGATCAAGCCGACCAGATGGGGGCGCCGGTCGCCATGAACCATCGCCTGCCCGATTTCCGGCTGGAGCGTGAGCATCCCTTCGACCTTTTGCGGCGAGACATTGTCGCCCTTGTCATTGACGATCAGGTCTTTCTTGCGGTCGGTAATGCGGATGCGGCCCTTGGCGTCGATCTCGCCAATGTCGCCGGTGTGCAGCCAGCCATTGCTGAGTGCCTTTTCGGTTTCGGCGGGGTTGCGCCAATAGCCATGCATGACCAGTTCGCCGCGCACGAGGATTTCGCCATCCTCGGCGATCTTGACCTCCACCCCGTCGAGCGGCGGGCCGACCGCGTCCATGGCCAAGCCGGCGCGCGGGCGGTTGCAACTGATGATCGGCCCGGCCTCGGTCTGGCCATAGCCTTGAAGAAGGGTGAGGCCCATCGCGTCGAAGAAGGTGCCGACATCGGGGTTGAGCGGTGCTCCGCCCGACACCAGCGCCTTCATTCGTCCGCCAAATCGCGCGCGTACTTTGGGCAGCAGCGTGCGCGAGAGCAGCAGCTTCATCGGCCGGTCGAGCAGGCTGCGCTGTCCGCGCTGTTCCTTGGCGGCGATGCGGATCGCCTGGGAAAGGAGATAGGCGGGGAACTTGCCCTGTTTCTCGATCGACTTGATGATGCGCGCGCGCAGCACTTCGAACAAGCGGGGAACGACGACCATGATGGTCGGCCGGGTTTCCTCGATATTGCTGGCGAGCTTTTCGAGCCCTTCGGAATAATAGATTTGCGCCGCCAGCATGATCGGCAGGAACTGGCCGCCGCTATGTTCATAAGCGTGGGAGAGGGGCAGGAAGGAGAGGAATATCTCGTCGTCCCAGCCGAAATCCTCTTCGACAAGGCGGGCTGCGCCTTCAATATTGCACAGGATCGCGCCATGATGCTGCATCACGCCGCGCGGCGCGCCGCCCGTGCCGCTAGTGTAGATGATGCAGGCCAGATCCTCGCGCGTCGCGCTTTGCATTGCGGCACAGCTGTCGGCGTCGGCAGGATGGGCGGCGATCAGGTCGTCCCAAAGATGGCAGGCGCGCTGGCCCTGCGCTCCGCGCAGCGGCTCCATGCCGATGACCAGATCCGCCTGCGATCGCAGTACGGCGGGCATCAGCGTCTGGGCGAGCTTGGCGGTCGAGACGATGACGGCGCGCGCGCCGCTGTCGGTCAGGATATGCTGATGATCGCGCGTGGTATTGGTGGTGTAGGTCGGCACGGTAACGCAGCCCGCCGCCATGATCGCCAGATCCGCGATGCAGAATTCCGGCCGGTTTTCGCTGACCAGCATGACCGGATCGCCGGCTTTCAGCCCCTGCGCGCGCAGCGCGGCGGCAAGTGCGGCAACCTGGCCTGCGACCTCGCGCCAGCTTAGCGCCCGCCAGCTGCCCTTGTCCTTGCGCCAGAGAAAGGGCGCGTCGCCGCGCTCCTTGGCGCGCGCGAAAAACATCGACACCAGATTGGGATAGCGATCGATCTGCGGCAAACTCTCTGCTCCTTGCCTTCAGCGCGTCTGGCGCGCGCTTGTCATGGGCGGTCTCTATAGCCGTGCCGCGCCGTAACGGCCAAGTGCTTTACCGGCGCGTGCGCCGTCAGTCGAACAGGCCGTCCTGCGTGCCGACGGGCGGATTGAGGCCCAGATGCTTCCAGCCTGGACCATTAAGCATGCGCCCCCGCGCGGTGCGTGCGACGAGGCCGAGCTGAATGAGATAAGGCTCGATCACCTCCTCGATCGTGTCGCGCGGTTCCGACAGCCCCGCCGCCAGCGTCTCCACGCCGACAGGGCCGCCGCGATAGATGTCGGCGATCATCATCAGATAGCGGCGGTCCATCAGGTCGAGGCCGAGCTGGTCGACCTCCAGCCGGGCGAGCGAGGCGCCGGCGACGCGCGCATTCACCGCCGCCGCGCCTGCGACATTGGCGAAGTCGCGTACTCGCCGCAGCAGCCGCCCGGCGATGCGCGGCGTGCCACGCGAGCGGCGGGCGATCTCGATCGCGCCGTCCGACGTGATCTCCAGATCGAGCAGGCGCGCGGCGCGGCGGACCACCAGTTCAAGCTCCTCGACCGTATAGAATTGGAGGCGCACCGGAATGCCGAACCGGTCGCGCAAGGGGGTCGTCAGCAATCCCTGCCGCGTCGTCGCGCCGACCAGGGTGAAGCGCGGCAGGTCGATGCGCACCGACCGGGCCGAGGGGCCTTCGCCGATCATGAGGTCAAGCGCGCGGTCCTCCATCGCGGGATAGAGAACTTCCTCGACCGCCGGATTGAGGCGGTGAATCTCGTCCACGAACAGCACGTCGCCTTCGTCGAGATTGGTGAGCAGCGCCGCCAGATCACCCGACTTGGCGATCACGGGGCCGGAGGTGGCGCGGAAGCCAACGCCCATTTCCTTGGCGACGATCTGCGCCAGCGTCGTCTTGCCGAGGCCGGGGGGCCCGAAGAAAAGCACATGGTCGAGCGCTTCGCCCCGGTTGCGCGCCGCCTCGATGAAGACGCGCAGATTGCCCTTGGCGGCTTGTTGCCCGACAAATTCGTCGAGGCAGCGCGGGCGCAGCGCGGCGTCGACATCCTCCGGACGCCGCGCCGACGCGATCAGGCGGTCGTCTGTCATTTCGCCGCCTTGCGCAGCGCGAGGCGGACGAGCGCGTCGAGGGTGGCGTCGTCGCCCATTTCCGCCTCGGCGGCGGCGACGGCGGCGCTGGCTTCGGCGGGACGAAAGCCCAGATTCTGGAGCGCCGACAGGGCGTCGGCACCGTAACTGCCGACGGGGGCAGTCACGGTTCCGGCCGCGACCGCGCTGCCGGCCGGGGCGACGCCGACCTTGTCTTTCAGCTCACGAACGATCCGCTCGGCCAGCTTTGCGCCGACGCCGTTGGCGCGCGTCACCATCGTCTTGTCGCCCATCGCGACGGCGCGGTGAAGTTCGGCGGGTTCCAGCGCGGAAAGTATGGCAAGCGCCACCCGCGCGCCGACGCCCTGCACATGGATGAGCAGGCGGAACCAGTCCCGCTCCTGCGCACTGGCAAAGCCGACAAGCCGCATCGAATCCTCGGCCACCAGCATTTCGGTGTGGATCGTCACCGCTTCGCCCACGCGCCCGAGCGCGCCAAGCGTGCGCGACGACGCGCCGACGAGATAGCCGACGCCGCCCACATCGATGATCGCATGGTCGAGGCCCGTACTGTCGAGCAATCCTTTGAGTTTCGCGATCATCGCCGCCGCCCTATGGTCATGGTCTGTTCTTTAAGCGGACCCCGCGCGGCGCGCCAGTCAAAAGAAGCGGGCAGCAGGGCACCTTTTGCCCGGCCTGTGCGTAATGCTGCCCGACCTTAAACCCAAGAGACCGGAACGATATGGATAATCAGCTCTCGATCGGCCCTGCGCCTTTGCTTCAACCCCAGGATTTCGAACATCCCGCGATCACGCTGGCGGGCAATGTCGACCATGAAATGTATATCCATTTCAAAAATCGTCTGGCGTCTGCGCCGGAACAAGGAGTTGTGGCTGTCGAGATATCGACGCTGGGCGGCGATCCCGAAATCGCCCGGCTGATGGGCGAGGATATACGCTTTCATTCGGAACTGCACCCGGAACGGCGCTTCGTCTTTCTTGGCAAAACCGCCGTCTATTCGGCCGGCGCCACTTTCATGAGCTTTTTCGCGGTCGAGAACCGCTATCTGACGCGCGGCACGCGCCTGATGATCCATGAGCGGCTGATCACCAAGACGGTACAGCTCGCTGGGCCGCTGTCGACCTGCGTCGCATCGCTCAAGGCGGTGCTCAACGAGATCGAGGCGTCGATCGCGATCCAGAATGAGGGGTTCGAGAATCTGATCCTGGGATCGGACGTGTCGATGGAGGAAGTGCTGCGCCGCGCGCCGGAAAACTGGTATGTCGAGGCGAACGAAGCGCAGGCGCGTGGGCTGGTGACGGCGGTGCTGTGATCGCTTGCGACGGGGCCGGGCGGGCGTCATGGTCGCGTGCATGAGCAAGGCCGCCACATCCCGCTTCTTTCCCTGGCGATATGGCATGTTTCTCGCGCTGCTCGGCAGCGTCGTACCGCTGCTGACGGCGATGCCATGGCATGAAGCGGTGATGGCGGGGTTCGATATCGCGGCCATCGCCTTCATCACGGCTTTTGCGCCCATCGTCGGCCAGAGTGCGGCGTCCATGCGCTCTGCGGCGCAGGTCAACGACGCCAATCGCGGTCTGATGCTACTGCTGACCGGCATCGTCAGCCTGGTCATATTGGTCGCCGTCGGCGTCGCGGCGGCGCGGCCGGGTGGGCCGGGCGCCGCCGTCACCGCGTTGTTGCTCGTCACGCTCGCGCTGGCCTGGGTCTTCGCCAATCTCGTCTACGCCATGCATTATGCCCATATATTCTATCTCCCTGCCGGTGGGGGCGATCAGGGCGGCATGGAGTTCCCTGACACGGAGGAACCGGGCTATTGGGACTTCCTTTATTTCGCGTTCACCCTGGGCATGACGTTCCAGACCTCCGACGTGTCAATCGGCGCGACCCATATGCGCAGGGCGGTGCTGACCCATTGCCTGCTGGCGTTCCTGTTCAATCTCGGGATTCTCGCCTTCACGATCAATGTGCTGGGCGGGAGCAGGGGCTAGGGTTCCCCGTGACCCGTCACTCGGCGGGTTGTGCCGGGCAAGGGGCCGGGCGCCGGCCGGTCGCCCAGGCAAAGAAGCGCGGCACCGGCGCGTTGCGCTCCATCCAGTCGCTATAGGCGCGATAGTCGGGGTCGGCGAGCAGATGCTTCTCCTCGGTCCTGGCGCGCCAGAAGTAGACCGCGTTGGTCAACGCCAGCATCGCGCAGTTACGCACCATGTCGGCGAGGCTGCCGGTCGTGGTTAGGAAGGGCAGGGCGGAAAACCACCAGAAGAGGTTCTTGGCGAGATAGGCAGGGTGCCGCGTCCAGCGATAGGGGCCATGGGTCAGGATGCCGCGATGGGTGAGGTTGGAAAAGCGCAGGCCAAAGGCGACGGTCGCCCATGCATAGATGGCTGTCAGCAGAACCAGCCATGCGCCCAGCACCCACTGAATCGCCTCATGCCCCTGCGTCCAATAGTCCCACTGCGCCCCGCCGCTATGATAGTCGAGCGGCCCGCCTTCGCCCATGAGCACGAAGGGCGGATAGCAGATCAGCGCGGCGAGCCAGCCCGACAGATAGGGATTGGCCGAACGGATATGCGAATCGAGCGGGCGGAAGGTCAGGATATAGCCGACCGTTGCCAGGCAGACGTCGATCATGAACATGATGGCGATCAGAAAAGCGGCGAGCGCCACCGGATGGGCAAGCGCGTCCTCCAGCCGCCAGTTGACGACGCTGGCGAAATTGCCCGGCACGATCGTGAGCATGAAGGCGAGGAAGAAGCCCTTGACCGCCCAGGACCGTGCGTGGGCGGCGACCTGCTCCATGTCGGGCGCCCCCGCCGTGCCGCCGATCACCCACTGGCCAAAGGCATAGGAGGCGTCGCGGGGCTCGATCAGCCGGCGGTCGAGCCAGATCACATAGAGAATGGACAGCGCCAGCATCCAGGGCGCGGCTGCCATGAGCAGGCGCATCGAGAAGCGATAGTCGCCGTCCCAATACCAGCGGCCGAGGCAATAGAGGATCGCGATGGCGGCCCAGGTCGCCCATAGGCCGGCGATCTTGACGATGGCGGTGTCGAGCACGGCGCGCACGGCACGCGGCGGGCTGTCCCAGTCGATCCCGGTCGAGGGGTGGCGATGGACCTTGTCGACCAGCAGCGACCACAGGACCATCGGCAGGCCGCAGGCGATGATCGCGGCGATCCCGGCATAGGGGCCGTCCATGCCATAGCGGCGCGCGACCAGCGTCCAGAGGGCGAGGCCGAAAAGGCCCGAAAGGCCGACGGCCGAACTGACGGCGGAGCGGGGGCGCGGATCGGCGGAAGCACTCATGGGGGCCCGCTCTAGCGAAAACTGGTAAGCAAGCCGTGAAGGAAAGGCCTAGAAGCTTTCCTCGGCATAGATGCGGCTGACGTCACCGGCCCAGTCCCCATGATAGCGCTCCAGCAGCCGCTCCGCATGAGTGCGGCCCGACGCGACGACCTCTTCGAGCGCTGAGAGATAGCCCGTCTCATTGTCGCCAGCGCCGTTGAGGCGCGCTCGGGCGGCAAGGCCTGAGCGGGCGATATCGAGCACGGGCCGGGCAATGTCACGCAGCGTCCGCCCATCGCCGATCGGCGCGTCGAGGCCGAGGCGGGGTACGGAATCGCGCAGTTCCTGCCGCGCTTCCATGCGCCAGTCCTTGACCAGATCCCAGGCGGCATCGAGCGCGCCCTGATCGTAGAGCAGCCCGACCCACAGCGCGGGCAGGGCGCAGATGCGATCCCATGGGCCGCCATCGGCGCCGCGCATTTCAAGGAAGCTCTTCATCCGCACTTCGGGGAAGGCGGTGGAAAGATGATCCTCCCAATCCTTCTCGGTGGGCTTTTCGCCCGGCAGCACCGAAAGCTTGCCGTCGAGGAAGTCGCGGAAGGAAAGACCCGCCGCGTCGATGTAACGGCCTTCGCGGAACACGAAATACATCGGCACGTCGAGCGCATAGTCGGCATAGCGTTCATAGCCGAAGCCGTCCTCGAAGACGAAAGGCAGCATGCCGGTGCGGTGCGGGTCGGTGTCGGACCAGATGTGGCTGCGGTAGGAGAGGAAGCCGTTGGGCTTGCCCTCGGTAAAGGGCGAGTTGGCGAAGAGCGCGGTCGCGAGCGGCTGAAGCGCGAGCGACACGCGGAATTTCTGCGCCATGTCCGCTTCGCTGGCATAGTCGAGATTGGTCTGGATGGTGCAGGTGCGCAGCATCATGTCCAGACCCATCGACCCCACGCGCGGCATATGGCGCAGCATGATCTCGTACCGGCCCTTGGGCATGATCGGCAGCGCGTCGCGGGTCTTGTCGGGCCACATGCCAAGGCCAAGGAAGCCCATGCCAAGCTGATCGCCGACATATTTGACCTGCTCGAGATGCCGCCCGGTTTCCGCGCAGGTCTGGTGCAGATTTTCGAGCGGCGCGCCCGACAGTTCGAGCTGGCCCGCAGGCTCGAGGCTGATGGCGCCGTCGGGGCCGGACAGCGCGATGATCTTGCCGCCTTCATAAATGGGTTCCCACCCGTAGCGGGTCAGACCAATAAGCAGGGCGTGGATGCCGCCCTTTTCTTCATAGGACGGCGCATGATGGTCGCTATGGGCATAGACGAACTTTTCGTGCTCGGTGCCGATGCGCCAGCGATCCTTGGGCTTTTCGCCCTTGGCGAAGGCGG
>JBEVMZ010000089.1:0-5837 GCA_040508335.1 Sphingobium sp.
GCTGGAACAGCGGCTCGCCATCGCCGGCCTCGATCCGCTGCCGGACACGCACCAGAGCTTCGGGCATATGTGTGCGCAGGAAATCCATCATCGCCTCGCGCACTTCGCAGCGCAGATCGAAGGCGGTGCCCGCATTGCGCGCGCTTACTAGGCCGCGCAGTTCGAGCGCGTCGACCCTGTGGTCGGTCACCTGGAGGCCCGCGACGCGCCCGTCCCAGCGGCTGTTCGCCTGCACCGTCTCCACGAAATGCGCGCGGATGCGCTGCACATCGGCGGCGGGATCGACATAGAGGAAGACGGTGCCGAGAATATCGGAGGTTTTCGTCGTCCAGTTCTGGAACGGCTTTTCGAGGAAGTAGGACACCGGCACCACCATCCGTCGGTCGTCCCAGATGCGCACGACGACATAGGTCAGTTTGATATCCTCGATCCGGCCCCATTCGCCTTCGATGATGACGACATCGTCGAGGCGGATCGGTTCGGAAAAGGCCATCTGGACGCCGGCGATCAGGTTCTTGAGCGCCGGCTGAGCCGCTGCGCCGACCGCGAGACCGGCAAGGCCCGCCGACGCCATCAGCGTGACGCCGATCGTGCGCACGCCGGGAATGGCGATCAGCATCAGCGCGATGACGATGAAGGCGATGATGCACTGCGCGACACGGTAGAGGATGCGGATGCGGGTGTGCTGACGCCGGGCCTTGAGATTATCTTCGACCGATATGTCCGCACGACGTTCGAGCGCGAGGCGCATAGCGCGCATGAACGACAGGACGATCCAGCCCAGCAGCAGCGCGAAGAGCATCTTGGACCCGACCGACCAGATCGCCTCCACTCGGTCGCCCAGCCTGAGCGGCTGCATACCCGCCGCCACCACGAGCAGAACGAGCATCCAGCGCGTGGGGTGATAAAGCGCGGGCAGGAAGATCGGGTCGACCTTGAGCCGTCGACTAAGTTTCAGCGCGAGCCGGTAGGCGATCCAGTGCAACAGGAAGGCAAGAATGACGGCGATCGCGATCGATATGATCGCCGTCGAGCTTACGCCGCCCAGGCTGATGTCGGGACGTTCTGATAGGTCCATGTCGGCAGCAACGTCCCGTGCCGTCGCTTGTTTCGCAGTTGCAGCACCACCTCCGGTCTATCCGCCGCGCAAAAGGCTCACCGCAGCGTCCCGTTCGAACAGATAGAGGCACACGCGCGCCGCCTCGCCTCTCGGGCTGGCGAGGCCGCCGTCGCGGTCGATCAGCAAATGGGCGTCGTCGCGCGCGGCGTCGATAAGGGCGGCAAGATGTTCGGGGCTTGCAAGCTTGAGCTGCTGCTCCCCCGACTGGCGCGTGCCGAGTATCTCGCCGGCGCCGCGCAGCTTCAAATCTTCCTCGGCGATACGAAAGCCGTCATTGGTTTCGCGCATCAGAGCAAGCCGGGCGCGCGATGTTTCGCTGAGCGCGCCGGTGCGCAGCAGGATGCAGACCGACGGCTTGTCGCCGCGCCCGACACGCCCGCGCAACTGGTGAAGCTGGGCAAGGCCGAAGCGGTCGGCGCCTTCGATGATGATGAGCGTCGAGTTGGGCACGTCGACGCCGACCTCGATCACCGTGGTCGCAACAAGAATTTGCGTGCGGTTGGCCGCGAACGCTTCCATCGCGGCGTCCTTGTCCGGCCCCTTCATGCGCCCGTGGACCAGGCCGACCCGTTCCCCGAAGCGCATTCGCAGCGCCTCGGCGCGCGCCTCGGCCGCCGCCAGATCGCTGGTTTCGCTTTCCTCGACCAGTGGGCAGACCCAATAGGCTTGCCCTCCGCCCTCGACATGGCGGGCGAGCGCGTCGGTTACTTCGTCCAGCCGCTGGGCCGACATGACGAGCGTCTGGATGGGCTGGCGACCGGGCGGCATTTCATCAAGGCGCGACACCTCCATCTCGCCATAATGGGTGAGCGTCAGCGTGCGCGGGATCGGCGTCGCCGTCATCACCAGCAGATGCGGCGCCTTTTCAGCCTTGCTCGCCAGCATGAGCCGCTGCGCAACGCCGAAGCGATGCTGTTCGTCGATAACGGCAAGGCCGAGATTGCGATAGCGCACGCCCTCCTGAAAGATCGCGTGGGTGCCGACCAATATGTCGATGCTGCCATCTGCCAGCCCCATCAGCGTCGATTCGCGCACCCGCCCCTTGTCGCGCCCGGTGAACACCGCAATCTCGACCGGCAGCCCTGCCGCCATCTTGCGCAACGTCTCATAATGCTGGCGCGCGAGGATTTCGGTCGGGGCGAGCAGTGCGCCCTGAGCGCCTGCCTCCACCGCGTTCAACAGCGCGAGCAGGGCAACCAGCGTCTTGCCAGACCCGACCTCCCCTTGCAGCAGACGCAGCATCGGCGTCGATTGCGCCATGTCGCCTTCAATCTCCGCACTCGCCCGCCGCTGCGCGCCCGTCGGCGCGAAGGGCAGTTTGAGCATCGCGCGCAGCCGCCCGTCGCCTGCGATCGGCACACCGCGCCGCCGACGCGACGATTGCCGCACCAGCATCAGCGCCAACTGCCCGGCGAAAATCTCGTCATAGGCCAGACGCTCGCGCGCGATGGCGTCGGATGGATCGGCATGGATGCGCATCAACGCCTCATGCCAGCCCGGCCAGTCCTTGCGCGCAAGCAGGCTGGGTTCGATCCATTCGGGCAGTTCGGGCGCGCGGGTGAGCGCCTGGGCAACGAGATCCCGCAACCGGTTGTTGGTCAGCCCTTCCGAAAGGCCATAGACCGGCTCGCGCGCAGGCATGGTCGCGGCTTCCTCAGGCGGCAGGACATGGTCGGGGTGGACGATCTGGAGCGCGTCGCCATAGCTTTCGAGTTTGCCCGAGATGAATTTGGGTTCGCCGAGTGGCAGCAGCTTGCGCGGCCAGCCGCTGTTGCGCCCGAAATAGACGAGCGCCACCGCATTGCCGCGCGCGTCCACGGCATGCACGCGGAACGGCCCGCGCCCGCTTGATGCCCGATAGTCCATCGGGGTCAGGGTGATGCCGATCACGCGCCCCGCATCGACTATGTCCAGTTCATCGATCAGCAGCCGATCGACCCAGCTTGTCGGCAGATGAAAGGCGACATCGACGGCGCGCGCCAGCCCCAACCTTTCCAGCGGCTTGGCCAACTGGGGGCCTACACCTTTCAGCGCGGTGATTTCGGCGAAGAGCGGGTTGAGGATATCGGGTCGCATGGCTATGTCGCCCCTAAAGCATTTTCGAGGCGGCAGGAACGGACGCCGGGCTGGAAAATGCGGCATCAGTAACACCAGCCGGGACGAGGACGAAAACCTCCGATCGGCGAACGGCCTGTGCGCCAAAAAGGAACAAATTGTGAACGACGATCCGCGTTTCCGCCGCATGAAGTTCCGCGCCTGGCATCGCGGCACGCGCGAGGCCGACTATACGGTGGGCGGCTTCTTCGACCGGCATCATGCAAGCTGGTCGGAGGATGATATCGCCTGGTTCGAACGCTTCATGGACGAGCAGGATGCCGACATCATCGGCTGGGCGCTGGGCACGATAGCCGTTCCCGACGAGTGGAAGGGGCCGATGATGGACCGCTTTCTCAAGCTCGATTTCGTCGAGATCAAGAACTAGGCGCCAGCCGGACGGCCGCCCACAGCTTTGCGGGATAGACGTGATTTCATGACCGACCTTCAGAAGATCCTCACCGCAAAGACGCCGCTGACGCTGTCGGGCGTGCCCGCCGGGTTCCAGCCTTGGCTGCTCGCCGACATGGCCCGCGCAGCGCATGGCGGGGGATCTTCGCGCGCCGTCTTCGTCGCGCCCGACGACACGCTGATGCGCGCGATGGCCGATACCGCGCCCTATTTCGCGCCGGAGATCGAGATCATCGAAATCCCGGCTTGGGATTGCCTGCCCTATGACAGGGCCAGCCCGTCATTGCGCGCCGCGTCTGCGCGCCTGGCCGGCCTCCATGCATTGCAGGCCAATCCCAAGGGGCCGCAGCTTGTTCTGACCACGCTCAACGCGCTGACGCAGCGCACGCTGACGCCCTTTCGCGTGCGCCAGCTCGTGGCGAAGCTCGCGCCCAAGGAGCGGATCGCGATCACGCGCCTCGCCGACATGCTCCAGTCCAACGGCTATGTCCGCACCGACACGGTGCACGACCGGGGCGAATTCGCGATCCGGGGCGGCATCGTCGATCTGTTTCCCGGTGGCGAGGAGCAGCCGTTGCGCCTCGACTTTTTCGGCGACGAGATCGAGACGGTGCGCCGCTTCGACCCTACCGACCAGCGCACGACCGGCAGCGTCGATGGCTTCACCCTCCTCCCCGCCTCCGAAGCGTTGTTGGACGAGGAGACGATCAAGCGCTTTCGCAGCCGCTATCGCGAAACCTTCGGCGCGACCGCGACCGGCGACCCGCTCTATCAGGCGGTGAGCGACGGGCGACGGCTGGCGGGGATGGAACATTGGCTGCCGCTGTTCGAGGAAAAGCTGGTGCCGCTGACCGATCATCTGCCCGATGACGCGGTGATCCTGCTCGACCATGGCGTCACCGGCGCGGCGGAGTCGCGGTTCGAAGCGATCCGCGACTATCATGCCAACCGCGTGCAGGCGAAATCGTCCGACCCCGGCGCCTATCGCCCGCTGGACCCCAAGGCGCTCTATCTGGACGAGGCGGAATGGCAGGCGACGGTGCGCGCCCGACCCATGCACGCGACCACCCCCTTTCACGAGCCGGAAAGCGCCACCGTCCTCGACTTCGCGGTCGACAGCCCGCGTGATTTCGCGCCGGAGCGGGCGCAGAACGCCAATGTCTATGAAGCGGTCGGCAAGCATGTCGCCGCGCTCCAGCGCGCGAAAAAGAAGGTGGTGATCGCCAGCTATTCGATCGGCGCGCGTGAACGATTGTCGGGCCTGCTCCTCGACCATGGGATCAAGCGGCTGGCGAGCGCCGACAATTGGCAGGAGGCACTGGGCGCGGCGGCCAAGGGTAGCGCGGTGCTGACCGTCCTGCCGCTCGACCATGGCTTTACCGCGCCCGATGTCGCGGTACTGACCGAGCAGGATATGCTGGGCGACCGCCTGGTGCGGCGGGCGAAGCGGCGCAAGAATGCCGACGCCTTCCTGGCGGAACTTTCGACGCTTTCGCCCGGCGACCTGGTCGTCCATATGGACCATGGCATCGGCCGCTATGAGGGGTTGATGCAGATTCCGGTCAGCAAGACCGCGCATGACTGCGTCGCCTTGGAATATGCCGGTGGCGACAAGCTCTACGTTCCAGTCGAAAATCTGGAAGTGCTTTCGCGCTACGGGTCGGACAGCGACGGCGTAGGTCTCGACAAGCTGGGCGGCGAGGCGTGGCAGCGGCGCAAGGCGCGGATGAAAGAGCGCATCCGCGAGATTGCGGGTGAGTTGCTCAAGACCGCCGCCGCCCGCGCACTGCGGGCCGCCGCGGTGGCGGAACCCGACGCGGCGGGCTACCCCGCCTTCGTCGATCGCTTCCCTTATCAGGAGACCGAGGATCAGGACCGCGCCATCGGCGACGTGATCGACGATCTGGGCGCCGGTCGTCCGATGGACCGCCTCGTCTGCGGCGACGTCGGTTTCGGCAAGACCGAGGTCGCGTTGCGCGCCGCTTTCGTTGCGGCGATGGCAGGGATGCAGGTGGTCGTGATCTGTCCCACCACCCTGCTCGCGCGGCAGCATCATATGAACTTCGTCGAGCGGTTTCGCGGTTTCCCGGTCGAGGTCGGCCGCCTCTCCCGCCTCGTGCCGGACAAGGAGGCCAAGGCGGTGAAGGCGGGCCTTGCCGATGGGACGATCGACATCGTCGTCGGCACCCACGCCTTGCTTACCAAGGGGCTC
>JBEVMZ010000096.1:0-4711 GCA_040508335.1 Sphingobium sp.
CGGCCCATATAAATCGGAGACCCTGTGTGGCCTACGCGCTCTATCAGATTATCGTCATCCTGCTCGATGTGCTGTGGTGGATCATCATCATCCAGGCGATCATGAGCTGGCTGATCGCGTTCAACATCATCAACACCGGCAGCGACTTCGTCCGCACCGTCATCGTCGCGCTCGACCGGATGACCGCGCCGATCTATAATCCCATCCGCAAGATCATGCCGGATCTTGGCGCGCTCGATCTGTCGCCGATGGTCGTGCTGCTGCTGATTCTCATCATCCGGCAGGCGATCCTGCCGCCGCTCTTCGGCGCGGTGTGACGGTCTGGCGGGTCGATGGCGACGACCTGCTGATTGGCATCCGGCTGACACCGGGCGCGGCGATTGATGCTGTCGGCGGTGTATGGGCCGACGATATGGGGCGGCATTGGCTGTCCGCACGGGTTCGTGCGGCGCCGGAGCAGAGTAGGGCGAACGCCGCGCTCGTCGCTTTGATCGCGGATCGGCTGGACTGGCCGACGCGGATGATTTCACTGGAGTCGGGTGCGGTCAGCCGGTTAAAAAGGCTGCGCATCGGCGGCGCGGCACATGTGGCGGACAGGCTGTCCGTCGCCATCGGGAATGGATGAAGCAGGCATGACCATTGGCAAGATCATCGACGGCAAGGCGTTCGCTGCCGGTCTGCGCGACCGCGTGGCCACGGGCGTCGCCGCCTTCACTCAGCAGGCGGGACGCAAGCCCGGCCTCGCCGTCGTGCTGGTCGGTGAAGACCCGGCGAGCGCCGTCTATGTTCGCAACAAGGGCAAGATGACGCTTGCCGCCGGCATGGAAAGCTTCGAATTCAAGCTGCCCGCCAATGTCGGCGAAGACGCGCTGCTCGACCTCGTCCAGGAACTCAATGCCGACGAGCGGATCGACGGCATTCTGGTCCAGCTTCCCCTGCCGGCGCATATCGACGAGGCGGCGGTGATCGCCACCATCGATCCGGCCAAGGATGTCGATGGCTTCCACGTCGTCAATTCGGGCCGTCTGGCAACGGGCCAGGAGGCGCTCGTCCCCTGCACGCCGCTTGGCTGCATCATGCTGCTCAAGGACGAGCTTGGCGATCTTTCGGGGCTTGAGGCGGTGGTCGTCGGTCGATCCAACATTGTGGGCAAGCCGATGGCGCAGCTGCTGCTCGCTGAAAATTGCACCGTCACCATCGCGCACAGCCGCACCCGCGACATCGCCAGCGTGGTCCACCGCGCCGATATCGTCGTGGCGGCGGTCGGCCGCGCGGAGATGGTGAAGGGCGAATGGATCAAGCCGGGCGCGACCGTCATCGACGTTGGCATCAATCGCGTGACCGACACCGAAGATGGCAAGCCGCGCCTGGTCGGCGACGTCGCCACTGCCGAGGCGCTGGCCCATGTGCGGGCGATCACGCCGGTGCCGGGCGGGGTTGGACCGATGACGATCGCGGTGCTGCTACGCAATACGCTGGTGGCGGCGCATGCGCGCCTGGCGCTGCCCCCGCCGGAGGGGCTGTGACGCCGCGAGCGGCTCTGCTCGCCTTTGGCGCCCTGGCGCTGATCGCCGCGCGCCCGCCGATGCGGGTGCAGCCCAATCCCAGCGCAGTGATCGCGGCGGAGATCGGGTTCAATCGGCTCGCGCAGGCACGCGGGCAATGGACCGCCTATCGGGAGACCGCCGCGAAGGATGCGGTGCTGTTCGTGCCGCAACGGGTAGTCGCGCGCGATTGGCTCAAAGGACGTGCCGATCCGCCGCAGGCGGCGCGCTGGTCGCCCGCGACCGTCTATGTCGCGTGCGACGGGCGGATCGCGGCGAGCAGCGGCACGATGCAACGGCCCGATGGATCGGCGGGCTATGTCACCACCATCTGGCGTCTCGACGAAAAGGGGGCGTGGCGCTGGATCATGCGCCATGAAGGGCAGGGCGCGACGCCCGCTGCCGTGCCCGATCAACTGACCGGCAAGGTCGCGACCTGCAAGCGCCCGGACGGCACCCCTCCGCCCGCCGGCGCGGCGCCGCCGGCCGATGAAAGCCTGCTCTGGTCGGCGCAGGCCGACCCCGATGGCGGACGCCGTGTCACGGTGCGCATGTGGACGGGCGAGGCCTATGACACGGTCATCGACGATCGGGTGAAGGCGGGGGCGGTATGACCGAGCTGTTCCTTTCCGCCTTCGTCACCCTGTTCGTTGTCATCGATCCGCCCGGCTGCGCGCCCATCTATGCGAGCCTGACCAAGGGCGCGAGTGCGATCCAGCGGCGGTCCATGGCGATCCGCGCGGTCGGGATCGCTGCGGGCATCCTGTTTCTGTTCGCGCTGTGGGGCAAGCAACTGCTCGGCACGCTGGGCATCGCGCTCGACAGTTTCCGGATAGCGGGCGGCATCATGCTGTTCATCATCGCGATGGACATGGTGTTCGAAAAGCGCACGCAGCGGCGTGAGGACCGGGCGCACAAGATCGCCGAAACGCCCGAGGTGGAGGACGTCTCCGTCTTCCCGATGGCGATGCCGATGATCGCCGGGCCGGGATCGATCGCGACCGTCATGTTGCTGATGTCGCGCGCGGAGGGCATGACCGAACGGCTGGTCGTGATGGGCGCGGTGGCCACGGTGCTTGCCTTGATGATGGCGTCTCTGCTGGCGGCCGGCCCCCTGATGGCGCTGCTCGGCGCAAAGATAGAGGCGGTGATCACCCGGCTGCTGGGCGTGCTGCTGGCGGCGCTTGCGGCGCAGTTCATCATCGACGGGTTGAAAGCCAGTCTCTTCTGAAGAGGCAAGGTGCCCTCCCGGCTTGACCGGGAGGGCGATCTCAGCGGCGGATGTCGCCTTCGGTGACGGGCGCAATCTTGATCTCGACGCGGCGGTTGGACGCCTTGCCCTGTTCGGTCGCGTTGGAGGCTATCGGCTGGGTCTCGCCGAAGCCGCGCGTGGCGATGCGCGCCGACTGGACGCCGCGCGCGACCAGATAATCGGCGACCGACGCGGCGCGCCGTTCCGACAATGTCTGATTGTAGGCGTCCGCGCCGTCGCTGTCGGTATGTCCGAACACGTCGATATAGGTTTTGGGATATTGCGCGAGGACGCCCGCGACATCGTTCAGCGTGGGCTGAAACTGCGGCTGCACGTCGGCCCGGTCATAGGCGAAGGTGATGCCTGATGGCATGCGCAGCACCAGATTGTCGCCGTCGCGGATGACGTCGATGCCGGTGCCGGCGGTCTCCTCACGCAGCTTGCGCTCCTGCGCATCCATATAGGCGCCGATCCCCGCGCCGGCGACCGCGCCGATGCCCGCGCCCAGGATCTTTTCGGTGCGGTCGTTGCGGCCGCCGACCAGGTCGCCCAGCAGATAGCCGCCCAGCGCGCCGCCGATGCCGCCGATCGCGGCCTTCGAAATGCCGCGCTGTCCGGTTTCAGGGTCGGTGGTGCAAGCGGTGGTCGCCAGCATGGCGGCAAGGCCCGCTGCGCTCATGATGCTGTGGATGCTCTTCATGGCTTTCAGTTCCTGTCTCTGCTCAATCTTCTTGTCTGCTCGAGCGCCTTGCCGACGCCGCGCCGATGCAGACAAATCGCCGGCGCGGCAAACTTGTTCCACTCGCGAACTGAACTGCGCATGACTGCCGTTCGAAGATGCGATGACCAAGGTTGTGAAAGCCGCGCGAAGCACGCTATAGGGACGGCGACCACCATGGCCACGCCCCCCCCGATCGCTCTCACGCCCTTTCCCTGGGCAGACCTCTTCATCATCCTTGCGTTGGTGGCGCTGTATGGCGTTTTCGCCATGTCGGAGCTGGCCATCGTGTCGGCGCGCAGGCCGCGGCTTCAGTCGCTGGAAAAAGCGGGACGCAGGGGCGCGCGCGTGGCGCTGGAGCTGGCGGGCGATCCGGGCAAGTTTCTGTCGACGGTGCAGGTCGGCATCACGCTGATCGGCATCCTGTCCGGCGCCTATTCGGGCGCCAGTCTGGGCGGTCCGGTGGGCGAACGGCTCGTCGCGCTGGGGCTGCCTGCCAATCTGGCGGACAATGCGGGCTTCGCCCTCGTCATCGGCCTCACTACCTATGCCTCGCTCATCATCGGCGAACTCGTGCCGAAACAGTTCGCGCTGCGTCAGCCCGAACCGATCGCGGTCATTGTCGCGACGCCGATGCTGTGGCTGTCGAAGATCGGCGCGCCGGTCGTGTGGCTGCTCGACGCCTCCAGCAGCCTCATCTTCAAGCTGCTCCGCATGACGCGCGAATCGGAGAATCACGTCACGGCTGAGGAACTGCACCTGATCGTTGCCGAGGCGAGCCGGTCGGGGATTATCGAGGAAAGCGAACGCGCGATCATTTCGGGCGTCGTGCGCCTGGCCGACCGTCCGGTGCGCGAGGTGATGACGCAGCGCATGGACGTTGATTGGATCGACATCGACGCCGACGAGGCGACGATCCGCGCCAAGCTTCTGGCGACCCCGCACACCCGGTTGCCGGTCGGGCGCGGGTCGGTCGAGGAGATATGCGGCATTGTCCAGGCGCGCGACATCATGGCGGCGCTATTCAGGGGCGAGGCGCTGTCGCTCGGCACGCTGATGCGCAAGGCGGAGATCGTGCCCGATCAGGTTGATGCGATGGACGCCCTGGAGGTTCTGCGCCGCGCGGACGTGCCCATCGTCATGGTCCACGACGAATATGGTCATTTCGAAGGCATCGTGACGCCCGCCGACCTTCTG
>JBEVMZ010000163.1:0-11067 GCA_040508335.1 Sphingobium sp.
GGCTATGCGATCGTCAATATCAGCCTGAAGCCGCTGACGGGCATTCCGGGCGATGCCTCCGCCGAACAGATCGAACTGGTCGCCGATCTCGCCGAACGCTATTCACTCGACGAATTGCGGGTGACGCATGCACAGAATCTGGTGCTGCCCCATGTGAAGATCGCCGATCTGCCGGCAATCTGGCGGGCGCTGGACGAGGCCGGGCTGGCGGAGGCCAATCTCGATCTTATCACCGATATCATCGCCTGCCCTGGACTCGATTATTGCGCGCTCGCCAATGCTCGCTCGATCCCACTTGCGCAGAAGATCGCGCAGCGGTTCGCGGCGGCCGAGCGTCAGGCGGAACTGGGTGAATTGAAACTCAAGATTTCGGGCTGCATCAATGCCTGCGGCCATCATCATGCCGGGCATATCGGCATTTTGGGCGTCGACCGCAAAGGGGTCGAAAATTTCCAGCTGCTGCTCGGCGGTTCGGGCGCGGAGGATGCGTCGCTAGGCCAGATAACGGGGCCGGGCTTTTCCGAGGACGGCGTGGTCGATGCGATCGAGAAGGTCACGGACATTTATCTGGCGCAGCGAGAGACGGGCGAACGGTTCCTCGACACTTATCGCCGCATCGGCATGAAGCCTTTCAAGGAAGCGATCTATGGCTGAATTTCTGTCCTTCCGCGACGGTGAAGCGGGCCAGGAGCCGGCAGTGACGGTCGAGGCCTTTACCGGCCAGTCCAACGCAACGGCTGTCCGGATCGAGCCGGGCGAAGAGCCACGCGAGCTGTTGCCCTATCTCGACCGCCTGTCGCTGGTGGAGGTAAATTTCCCGGCCTATGGCGACGGGCGCGGCTATTCGGCGGCGCGTATCCTGCGTGAGGCGGGCTATGGCGGCGAACTGCGCGCGGTCGGCGATGTGCTGGTGGACCAGATCGTCGCGATGCGGCGGTGCGGCTTCGACAGCTTCCGGCCGAACAAGCCGCTAGACGATGCCGCCGTCGAACGCGCGCTTAGCCGCTATGCCGACGTGTACCAGAAGGCAATCGATGGTCGCGCCCCGGTTTGGGCAAAGCGGCATCCGGAGACGACAGATGGCTGAAGCCGCTCGCAGGATCGACGTCATCGATGCCAGGCCCGCCTTCACGCAAGCGGATGCCGATGCGCTGAATGCGCGTTTCGAAGGCGTCGACACGCTCGCCATGCTCAAGGCGGTGTTTGCCGAAGGACTGGCTGGGAATGTTGGGGTTGTGTCCTCCTTCGGCACCGAAAGCGCTGTCCTGCTCGATCTGGTGGCCAAGGCCGATCCCTCAACCCCCGTTATCTTTGTCGATACGGGGAAAATGTTCGGGGAAACATTGGCTTATCGAGATATGCTGATAGAAAGTCTGGGCTTTACCGATAGCCGTGCGGTCGTACCGGACGCCGCCACGCTGGCGGCCAAGGACGAAACCGGTCTACGTTGGTCCTACGATCCCGATGGATGCTGCGATCTGCGCAAGGTGGAGCCGATGCGCCGCGCCAAGGTGGGATTGGACGCCTGGATTTCGGGCCGCAAAGCATTCCAGTCGGTCACGCGCCAGAACCTGCCCCGGTTCGAAATCGAGGACGGACGGCTGAAGATCAATCCTCTGGGCGACTGGACGAAGGCGGACCTGGAAAGCTGGTTCGAAGCGCAGGACCTGCCGCGTCATCCGCTCGAGGCGCAGGGCTATCTGTCGATCGGGTGCGAACCGTGCACGTCGAAAGTGCAGCCGGGTGAAGACCCGCGCGCGGGCCGGTGGCGGGGATGGGACAAGGTCGAATGCGGCATCCATTCACCCGTTTCCCCCATACCCGCCCCGCCCGCCGCCGACCCCGACGATCCGGCGAACCAGCCCGCCTTTTAAAATCCTTGCGGATCGGACAAGCCGCAGGCACGTTTCGCTCGGCTGCGGCAGCTGCTGCCGAGAGAGGGACAAGATATGCCTGTGGAATTGACCATTCTCGCCTGGAGCTGCGTTCTGCTGCTCGTCCATATCTTTGCAGCGGCGCATGTGCGCACCAAACAATATGGCACGAAATGGAATATGGGTGCGCGGGATGAGACGCTTCCCCCGATCGACCCGCTGGGCGGACGATTGATCCGCGCGCAGGCAAATTTCCAGGAGACCTACCCGATCGCCATCATCGTGCTGCTAGGCGTCGTGATTTCCGGGCGGGCGAATGAATGGTCGGCGATCGGCGGTTGGCTGTGGCTGGGAACGCGCGCCGTCTATCTGCCGCTCTATGGCGCCGGGGTGCCTGTCGTCCGCACGCTCGTCTACCTCGCCAGCATGATCGGGCTGGGCATCGCCTTCAAGGTGCTGGTCGCGGGCTGAACGGGCGCGGTTCCGACCGCTGGCCTCGAATAGCGGCTGGCGCTATAGTCAGGACATGTTTGATTTCGCCCCCTCTTCCATATCCGACACTCCTGCGGGCAAGGCATCGCTTTACGCCGACCTGCTTTTCGCGGCGGATTCAGTGATGAAAGGCGAAACCGACGCGATCGCCAATATGGCCAATGTCGCCGCGCTGCTCTGGCAGTTTTTGCCTGACCTCAATTGGGCGGGCTTCTATCGCCATATCGAAGGGGAGCTGGTGCTCGGCCCATTTCAGGGGAAGCCCGCCTGCATTCGCATACCCATTGGAGGAGGCGTGTGCGGAACGGCGGCGGCGACGATGGAAACGCAGCTGGTCGCCGACGTTCACGCTTTTCCCGGGCACATAGCCTGCGATGCGGCGAGCGCGTCCGAACTTGTGGTTCCGATCACCCGCGATGGTAGGCTGCTCGCCGTCATCGACCTTGACAGCCCTGTACCTGGCCGGTTCGACGCCCACGATGCTGTAGGGATCGAACAGCTGGCAGTGTCCCTTGCCAAAGCTCTGCCATAGCGGCCTGTAGACGCTCCTCATCTGCCCCGTTTCAGGACAATGACAGGCGGGCGACATGATGGATTCGTGCGGATCGCGATGCTAAACGGAGCGTTAACAGTGCCGGCCCGCCTATGTTGGGCGTCGGGAACAGGGAGCGTTCATATGCCGATCCGCAGCATCTTCATCATTGGCGCTGGCCTTGGCCTCGCGATTGCGGCCGTGCCTGCCGCCGCTGCCGAGAGCGCGGGCGCCGGGATGCCGGTGCTAGGCAAAAGCGTCTCCGGCGGCCGTCAGGGCTGGACCGGGGGCGGATGGCATGGCGCGCGTACGGGCGCCTGGCATGGTACCCGGCCAGGGGCATGGAACGGCACGGGCGCGCGGTGGGGCGCACGGCATCAGGGCCGCTGGCACGCCGGATGGCGCGCGCCGGGAGGCTGGGCCGCTTATCGTCGCCCCGTCTATGGCTATGTCCTGCCTAGCTATTGGGGCGGCCCTCAATATTATATCTCGAACTACGGCACCTATGGCCTGCCCGCCCCTGCGCCGGGCTATGGCTGGTCGCGCTATTACGACGATGCGGTGATGACCGACCGTTATGGCCGCGTCTATGACCATCGCTCGGACATTGCATGGGACCGCTATGAGGGCGGCTATAACGATTCCGACGGCGCCCCCCGTGATCGCGGCGTCGGCGGTGCGGCGATCGGCGCGGTGGCTGGCGGCGTGGTCGGCAACCGCGTCGCTGGACGGGGGAACCGGACGGCCGGAACACTGATCGGCGCAGGCGTCGGTGCGGCGGCCGGCTATGCCATCGACAAGGCAGAAGACGCCCCTCGCGGCCGCCCCGGCGCCAGCTATGACGGTCCGGAGGGCTATGACGGCTATGCCGACGATGGTGTCACGTCCCGCAACGAATATGACGGGCGTTGGGTCGGCACTTGGCATGGTGCAGATGGCAGCCGCTATGACGGCGAATATCAGGGCCGGTTCGAAGGCACCGCGCGCGGAAGCTATGGCGCGGATTATGCCGAGCCGCCCTATCATGGGGCCGCTCCCGCGCTGCCAGCCGGCGGCTACATCGCCAATGGTTACTATTATCCCGCGCCCACGGTGACCACCGTCGTCGTGCAGCCGGCGACCACGACGACCACGACCTATGTTACCGAGGAAGTGGTCTACAAAAAGCCGGTCGCGCGCAAGCGGGTCGCAAGGCGCGGTTGCCGCTGCTAAATCGGCAGATGGCGGAGCGGTCCATCCCGGCCGCTCCGCTCTCCCTAGCGAATTGCCCTGACCGCCCGCCTCAATTCCTGGGGCGGCTGTGGCCTGCCATAATAATAGCCCTGGCCGACGAAACAGCCGAGCGCCATCAGCCGGTCCGCCTGTTCCCTGGTTTCAATGCCCTCAGCCACGACCTCTATGCCAAGACTGCTGGCCAGTTTGAGGATCGCGTCGACGATCGCGGCATCGCCCGGATCGCGATCGATATTGGCGATGAAGCTGCGGTCGATCTTGAGGACTTCGACCGGATATTGCTTCACATGGCTAAGCGAAGCATAGCCCGTGCCGAAATCGTCGAGCGCGACCCGGACGCCTGCTTTGGCGAAGCGATGGAGCGCGCGCTCCACCTGTTCGGCGCCCCGGCCTAGAAACACGGTTTCCGTCACCTCAACTTCGAAATGATGGGTGGGAACGCCTGCTTCTTCGAGGCGAGCCAAAAGGCGTTCGGCAAAGTCGCCGGTCAGAAAGTCCGCCGCCGACGCATTGATCGCGACACGGCCGGGGTCCATCCCCGCCTCCAGCCAGGCGGCGACGTCGCTCACCACCATCGTCAGCATCCGGTCGGTCAGCGCCATCGCCAGTTCGGCATGGTCGAACGCAGCAAGGATCGTCGAGGGCGGCTGGATGCCAAGTCGGGGATGGCGCCAGCGCAGCAACGCCTCAAACCCCAAAGTCCGCCCAGTGCGCAGGCAGACTTTGGGCTGGTAATAGGGCAGGACGAGATTGAGGGCGAGCGCCTGCTCCGCCATGAACAGCATCGAGCTTTCGCGTTGCGCAGTCGCGCGCAGTTCGGAATGAAACAGCGTCATGCGGCCGCGCCCGCTTCGCTTTGAGGCGTATAATGCAAGGTCCGCCGCCTTCAGCAGATCGGGGGCCGTGGCGGCATGTTCGCCATAGACCGCGGCCCCGATGCTGACCCCGCATTCGAGCGCGCGGCCATTATGCATATAGGGGCCGCGCACGCGTTCAAGCAGGCGGGCGCTGCATTCCTCCAGACTGGCGCTATCGGTTAGTGAGGGCGCGATCAATCCGAACTCGTCGCCGCCCAGCCGGCCGATCACCGCGTCGTCCGGCGCCGATTCGGCAAGCCGTTCGGCAAAACCGCGCAGCAGGGCGTCGCCGGCATCATGGCCAAAACCGTCATTGACGCGCTTGAGATCGTCAATGTCGAGCAGCAGCAGACCGAACGAGCCGTCGATAAGTTGCGCGGTCAATGTCTGCTGCTCCAGCGCCTCCTGCCACAGGCTGCGGTTGGGCATGCGCGTCATCGAATCGTGCGTCGCCGCCCAGCGAATGCGTTGTTCGGCGTCCTGTTCCTCGGTCACGTCGCGGAACGTCACGATCACGCGGCTGAGGCGTCCCGATTCCGACTGCGTCGTCCAACCGCTGCTTTGGATCCAGCGTTCCGTCCCATCGTCGGCGCGATTAACGCGCAGCATGTCTTCGAAATGCGCCGGCGGGCGCTGCTGCGCCACGGCATCGATCAGACGCCGCAACCGATGGCGGTCGTCGGGATGGACCAACGACAGCGCCAATTCGCTCGTCGCGGGCTCATTGGCAGTCACGCCCAGCATCTGCCGCAATTCGCGCGACCATGCGCGTTCGTTGGTCAGGCAGTTGAAATCCCAGATGCCGAGCTTCGCCGACTGAACCGCCAGCCGAAAGCGCTCCTCGCTCTGCGCGAGCGCCTCTTGTGCAAGCCTTTGGACCTGAACATCCTCCAGCGTCCCGTACCAACGGATTATGGCTCCCGCCTCGTCGCGGCGCGCGGCCGCCCGGCTGCGCATCCAGCGATAGTCGCCCTCGGCCGTGCGGACGCGATAATCGATGTCGATGGGCGTCCCCAAGCGCAGATGATCGCACCATGCCGCTTTGACGCGGGCAAAGTCGTCAGGATGAAGTACGTCCATCCATCCCCAACCAAGCGCCCGCCCCGGTTCCATTCCGGTAAGCGACTGCCAGCGCGGGCCGACCTCCTCGATCAGCCCGTCCGGCGCGGCGGTCCATGGCACCTGGGGATTGAGCGCAACGGCCCAGCGATAATGTTCGCGACTTTCGAGCAGAGCGTCGGGGGCCGAAGAAGGCGTGTCGCCGGAGCGGTGCATCTCTTCAACCGTGCCGTAGCAGCCATCGCCGCTGGCCAACCGGTCCATGCGCAAAAGACATGGGATCCATGCACCTTCCCTGCCCGCGAGGCGGATCGGCAGCGGCTCGACGCTGCCACCGTGCGCGGCCGCTGCCAGCACGGCGCGACGATCATGAGGATGGAGAAGCCTTCGCCAGTCCCGTCCCACGGGCTGATGGACGAAGCGGTCACATAGGTTGGCGGCGCCCACCTCCCGGATCGACATGCGGCCGCGCATGTCGGCGATCCAACGAATGGAAGGCGGGGATAAACGATCGAAATCGGGTGACGACAGAAAGGTCAGGGGGTCAGCGGCGCTTGCGCGCGCTGCAAGGCTTCGCTTGTCCGTCGCAGGCTCGGAAGTCTGCCTTTCAGGAAAGCGATCCATTCGGTCAAGCCGCCGTCATGATGTCCAGTTCGGTCATGCATATAACGTAACGCAAAAGATTAACATTTTCCGCTACTGCAATGGCGCTAATCGCCGCAAAGTTCATCCACTTTAGTCTATAGGCATAATTGCGGATCGTCGGCCGCCGCCTCGGTTATTTGCGGAAGATCGTGGCAAGTTCGACCGGCAGGGACGTCGGCACCGCGGTCGCAGTCAGGATCGCGTCGCGACGCTCGTCCGGCTCGAACCGGGTCCATCCTGCTCGTGTCAGCTTTTCCAGCGGCCGGTAACGCACCTTATATTGCATCCGGGGCGACCCCTCGACCCAATAGCCCAGATACACATAGGGCAGTCCAACCTTGGCCGCGCGCTGGATATGGTCGAGGATGATAAAATTGCCCAAGCCGGGGCGATGATCGAGCGCAGTGTCGAAGAAGCTGTAGATCATCGACAAACCGTCGCCCTGCCTGTCGGTCAGGCACGCGCCGATCAAACGGCCGACCCGCCCATCGACGCCAGGTTCGCGATATTCGATGATATGGCTGTCGACCGGCGTCTGCTCGACCATGTCGGCAAAATCCATCTCGTCCATTTCGGCCATGCCGCCGCCGGGATGGCGGGATTTGAGATAGCGTTGCAGCAGGTCGAACTGTTCTTCGGTCGACCAGGATTTGCAGGCGGTCACGACCAGATCCTCGTGACGGCGCAGCAGTTTGCGTTGCGTCGCGTTGGGGCGGAACTCTTCCGCGAGAACACGTACCGACACGCAGGCCGAACAATCGGCGCAACTCGGGCGATAGGCAACATTCTGGCTGCGGCGAAAGCCGATGCGGCCGAGCGCGTCGTTAAGCTCCGACGCATTGTCGCCCGACAATTCCGTGAACACCTTCCGCTCGCTCTTGCCCGGCAGATACGGGCATGGCGACGGATTGGTCACGAAAAAGCGCGGAAACCGGAACGGTGCAGTCAAGCCACCGCCTCCCCCCAGAAATTGCCCATACCCCAGCTCATGCCGCAACTATGCCGCCAGAGGCGCCGTGTGAAAAGCATGTTTACCAAGAAAGATAAAGTTACCGCACTCTTCAGGCTACTTCGATGGGCGCGACCTCATATCCCGCCGCGCGCAATGCCGTCAGCAGACGCTGGAGATGTGCGCGGTCGCGGGTCTCACATTCGACATCGAGGCTGAGCCCCTTGGCCGGAAGATTGGTAAAGATGCGCTGGTGCGAAAGCTCGAGAATGTTGACCGCTTCCTGATCGAAGATACGCGCGACCTGATAGAGCGCGCCGGGGCGGTCCTGCATGGTGACGCGCAGCCGCGCCAGCCGGCCGGAACGCGCAAGATCGCGCAGCAGCACATTGGCGAGCAGGCGCGTATCGATATTGCCGCCGGTAAGCACCAGACCGACATGGCGTCCGGCAAACTGTTCGCGATGGGTCAGCAAAGCGGCGAGGCCGGCCGCGCCCGCTCCTTCGCACACGGTCTTTTCGATCTGGAGAAGGAGGCTCACCGCCTCCTCCAATCGCCGTTCGGTAACGAGCAGTATATCGTCAGCCAGCCGTTCGACGAAGCGGCGGGTAAGTTGTCCCGGCTGCTTGACCGCAATGCCTTCCGCCAGCGTATCGCCGTCGCAGGCCAGCTCGCCGCCGCGGATATGGCTGTACATGGACGGATAGAGCTCGGCCTGCACGCCCACCAGCCGGATGTCCGGCTTCATCGCGCGCGCCGCAACGCCCATGCCGGAAAACAGTCCGCCGCCGCCGACCGGCAGAACCAGCGTATCGATCTGCGGCGCGTCCTCAAGCATTTCGAGCGCGACCGTTCCCTGCCCCGCCATGATGTCAGGCTCGTCAAAGGGATGGATGAAGGTGAGGCCCTGTTCGACTTCCAGCTCGCGGGCACGGGCATAGGCGTCGTCGAATTTCTCGCCATATTGGACCACCGTCGCGCCATGACCCTGCGTCTGGGTAACCTTCACGATGGGCGTGGTCGTCGGCATGACGATGGTGACGGGCACGCCCAGCCGCTTGCCATGATAAGCGAGCCCCTGTGCATGATTGCCCGCCGACGCGGCGATCACACCCTTGGCACGGGCTTCTTCGTCCAGCGTCAGCAGACGGTTGAGCGCGCCGCGTTCCTTATAGGCGGCGGTGAACTGAAGATTTTCGAACTTCAGATAAACCTGGCAACCCAGCATCTCGGAAAAGGTCTGGCTGACCAGCGTGGGCGTGCGCACGATCGCGCCGGTGATGCGGGCGCGCGCCGCGAGAATGTCGTCAACCGTGACGGGCAGAGGCAAAAGATCGTCGATGCGGGCAAGCTTGTTCATGACGTCCCCGTAGAGCAAAATCGCTTCCAAAGAAACTGGCACAGCCATCCATCTCGCCCTATGGCTAGCGTTCACGCAGCAACGCAACGAGATCTATGGCAAATATCGCGTTTATCGGCCTTGGCGTCATGGGCGGCCCGATGGCGGGCCATCTCGCCAAGGCCGGGCATCGGCTGACGGTCTTCAATCGCTCGATCGGCAAGGCAAAGGCATGGGCGGAGGCTTATGGGGGCGCGGTGGCGATCAGCCCGGCCAAGGCTGCCGAGGAGGCCGAGATCGTCATCAGCTGCGTCGGCAATGACGATGATCTGGCGCAGGTGACGATGGGCCGCGACGGCGCGTTCCGGACGATGCAGCCCGGCGGCCTGTTCATCGACCATACCACCGTGTCGGCGCGCATCGCGCGACAGATTTCCGAAGAAGGCGAGAAGCTGGGCCTGCACTGCGTCGATGCGCCGGTGTCCGGTGGCCAGGCGGGCGCTGAAAAGGGCGCGCTCTCGATCATGTGCGGCGGCAGCGAACCGGCTATCGCGGCGGCGCGGATCGTCATGCAAAGCTATGCGGCGCGTATTGTCCATGTCGGCGCGGCGGGCGCTGGCCAGACGACCAAGATGGTGAACCAGATCTGCATCGCGGGCGTGCTCCAGGGATTGTCTGAGGCGATGCGTTTCGCCCAGGCCGCCGATCTCGACCTGGACGCCGTGTTCGAAGCCATCTCGGGCGGAGCAGCGCAAAGTTGGCAGATGGAAAATCGCTGGAAGACGATGGCGAGCGACAGTTTCGATTTCGGCTTTGCCATCGACTGGATGCGCAAGGATCTGGGGCTGGCGCTCGACGAGGCGCGTACCAATGGCGCGACCTTGCCGGTGACGGCGCTGGTCGATCAATTTTATGCGGAAGTGCAGGCGATGGGCGGAAGAAGGCAGGACACCAGCGCGCTCGTGCGACGGATCGCGCGGCAATGAAGATGCGTCCCTCCGCCTCGGTCGCGCTGGCCGGCCTGATCGCTCTCCTGCCCACGACAGCTTTGGCCTCCGGAGTGATCGACAATGTGAATGGCATCGCGCTCGATGCGACTGGGAAGATCGTGCGCTTCGGCGCGATGCTGATCGACGACGACGGCAAGGTCGCGCAGCTGTTCCCCGGTCGCTATCAGGAACCGCCGCGGAAGAAGCCGAAAAAAGGCCAGAGCTGGCCCAAGGGGCACGACTTCAAGCTCGACGCGGGAGGCAAGACGATGATTCCCGGCCTGATCGACGGGCATGGGCAGATCATGGGCCTGGGGCTGTCTTTCATAACGCTCGACCTGTCCGACACCCGCTCCCTTACCGAGGCGCAGGCGAAAATCCGCGCCTACGCTCAGGAAAATGGCGGCCGCAACTGGATCGTCGGGCGCGGCTGGGACGAGGAGCGATGGGGACTGGGACGCGCACCGACCGCGGCGGACCTCGATGCGGCGGTGAGCGACGTGCCGGCGTGGCTTGAGCGCGCGGATAGCAGCGCCGGCTGGGCCAACAGCGCGGCCTTGCGCGCGGCGGGCGCTGCGAATGCGGCAAGGGGACGCGCCGGCCTGTTTGTCGGCGAAAGCATGGATGCTATCCGCCGGGTCGTGCCCGCACCCGCGCCGAAGGACCGCGATATCGCGCTGGAAAAGGCGCAGCGCGCCCTGCTCACCGCCGGGATCACGGCGGTCACCGACATGGGCACGACGATCGACGATTGGCAGGCCTATCGCCGGTCAGCCGATCGGGGCGCGTTGCGCGTGCGCATCCTCGCCTACGCGGCAGGCTTGCCCGACATGGTGACGATCGCCGGCCCCGAACCCACGCCCTGGCTCTATGACGACCGGCTGCGTTTGGGCGGGGTTCAATTGACGCTAGACGGATCGCTGGCGTCGCGCGGCGCCTGGCTCAAGGCCGGCTATGCGGATGCAGCGGGCCAGCGCGGGCGGCCGCTGATTCCCGACACGCAATTGCGCAACATGATGAGCCGCGCGGCGATGGACAATTTTCAGATCGCCATCGATGCGTCGGGCGACGCCGCCGCGAGCGAAGCACTCGACGCTA
>JBEVMZ010000166.1:0-5145 GCA_040508335.1 Sphingobium sp.
CGCATGATCGACACCAGCGGCGTGGTCGCCAAGTTCCTGTAAGGGAGCGGCCATCCGATAAAGTCTCAAATTCGGCCCCCGCGCTCCGCTCACCCGGCGCGTCGGGGGCCGAAGTCATAATTAGACAGTCAGGAAAATATCATGACCAAGCCGTTCAAAACGCTCGATGATATAGGCGACATCACGGGCAAGGCCGTGCTGGTGCGCGAAGACCTCAACGTGCCGATGCAGGACGGCTCGGTCAGCGACGACACCCGGCTGCGTGCGGCGATGCCGACGATCCTCGAACTGGCCGATCGCGGCGCGAAGGTGTTGGTTCTGGCGCATTTCGGTCGTCCCAAGGGTCAGAAAAATCCCGACCTGTCGCTCAGCCGCATCACCCGGCCCTTTGCCGCCGTGCTCGGCCGCGAAGTTCAGTTCATCCCCGACTGCGCAGGTCAGGCAGCGGTCGACGGCATCGCGGTGATGCGTCCCGGCGACATCGCGATCCTTGAAAACACCCGCTTCCATGCGGGCGAGGAAAAGAATGATCCCGCCCTCGTGGACGCCATGGCCGCGATCGGCGACCTCTATGTCAACGACGCCTTCTCCGCCGCGCATCGCGCCCACGCCTCGACCGAAGGTCTGGCGCACAAGCTGCCCGCCTTTGCCGGTCGCTCGATGGAAAAGGAACTCGACGCTCTCCAGGCCGCGCTCGGCGCGCCGGTAAAGCCGGTCGCGGCCGTCGTCGGCGGCGCCAAAGTGTCGACCAAGCTCGACGTGCTCAACAATCTCGTCGCGCAGGTCGATCACCTGATCATCGGCGGCGGCATGGCCAATACCTTTCTGCACGCGCGCGGCGTCGATATCGGCAAGTCGCTCTGCGAAAAGGATCTGGCCGAAACCGCCGAGGCGATCCTCGACAAGGCGGACGCATCGGGCTGCGTCATCCATCTGCCCTATGACGTGGTCGTCGCCAAGGAATTC
Source organism: Sphingobium sp. (assembly GCA_040508335.1). Lineage (GTDB taxonomy): Bacteria > Pseudomonadota > Alphaproteobacteria > Sphingomonadales > Sphingomonadaceae > Sphingobium. Next base: position 967 of record JBEVMZ010000166.1, read on the forward strand.
GCGGCCAACCCCGCGTCGCTGCGCACCTGCAACGTGCATGAAGTCGCCGCCGACGAAATGATCCTCGACGTCGGCCCGGCCGCGGTCGAGGCGCTCGGCGATGCCCTGAAAAACTGCCGGACGTTGGTGTGGAACGGCCCGCTCGGCGCGTTCGAAATCGCGCCCTTCGACAAGGCGACCGTCGCGCTTGCAAAGACCGCCGCTGCATTGACCCGCGAAGGCCAACTGGTGTCGGTCGCCGGTGGCGGCGACACCGTCGCGGCGCTCAATCATGCCGGCGTCGCTAACGACTTCACCTTCGTCTCGACGGCGGGCGGCGCGTTCCTCGAATGGATGGAAGGCAAGGAACTACCGGGCGTCAAGGCGTTGATGGGCTGATCTGTGTGCGGGGCGGCTTCCGCGACGAAGCCGCCTTTCGCCGATAACACTTAGGGCAGGGGCGGCGCTTCTCCCAACGCCTCGCCCATCCGCCTGATCGCGGCGACCTTGGCATGCAGCGGACCCCAATCGTCCGCCCGGTCGATCGCGCTCCAGATCGCCTCGACCTCCTCGATATGCATGGAGCAGGGATCGGCGTCGGCCCAATATTCATGGTCTCCGCGCGGACCCGCCTCGCTTAGAGCGTCGCGCAGCGCCTGCCACGGCTCGGCCTCATAGCCTGCCGCATCATGCGGAGCGCCCCCGCGCCAATCGTGGAAGAAACGGTCGATCGGCGTTTGCGTCGCCATCATCGCACTCACTGCCGCCTGGATGATCGCAGTCGCATCCGGACCCTCGACAATCCCCAACCGCCAGCAGAAACGCCGCTTGAGCGCTTCGGCGAAAAGATCGGGAAAGCGCTCAAGCTGTTCCACCAACGGCGGCGCTTCGCACAGGGGCCGCAGCGACACGGCGAGCTGCGCCACATCCCAATTGATCGCCTCGGCCTGCCGCCCGAAGGCGTAAAGCCCACCATTGTCGAAATACGCCGCGACAAACCCCACGTCCCAAAGCGGCGTGAAGCGCCATGGGCCATAGTCGAAACTTTCGCCCGTCACATTGATATTGTCGCTGTTAAGCACGCCATGCACGAACCCGGCGACCATATAGGAAGCCGCCAGATCGGCGGTGCGCTCGACCACGCGCCCCAACAATTGCGCCGGCGGATTGTCCCCTGGCGCCTCCCCGTAAAGCTGCCGCAGCGCATAATCGGTCAGCCGCTCCAGCAACGCCTTATCGTCATGATAGGCCGCACGCTGGAACGATCCGATGCGGATATGCGAATGGCTGAGGCGCACCAATGCCGCACCGCGCGTCGGCGACGGCTCGTCATGCCGTTGCAACGCCTCGCCTGTCTCGATCAGCGAGAAGGTCTTCGATGTGTTGACGCCCAATGCCTCCAGCATCTCCGTCGCCAAAATCTCCCGCACCCCACCTTTCAGCGTCAGCCGTCCGTCGCCAAAGCGGCTATAGGGCGTCGTCCCCGATCCCTTGGTGCCAAGGTCCAGCAGCCGACCGTCGTCCCCGCGAAGTTGTGCAAACAGAAAGCCGCGCCCGTCCCCGATGTCCGGATTATAGTTGCGGAACTGATGCCCATGATAGCGCAGCGCCAGCGGCTGCGGCAGCGACCCTTCCAACGGCTCGAACCGCCCGAAATGCCGCATCCATGCTGCATCGTCCATGTCGCCGAGACCCACCGCCGCCGCCCAGCGGTCATTGCGGAAGCGCAGGATCGTCTGCAGAAACTCCGCCGCGCTGACGGGATCGGCGAAATCGGGCTGGAGGGAGTCGATCGCGCGATCCGGGCGATAAGTTGCAGGTTGCGAAGCATCGGTCATGCGGCGATATGGATGCGCAGGGGCAGACGGTTCAAGGCTTGGAATGCGTGATGAACGTTAATTGGCATGACGGCTACTGGTGGTCCCCAGACGGGCTGCGGCTTCACTATCGCGACTATGCCGGCGGCGAAGATGGCCGCCCGCCCTTGCTCTGTCTTCCCGGCCTCACCCGCAACGCCCGCGATTTCGAACCGCTTGCGGAGCGCTTGGCGGGCGAGTGGCGGCTGATCTGCCCGGACATGCGCGGCCGCGCGGAAAGCGCCTATGCCAAGGACGCGATGAGCTACGTGCCGCTCACCTATCTTCAGGATATCGGCCGCCTGCTCGCAGACCTTGCCATCACCCGCTTCGTCGCGGTCGGTACGTCCCTGGGCGGCATCATCACCATGCTTGCCGCCGCGACCCATGGCGAGTGGCTGGCGGGCGCGGTTCTCAACGATGTCGGCCCGACGCTCGACGAAGCGGGCCTGGCGCGCATCCGCACCTATGTCGGCGTCGGCAGCACGCACCCGACCTGGGTCCATGCCGCCCGCGCGCTGGAAGCGGCCAATGCCGACATCTATCCGGCCTATGAACTCGACCAATGGATCGCGATGGCGAAGCGCCTGTACCGCCTCAACAATGCCGGCCGCGTCGTCCTCGATTATGACATGCGCGTCGCAGAGCCGCTGCGCATGGCGGGCGGGGAAGGGGGCGTCGACCTCTGGCCCGCGCTCGCGCCGTTCCGCAATGTGCCGACATTGCTGCTGCGCGGCGAGCGCTCGGATCTGCTAAGCGCCGCCACGGCCGAGCGCATGGCGCGCGAAATCGGCCCCTCGGCGGAACTGGTCACTGTCCCCCAGGTCGGCCACGCCCCCGTCCTCGACGAACCTGAAGCGATCGCCGGGATCGAGCGGCTGCTCGCCCGCGTGCTGCGTGGATAGCGCTCCTAAGCTGCTGCACATGCACAGCAGCTTCTCCCTCGGCGGCAAGGAGGCGCGCGCCGTCCGCCTCATGAACCTATGGGGCGGCCGCGCGACCCACGCCATCGTCAGCGGCGACCGCCAGGCCATGGGAGCAGCCGCCGCGATCGATCCCGCCATAAAGGTCGATTATCCAGACGCGCCCCCGCTCACCGGCCGTCCCTCGCTTGCCCGCTACCGTGCGCTGGCACGCTTCATGGCGCACTACGATCTCATCTTCACCTATAATTGGGGCGCGATGGACGCCGTCATGGCGCATCGCCTGTTCAACCGGTCGATGCGCCTGCCGCCGCTGATCCATCATGAGGACGGCTTTAACGCCGACGAGGCAAACGGCCTCAAGCCCCAGCGCAACCTCTTCCGCCGCATCGCGCTCGCCCGCGCCCATGCCCTCGTCGTGCCGTCAATGGTGCTGGAACGGATCGCCCGCACGGTCTGGAAGCAACCGGCGCAGCGGGTGCACCTCATCCGCAACGGCATCGACGTCGCCGCTTATGCGAGCGCCCCCGCGCCCGACGCTATCCCCGCACTGGCGCGCAGTCCGGGCAAGCTGCTCGTCGGCACGCTTGCTGGCCTGCGCCCGGTCAAGAACCTGCCGCGCCTCGTCCGTGCGGTCGCGCCGCATCGCGACCGGCTGCAGCTCGTTATCGTCGGGGAGGGGCCGGAGCGGGCCGCCATCCTCGCCGAAGCCGCGCAATGCGGCCTCGATGATATCTGCCTTGCCGGCTTCATGGACCGCCCGGCGCAGTTCGTCGGCCTGTTCGACATTTTCGCGCTGTCCTCCGACAGTGAGCAGTGCCCGATCTCCCTTGTGGAGGCGATGGCGGCGCGGCTCCCCGTCGTCTCGACCGACGTGGGCGACGTCGCCAACATGGTCGCGCAGGAAAACCGCCCCTTCGTCGTCAGGGGCGAGGCGGAACTGTCCGCCGCCCTCGGCGCTTTATTGGACGACCCGGAGCTGCGCGCTCGTCTCGGCGACGCCAATTGCGCCCGTGCCGCCAGCTATTTTGCGGAAGACGTGATGGAGCAAACCTATGCCGCGCTGTATGACGAAGCGCTCGGGCGCGCGGCACTGGCAAAGGGCGCCGATTTACGCTAGGCGCGCGGTCGTTCGCCAAGGGCGACGAAAAATGCTATGTCGATAGTGGTCGCGCCGGCGCCGGATTTGTTTGGGAGATGTCGTTGTTCAAGGGGTTGAAGCCCATCGTCTATGGCGGCCGCGAGGTCTGGCCCCTGATCGAAGGTGGCAAGGGCGTGGCGGTATCCAACCATGCAAGCTCCGGCGCCTGGGCGGCTGCGGGCGGCATCGGTACCGTGTCGGCGGTCAATGCCGACGGCTATGACTCGGCGGGCAACATCATACCGCAAATCTATCACGGCCGCACCCGCCGCGACCGGCA
>JBEVMZ010000206.1:0-6434 GCA_040508335.1 Sphingobium sp.
CGGCCAAGCATGGCGACGATCAGGTCAAGATCTGGCGCCGCAGCTTCGACATTCCCCCGCCGGTGCTCGATACGGGCAGCGAGTTCGATCTGTCGAAAGACCGCCGCTACGCCGGCATCGCCGTGCCGCAGACCGAATCGCTCAAAGACACGATCGCGCGCGTGCTGCCCTATTGGGAAGGCCGCATCGCGCCCGAACTGCGCGCGGGCAAGCGCGTGCTGATCTCCGCGCACGGCAATTCGCTGCGCGCCCTGGTCAAGCATCTCTCGGCCATTCCCGATGACGAAATCACCCATCTCGAAATCCCGACGGGCCAGCCGATCGTCTATGAACTGGCGGATGATCTTACGGCCACCGACCGCTATTATCTGTCGGAGCGCTAAAGGCGCGCCATAACCAATATTGCCTGCGAGGGGCCGGACGGTTAAGCCCCGGCCCTTTCCGGACGGATCAGGGAAGCATGCAGCCATGGGCGGGGTAGATGTCGGCATCATCATGGGATCGCGTTCCGACTGGGAGACGATGCGCCATACCGCCGAAACCCTGGAAGCGCTCGGCGTCGCTCATGAATGCAAGGTCGTCTCGGCGCACCGCACGCCCCAGCGCCTCTACGACTATGCGAGCGGTGCGGTTGGCCGGGGCCTCAAGGTCATCATCGCGGGCGCGGGTGGCGCGGCGCATCTGCCCGGCATGACGGCGGCGATGACGCGGCTCCCCGTGCTCGGCGTACCGGTCGAATCGAAGGCGCTGAAAGGCATGGATTCGCTGCTGTCGATCGTCCAGATGCCCGGCGGCATTCCCGTCGCAACGCTCGCCATCGGCAAGCCCGGCGCGATCAATGCGGGACTGCTCGCCGCCTCGATCCTCAGCCTCGGCGACCCGGCGCTCGCCCAGCGGCTCGACGCATGGCGCGAAAAGCAGACCGGCGGCGTCGCCGAGACGCCCGAATAAGATGCCCGTCGTTCCGCCCGGTTCCACCATCGGCATTCTTGGCAGCGGCCAGCTTGGCCGGATGATCGCCGTCGCGGCCGCGCAGCTTGGCTATCGCACCCATATTTATGCGCCCGAAGACAGCGGCCCCGCCGCCGACGTTTCGCCGCGCTGGACCCAGGGGGACTATGGGGATGCCGCCGCGCTCGCGGCCTTCGGCGCACAGGTCGACGTTGTTACCTACGAGTTCGAGAATATCGACCCCGCCGCGATCGAGACGCTGGCCGCGCACGCGCTGGTCCGCCCCGGCGCGCAAGCGCTGCGAGTGGCGCAGGACAGGCTGGCTGAAAAGCGCTTCGTCGTCGAACTTGGCGGCCTGACCGCGCCCTTCGCGGCGGTCGACAGCCTTGATGATCTGGAAACCGAGATCGAGACGATCGGCGCGCGCGCGATCCTCAAGACCAATCGCATGGGCTATGACGGCAAGGGGCAGGCGCGGATTTCCGATCCCGGCGACGCGGTCGGCGCCTGGAACGCGATCGGCCGTCAGTCCGCAATATTGGAAGGGTTCGTCACCTTTGCCGAGGAGTTTTCGGTCATCCTCGTGCGGGGGGCGGATGGCGAGGTCCGCTTCTGGGACTCGGCGGCCAATGTCCACACGGATGGTATCCTCGACACCTCCACGCTTCCCGCCGGCCCGACGATCGCCGCGCAACTGGATGAGGCCCGCGCGCTCGCCGCCCGCGTGGCGCAGGCGCTCGACTATGTCGGCGTGCTGACGCTCGAATTCTTCGCCAGCGCCGATGGCCCGGTGTTCAACGAAATGGCCCCGCGCGTGCACAACAGCGGCCACTGGACGATCGAAGGCGCGGTCACGAGCCAGTTCGAAAATCACGTCCGCGCCGTCTGCGGCCTGCCGCTGGGCGATACCGGCCTTGCCGCTGCCCAGGTCCATATGCGCAACCTGATCGGCGATCAGGCCGACGCATGGGCAAACATTCTCGCCGATCCCGCCAACCATCTGCACCTCTATGGCAAGCATGAGGCACGGCCGGGCCGCAAGATGGGTCATGTCACCCGGCTGACGCGGTGATACCGGACGCGCGCGAGATCGTCATGGTGCTGGCGCGCGCCGACAATGGCGTCATCGGCCGGGATGGCGGTCTGCCCTGGCGGCTTCCTGCGGACCTGCGCCATTTCAAGGCACTGACGCTTGGGCGCCCGATGATCATGGGCCGCAAGACATTCGCCAGCCTGCCCGGACTGCTGCCGGGTCGTCGCCACATCGTGCTGACGCGCGATCCTGACTGGCACGCCGATGGCGCCGAGTGCGCCGCCGATGTCGATCAGGCGCTGGCGTTTGCGGGTGAGAGCGCCGTCATGGTGATCGGCGGCGCGGAAATCTATGCGCTGTTCTTGCCCCAGGCGCACCGGATCGAACTGACCGAGGTGCATATGGCGGCGCAGGGCGACACCAGCATCGCCTATCCCGATTCTGCCCTCTGGCAGGAAGTGGCAAGGGAGGATCATCCGGCAGCAGAAGCGGCACCGGCCTACAGCTTCGTCACCTTTCGCCGCACGCACGGCGCTTAGAAAACTGAAAAGCCCGGAAGCGTCAACGGGGGGGTGTGACGCTTCCGGGCTCAATAGGTGGATGGCGTAGCGGGGGGCAAAGGATCGCCATCCGAAGGTCAGAACGGCGCACTTTCCGATAGGTTCCGGTCGATTATCGTCTTTCCCCGAATTTCTTCACGCCCTATTCTCCGGCCCATGATCCACCCCATCGAGAACATCGTCATCCTGACCGGCGCCGGCATATCCGCCGAAAGCGGGCTCGCCACATTTCGCGGTCCCGACGGTCTGTGGGAAGGGCAGAGGGTCGAGGATGTCTGCACGCCCGACGCATTGGCGAAGGATGCGGCGCTCGTTCACCGCTTCTATGACGAGCGGCGCGCCCGTCTGGGGGAGGTTGCCCCCAACGCGGCGCATGATGCACTCGCCGTCCTCGATGCGGCATGGCCGGGCGATCTTCTCATCGTCACGCAGAATGTCGATGACCTGCACGAGCGGGCAGGGGCCAAGCGGCTGCTGCATATGCATGGGGAACTCAACGCCGCCTTGTGCGCGGCATGTGGGGACGCAGAACCCTGGACCGGCCCGCTGCCGCCCGGATCGTCATGCGGCGGATGCGGCGCGCCTGCGTTGCGCCCTGACATCGTCTTCTTCGGCGAGATGCCCTATGAGATGGACAAGATCGAGGCAGCGCTGGGCCAGGCCGACCTGTTCGTATCGATCGGCACGTCCGGCGCTGTCTATCCCGCCGCCGGCTTCGTCCGCACCGCGCGCCATCACGGCGCGCGCACGATCGAACTCAATCTCGATCCATCGGCGGGCAGCATCTATTTCGACGAGGCACGGCTTGGCCCAGCCTCGCTTCTGGTGCCGCAACTGGTCGATGACCTGCTTGAGCGATCATCGACCGGTTCCTTGGCCTAGCCGATGACGTCGGGCGTGATCTCCGGCGGCGCGCTGTCGGGCTGATCGAAATCGGGCGTTTCCGGCACGATCTCGTCTGGGCGGCCGGCGGGGGTCTCGTCCGGCGTGGACGGGACGGGCAGTTCGGTCGGCGATTGCGGCTCGATCGTATCGGGCGCTGGAACCGCGTCGGGATTGTTGCCGGGGTCGGGCTGGGTCGCCATGATCTGTCTTTCCAGAATATGAGGGGTAATGGAAGCTACGCATGGGCGTGACATGATGTTCCCCCTCGCGTCCCAGCTATCGCATGCGGGCGCACTTGCCCTTCCTCACGCTTTTCTCTATGCCGCGCCGACCGGCGACCGATGCGGGCGTGGCGAAACTGGTAGACGCGCCAGATTTAGGTTCTGGTATCGCAAGATGTGGGGGTTCGAGTCCCTTCGCCCGCACCAGTCTCGGCAGGCATCCGCCATCGAACGGCGCCAACCGGATTTCAGCTTTAAGAAAGCGTTTGAGAGATAAGATGCAGATTGTCGAGACGTTGAACGAAGGCCTGAAGCGCGCCTACAGCCTCACCATCACCTCCAAAGATATCGACGCGCGCGTCGACAAGGAAGTTCAGGCCATCGCCCCGCAGGTGAAGATGCCCGGCTTCCGTCCCGGCAAGGTCCCGGCCAATCTGGTCAAGAAGATGCATGGCGAGAACCTGCAGCGCGACGCGCTCAACGGTTCGATCCAGGAAAGCATTCAGAAGCTGATCGCCGACAATGGCCTGCGTCCTGCGATGCAGCCGTCGGTCGAACTGGATGAAGGGTTCGAGTTCGGCCAGGACGCGCAGGTCAAGGTCGCGCTCGAAGTGCTGCCGCAGATCGAAACGCCCAACATCGATGGTCTGAAGCTCGAGCGGCTGACCGTCGAAGTCGCCGAAGACAAGGTGAACGAGGCCGCAGCCCGCATCGCCAGCCAGCAGGGCGCGCTTGAAGATCATGCCGACGACCATGTCGCAGCGGACGGCGACACGCTGGTCATCGATTTCGTCGGCAAGGTCGACGGCGAGGCTTTCGAGGGCGGTTCGGCGAGCGATATCCGCCTGAAGCTCGGCGCTGGCCAGTTCATCCCCGGCTTCGAGGAGCAGCTGACGGGCGTGAAGAAGGGCGAGGAAAAGACGATCGACGTCACCTTCCCCGAGGATTACGGCGCGGAGCATCTTGCCGGCAAGGCCGCAACCTTCGACGTGACGGTCAAGTCGGTTCTCGACGCCGACAAGCCCAAGCTTGACGACGAGTTCGCCAAGTCGCTCGGCCTCGAAGGGCTCGACCAGCTCAAGGATCTGCTCAAGGGCCAGATCGAGCAGGAGCATAACGGACTCACCCGCACGCATATGAAGCGCAAGCTGCTCGACCAGCTCGCCGCCTCGCATGACTTTGACGTGCCCCCGAGCATGGTCGACGCCGAGTTCGAGCAGATCTGGGGCCAGCTTCAGCATGAAGCGAGCCATGAAGCCGACCCCGAAGCCGCGCTCAAGGAAATGGAAGCGGAAAAGGACGATTATCGCGCAATCGCCGTGCGCCGTGTTCGCCTGGGCCTGCTTCTCTCCGAAATCGGTCAGGCCAATGGGGTGACTGTGTCGGAGCAAGAAATGAACCGCCTGGTGATGCAGGCCGCGCAGCAGTACAGCCCGCAGGATCGCGAGCGCTTCGTGCAATATGTCCGTCAGGACCCGATGGCCGCCGCTCAGCTGCGTGCGCCGCTCTATGAAGACAAGGTGGTCGATTTCCTGTTCGACAAGGCCGAAGTGACCGAGCGCGCCGTCAGCCGTGAAGAGCTGGAAGCAGCGATCGAGGAAGACGACAACGACATCAAGCCCCACGTCCACGGCCCCGATTGCGGCCATGACCACGGGCATGAGGAAAAGCCCAAGGCGAAAAAGGCTGCCTCCAAGAAAAAGGCGGCAGAAGCCGAGGCTGCTGAACCTGCAGCCGAGCAGGAAGCCGTGAGCGCGGAAGCGGCGGGCGAAGCCGAAGCCAAGCCTAAGAAGGCGTCCGCCAAGAAGGCGACGGCCGAAGGCGACGAGGCGGCTGAAAAGAAGCCGGCGCCGAAGAAGGCCGCGACCAAGAGGGCTGCTGCGCCGACGGAGTAAGCGTCTCAGCGAGAAAAGAGTTTGGGCGGCGATCCTGTTTCAGGGTCGTCGCCTTTTCTATGGCGTGAGCCCGAAATTTTAACGCTCTTTGGGCTATCGGCTTGTCGGCTCTTGTCGGACTGCCATAAGCGGCTTTTCATGCCTCATGCGGGAATGTCTCAATAACTATGACTGGTTTGCGCGTCGCGGTCATCTTGCCCTGTTACAACGAAGCCGGCGCCATCGTGCGCACGGTCGACGATTTCCGCCGCGCCCTGCCGCAGGCGCTTATCTATGTCTTCGACAATAATTCGACCGACGGCAGCCGGGAACTGGCCGCGCAGGCGGGCGCGATCGTCCGGCGCGTGTCGCAGCAGGGTAAAGGCCATGTCGTCCGCCGCATGTTCGCGGATGTCGACGCCGACATCTATATCATGGCCGATGGTGACGCGACCTATGAAGCCGCCGCCGCGCCGGGCATGATCGGGGCGATGCTGGCCGACAATCTCGACATGGTCGTCGGCGCACGGCGTTCGGAGATCGAGGAAGCCTATCGGCGTGGCCATCGCTTCGGCAACTGGGCGCTCACCAGCCTTTTGAAACAACTTTTCGGCCGCAGCTTCACCGACATTCTCTCGGGCTACCGGGTCTTTTCGCGCCGGTTCGTCAAAAGCTTTCCCGTCCTGTCCGCCGGCTTCGAGATCGAAACGGAAATCAGCGTCCATGCGCTCGAACTCGCGATGCCGGTGGCGGAAGTCGTCACCGCCTATGGCGCGCGGCCCGAAGGATCGGTCAGCAAATTGTCGACCTATCGCGATGGCTGGCGCATCCTGCGCACGATCTTCACCCTCTTTCGGATCGAGCGGCCGATCCTGTTCTTCGGCGTCATCGCGTCCTTCCTGACCGCGCT
>JBEVMZ010000230.1:0-3377 GCA_040508335.1 Sphingobium sp.
AGCGCATCGGCCAGCATCATATCTGCCGCCTGATCGCGCGCGCGCAGGTCGCGCGCCTGCGCCAGCGCGGCGAGTGCGGCGCGCGCGTCTTCAAGCGTATGGGCGGCCGCCGCGCGCACATCTGCCCCATATAGGTCGATGATCTCGCACTCGGCATAGTGGGCCAGGCAGCGGTATATGGCGTCGCGCATCGCCTGCACCGCCGCCGCCTCGGTTCCGGCCTCTACCTCTAGCGTTTCGGCGAAGCGGCGGGCGAGGAAGCGCAGGCGCCGGGTGCGGAAAGCAAGGTCGTGGGTGCGGAAGAACAGCACGGGCGGCGCGCTGGACCCGATATCGTCGGTGAACTGGTCCGCTCCGGCGGCGCGCACCGCCGTCCACAGTGCGCGGCGATAGCTTTCGCGCAGCATCGGCTGTTCTTCTCCGGACAGCTCGAAGAGCAGCTGTGCCAATGCCTCGACGATGCCCGATAGTTTGAGATGACCATAAGCGGGATAAGTGAAGCCTGCGGCATGGGCCGCGCGCTGCTGTGCCTTGCCGCGCCATGCCGCCAGGCGCGCAGGCGTCGGCCGGTCGAGGAAGAGCATGCCCCCGATGGCGCTTTCCACCTCCGCCTCGATCCCCGGCCGCAGCGCGTCCAGGATGCGCGTCATGCGCCGCACCCGCGTCGAATGCCGGTCGATCGCCTCCAGATTGTCGCGGATCGGCTGTTCGCGGGGTATGTCGCTCAGCGCGCCGAAGATGGTGCGGAAGAAACCGGGCAGCGCCGGGCCGACGTCGCCCTCTTCGTCATTGTCTCGCGCCCCACGTTTGCCAAAGCCGATGGAGCGCTGGTTGGGCTTGGGATCGATGTAGACGAAGCGGCGGTCGATCTCCCGCCGCGAGGGCCGGCCGCTGAGTGCCCCAATGGCGGGCGCGAAGGGGGCATTGGCAAGCACCGACCCGTCGATCAGCACGGTATCCTCGGCAATCCCCTGCGCACTATGACGAGGCAGCGCGCGGCCAAGGAAGGCGTCGCGTGTCGGCCACGGGCGCTGCCGCCGTTCGAGAACGCGATCCAGTTCACGCACCGTGAAGGGCGGAAAGGCGCCGGGGAAGCTCGCCGTGGCGCGTGCAGCATAGACGAGCTCCGCCGGGTCGGCAAAGGCGCGCTCGGCGTCTGCCGCGCCGCGCACGCGGGCATTGAAGCCGATCGTGAGCCGATGTTCGGTCTCGATCACCTGCGGCGGGCTGTTGAGCGAAAGGCTTTGGGCATGGCCGCCAAAATCCGTGACCGTCACGAACAGGTCCAGCGGATGCCCCTGCGGTAGCAGCGGCGGGCCTGCGGGCGCTGCAGCCATGGCCTCGAACGCATCGAGCAGCATGTTGGTGAAGATCTCGCCGCCAAAGGGCGGTTCGAACCAGCGTGAGCGAATGAAATTGGACAGTTTCGCACGCACTTCTTCGCGCGTTTCGGGCGCAACCGTGCGCTCGATCGTGTCGCCCGGCCGCCGGGCCGCCATCCATACCAAAGGCTGCGCCCAGAATTTGCTGATGCGGCGCGCCGGCCGGGCATCGGGATCGAGCAGGCTGTCGACATCGGCATTTTCGAGCCAGAGGTCGGTCAGCGGTTCGAGTGACTGCCCGGTCTCGATCGCATGAGCAAGGAAGATGCCGTTGATACCGCCGGCGCTTGCTCCCGCGACGATGTCGGGCATGACGCGCAGTTTGATGCCCGCGTCGCGCTCGATCGTTTCCAGCAGGTCGCGATAGACGCGCTCGCTGCCCTCGCCTGTCGGCGCGCCATCGTGAAAGGCGCGGCTCGCGCGCGCCAGCCGCCAGATTTCCTTGGTGATGCCGTGCATATAGACGGCAAGGCTGATGCCGCCATAGCAGACGAGCGCTAGCCGCAGTTCCTTCTCCCTCATGGCGCCAGCGTCGCAGAGGGAGCCGGACTTGTCGATGGCTGTGCGGAACTGGCCATGGCTAGCCGATCTCGAATTCCGCCCAGATCGGCAGATGATCGGACGCCTTGCGCGCCGCCGCACTTTCATGGACGCCGCATTCCCGAAGGGTCAGCCGCTCGCTGTGCATGATGCGGTCGAGCCGGGCTACGGGCCGGCGCGCGTGGAAGCTGCGGCCGCACGGCGCGAACCGATAATGGCGCGCGAAATCGGCAAGGCAGCCCCGGTCGGCGCTCCACTCGTTAAGGTCGCCCATCAGTACGGTCGGCATATCCTCGCGCTGGCCCGCCGCGTGCAGCACGGCCGCCGCCTGCCTGCGCCGCCACAGCCCCGACAGATCAAGATGCATGCCAAAGATGCGCAGCGACGACGGCCCGACCCGCACCTCCGCCACGGTGGCGCCGCGCGGCTCCAGGCAGGGGAGGTGGATGACGTCATGATGCGTCACTTCCGCGTTCTTGCGCACCAATATCGCGTTTCCGTGCCAGCCCATCGAGTCCGCCTGGATATTGAGCGGCACCGCCCTATAGGGACTTTGCGATTCGAGCAGCCAGGGCGGGATCGCCGCTGATCGGACACCGAAGCGCCGGTCGGCCTCCTGCAGCGCAATGACGTCGGCGTCGATTTCGCTCAGCACCTCCAAAATGCGTTCGGGCATGCGCCGTCGGTCCGTGCCGATGGCCTTCCGGATATTGTAGCTGGCGACGCGGACGCGAAAGGACATGGGTAGGGTAATGCCCGAGCCCGCCTGCGGTTTCCATCCCATCGACTTGTGTTCCCGGTCCGTTCCGTGCATGGCTGTCGCCATGGCCAAGACAAAGCGCAAATTCGTCTGTCAGCAGTGCGGCACAGTGTCGGGCCGCTGGCAGGGCCAATGCGACGATTGCGGCGAGTGGAACACGATCGTCGAGGAAGCGGCCGAGACCGTCTTTTCCGCCCGGCACGACTTGTCGGGGGGGGGGCGGGCGATCACGCTGATCGGCCTCGACAGCAAGATCGAACTGCCGGCGCGCACGAGTACGGGCATCGCCGAATTCGACCGGGCGCTGGGCGGCGGGCTGGTGTCGGGCTCGGCGACGCTGATCGGCGGCGATCCGGGGATCGGCAAATCGACGTTGCTGTTGCAGGCGGCGGCGCATGTCGCGGCGCGCGGGCTGTCGGTCGCCTATATCAGTGGCGAGGAAGCCGCAGACCAGGTTCGCCTGCGCGCGCAGCGCCTTGGCCTTGGCGATTCGCCGGTCCAGCTGGCCAGCGCGACTTCGGTGCGCGACATATTGACGACGTTGAGCGAAGGGTCGCCGCCCGCGCTGCTGGTGATCGATTCGATCCAGACCATGCACAGCGACCTGATCGAAGGCGCGCCGGGTACGGTCAGCCAGGTCCGGGCAAGTTCGCAGGAGCTCATTCGCTTTGCCAAGCAGCGCGGCAGCGCATTGG
>JBEVMZ010000088.1:0-4942 GCA_040508335.1 Sphingobium sp.
CGATGGTGGAAAGCGTGCTGCGCGCGGCGGATGCGGCGTTGCCGGTGCGGCTGGTCCATGCGAGCCGGGGCAAGGTGGCGCGGGCCGAGCCGGTGGCGGCGCTGTACGAGGCGGGCCGGGTCGCGCATCGCGGCGCCTTTCCCGACATGGAGGACGAGATGTGCCGCCTGATCGCCGGGGGCGGCTATGTCGGGCCGGGGCGGTCGCCGGATCGAGCCGATGCGCTGGTGTGGGCGCTTAGCGAGCTGATGCTGGGACGGCGTGGCGGGGCGCAGGTGCGGGCTTTGTAGGGCGGAGGTTTGTTCGGGCGGGGGCTAACGACCCAGACCCGGCCGTTAGCACAGTTGTCTTCGGTTGACGGACAGCTCCATCGATTGATTGATGGACTGTCGGTGATATACCGTTCCGATGGACGGTAAGAGACGCAGTTTTATTGCGATGATCATAGGCGTGCCGATGGCCGCTTGCGTACCGTTCGCCGCAGCAAAAAATTCAGAAGGCCAGCAGATGTACGGATTAATCGGCAAAATGACTGCGGTCGCAGGAGCGCGCGATGCGCTGGCAGCCATCCTACTCGAAGGCCTGCGCGACATGCCGGGCAATCTTTCCTACATCGTGGCGAGGGACGCCAAGGACGATGACATTCTGTGGATTACCGAAGTCTGGACGGACCCGGATTCCCACCAGAAATCGCTGTCTCTCCCTCAAGTTCAACAGGCCATTGCCAAAGGGCGACCGCTGATCGCGGGCCTGGAGCGGGTCACGGAAACCGCTCCGATCGGAGGACATGGGTTAGGGTAGGTCCAACGGATCGGGCTGCGTCGGACTTTGCTCTTCGGGCACAGAAGCCGCCAGTCCGCTTCCTGCCTTGGTCGGTCGTCCAGCCCTTGTGCCGATGGCGGTCGTTTATGCGATCACATGTTGGGGTGGTGTCGGGCGCGTTGTGCTGGAACGATTTCCGGGTCTGTTTCATTTACACGGATCAGCTTTTTATCTGGTGGAGTGACGACGATGCGTGTGGCCAAGATGGTGACGGCGATGGCGGCGGCGGGTCTGCTGGTGCAGCCTGTTTTCGCGCAGTCCTTGTCGGGCAAGGAGCGTGCCCGCGTGGCGCGGGCGGCGCCTGGCGAGCGGAGCGATGTCCGCTATTGCCTGGTGCAACGTAAGAAGGACGGGAAGAAGGGTGCGCTGATCGGCGCGGCGGGTGGCGCGGGCGTCGGGGTTGTTGCCGGTGGCAATGTTGGCGAGACGCTGCTGGGCGCGGGCGCGGGTGCGCTGGCCGGGCATCTGATCGGCAAGGGCGGCGCTGGCGGCAATGAATGCGACCGGGTGTTCGCGCGTAATCCCTGATCCCTGACCGGGGTGATCCCCGGTCAAAGCAGAACGGGCGGCATGACGCCGCCGGTCTTCACCATCCTCTCCCCCGTCAAAGGGGAGGGGATTTTTTATGGGGCAGCCATGAGATTATTCGGGACGAAGGCGGCGCGCGGGGGCGCGCGGCCGGTGCTGGCGCGTGCCTGGGGATCGGGCGCGGTGGGGTTGGGCGAATGGCCGGCGAGCTATGAGGCGCAACTGCGCGCGGGGGTGATCGGCAATGCGGTGGCGCAGCGCGCGATGCGGCTGGTGTCGGAGGCGGTGGGCAGCTGTCATCTGAGTGCCGGGGGCGTCGATGACGCGGCGCGCGGCGCCGTGATGGCGCTGGTCAGGGGGCGATCGGCGGGGCAGGCCTTGTTCGAGACGATCGGCTGTCATCTGCTGCTGCATGGCAACGCCTATGTGCAGATCGTGATCCGCGCCGACGGGATGCCGGGCGAGCTTTACGCGCTGCGGCCCGAGCGGATCAGTGTGGAGGCGGACGCCTGTGGCTGGCCGGTCGCCTATCTTTATCGCGTCGGCGACAAGGTTACGCGGCTTTGCCCGGAGGATGCGGACGGGCGCACGAGCGTCGTTCACCTCAAATCCCTGCATCCGCTCGACGATCATTACGGCCTCGGTTGCGCCGGGGCGGCAGCGGGGGCGGTCGCGATCCACAATGCGGCGAGCGTCTGGAACAAGGCGTTGCTCGACAATGCGGCGCGGCCGAGCGGGGCGATGGTCTATGATCCGGGCGACGGGTCGGTGATGAGCCCGGACCAGTTCGAGCGGGTGAAGCGCGAGATGGAGGTCGCCTTTTCGGGCGCGGGCAATGCCGGGCGGCCGATGTTGCTGGAAGGGGGCCTCAGCTGGAAGGCCATGAGCCTGACGCCGGCCGAGATGGACTTTGTCGGGCTGAAGGCGGCGGCGGCGCGGGAGATCGCGCTCGCGTTCGGCGTGCCGCCGATGCTGATGGGGATGCCGGGCGATAACAGCTACGCCAATTATCGCGAGGCGAACCGGGCCTTGTGGCGGCAGACGATCCTGCCGCTGGTGGAGAAGATCTGCTGCTCGCTGGCGCAGGGGCTGCGTGAATGGTGGCCGGGGCTTGGCCTTTGCGCGGACCTGGATGCGGTGCCCGAACTGGCCGAGGAGCGCACGGCCCTGTGGGACCGGGTGAGCGCGGCGGACTTTCTGTCGGCGGAGGAAAAGCGGGCGCTGCTGGGGCTTTAGACCGGCGGGCGGTCGAGGCGGCAGAAGGCGCCGTCCCAGTTCCAGCGGCCGCCTTCGATAAGACAGTCGGCGGCGCGGAACAGGTCCGCCTGCCAGGCGAGGGCGCCCAGGATCAAGACGGCGAGTAGGACGAGCAATCGGACATGGATGCGCTTCATGCGCGTGGAGATAGGCGCGCGCGGCGCAAAGGGGAAGCGGGAGGGGCAAATGCGGCATGATGCGGAAATGCTGGCGCGGCTGGTGGCGCAGACCGAGGCGCAGCCGATGGGCAGCGACATGCTGATGATCCGGGCGCTGGTCGAGGAGGCGAGCGAGCTGGGCGCGGCGCGGGCTTTGGAGCGGCTGGGGCTGAGCGATCGCGGGGCGGAGGACGACGTGCGCGAATTGCGCGCGATGCTGGTCGCGTGGCGGGAGGCGAAGAAGGCGGCGCGCGGGGCGATCGTCGCTTGGGGCGTGCGGATCGTCATGGCGCTGGCGCTGCTGGGGATGGCGGTGAAGGCGGGGCTGCTCGGCGTGGTGAAGGCGTGAGCGGGGACGTGCGCTTTGCCGGCTATGCGGCGGTGTTCGACCGGGTGGACCGGGGAGGGGATGTGGTGCGGGCGGGGGCCTTTGGCGTGGTGAGCGGCGATGTGCCCCTGCTGTGGCAGCATTCGCCCGGCGATATGATCGGGACGGTCGAGCGGGTGGAGGAGGATGCGCGCGGTTTGCGCGTCGTCGGGCGGGTGTCGGCGCGGACGGCGGTGGGGCGGGCGGCGGCGGCGGCCTTGCGGGAGGGGGCGCTCGATGGGCTGTCGTTCGGATACCGGGTGCGGGCGGCGCGGGGGCATCGGCCGCGCGAACTGCTGGCGCTCGAACTGGTGGAGGTGAGCCTGGTCACGCATCCGATGCAGCCAATGGCGCGGGTGGTGAAGGTGGCGGGGTGAGCGGGCGGTCTTCGGGCCGCCTTTTTTGTTTCAACGCAGGAGATGTGCATGACCGATTTCGTGAAGGATGAGCTGGATGGCGCTTTCGATACGGTGCTCCAGGGGGAGAAGATCGCGGGGCCGGAGGGTGAGATCGCGACGTTGAAGGGGCGGCTCGACGGGGTGCTGCGGCAGGCGCAGCGGCCGGCGCTCGACGGGGTGAAGGGCGGGGCGGTCGATCCGGCGCGCGGGGCGTTCGTCGACCGTTACCTGCGCCAGGGTCTGGAAGCGGGGGTGGAGCTTAAGAGCTTTGCCGGGGCGAGCGGGGCGGCGGGGGGCTATGCCGTGCCGCGCGAGATCGATCAGATGATCGACGCGACGCTCAAGTCGATCTCGCCGATCCGCGCCATCGCCAATGTCGTGCGGACGGGATCGGCGGGCTATCGCAAGCTGGTGACGTCGGGCG
Source organism: Sphingobium sp. (assembly GCA_040508335.1). GTDB lineage: Bacteria > Pseudomonadota > Alphaproteobacteria > Sphingomonadales > Sphingomonadaceae > Sphingobium. The sequence goes on from JBEVMZ010000088.1 coordinate 3,955, forward strand.
GCATCGTGTCGGGCTGGGCAAGCGAGACGGGGGCGCGGGCGGAGACGGCGACGCCCGTCTTCAACGAGATCGTGCCGCCCGGCGGCGAGCTGTACGCCAATCCGGCGGCGAGCCAGGCGATGCTGGACGATGCGCTATTCGATGTCGAAGGATGGCTGGCGAGCGAGATCGCGCGGGAGTTTGCGGCGGCGGAGGGCAGCGCCTTCGTCATTGGCAATGGCGTCAACAAGCCCAAGGGGATCGTCACCTACGCCACCACGAGCGAGGCGGACGGCGTGCGCGCCTTCGGCACGTTGCAGCATGTCGCGTCGGGCGGCGCGGGCGCCTTTGCGGGCTCAAATCCGCAGGACCGGCTGGTGGACCTCGTCCATGCGCTCAAGCCCGCCTATCGGCAGGGCGCGTCCTTCGTCATGAACAGTGCGACGTTGGCGGTCATCCGCAAGATGAAGACGAGCGAGGGGGCATTTTTGTGGCAGCCTTCGCTCTCCGCCGAACAGCCGGCGACGCTGCTCGGCTATCCGGTGGTCGAGCAAGTCGCAGAGATTGTAGAGGACAAAATCGCGCGCCTATGCGTTTTTTGCGGTTTAATCGGAATGTCTTACAAGGCAGATGGCGTCGCGTATTAGGCCGATAGACCGCGTTGCTCCAGGATCATCATCATCGCCCTCAGCGTTACCTGTACGGCGTTATTTCCAGAGGAGTGATATAGCCACTCGGGCTCCCCAAGCTGTTACTCTGAAAATAGTCTTGCCCGCGCCTCAGTATGTAGACGCACTCCATTTCCACACTGTGGTTATATTGCTCACAAAGCCTATTGTTATCGATCATCCAAACGCCGGAACATGTTCCATTACAATCCCTGATCGCACGTCCATCTTTGTAAAAGGCCCGATAAATCGCATCATTCACCCGCGGCAATTTAACCAATTTATGATCAGCAACAGTAATTCTTAGGTTTTCACCGCTGATTATCTCATAAGTGTTCCCT
>JBEVMZ010000239.1:0-5509 GCA_040508335.1 Sphingobium sp.
CTGGCCGGCCTCACCGACCCGGAAAAGAAGCGCAAGTTCATCGGCGGCGAGTTCATCGCCTTGTTCGAAGAAGAAGCCGCCAAAGTCGGCGGCGCCGATTTCCTGGCGCAAGGCACGCTCTATCCCGATGTCATCGAATCGGTGTCCTTTACCGGTGGGCCGTCGGTCACGATCAAGAGCCATCACAATGTTGGCGGCCTGCCCGAGCGCATGAACATGAAGCTGGTCGAGCCCCTGCGCGAGCTGTTCAAAGACGAAGTCCGCCTGCTCGGGCGTGAACTCGGCCTGCCGGAAATCTTCGTCGGTCGTCACCCTTTCCCCGGCCCGGGCCTCGCTATCCGTATCCCGGGCGAAGTGACCAAGGAACGCTGCGACATCTTGCGCAAGGCCGACGCCATCTATCTCGAGGAAATTCGCACCGCCGGCCTCTACGATGCGATCTGGCAAGCGTTCGCCGTTCTTCTGCCCGTCCGCACGGTCGGCGTCATGGGCGATATGCGCACCTATGACAGCGTCTGCGCGCTGCGCGCCGTCACCTCGACCGACGGCATGACCGCCGACATCTATCCCTTCGACGCCGCGTTCCTCAGCCGCGTTGCGACCCGGATCATCAACGAGGTCAAAGGCATCAACCGCGTCGTCTATGACTTCACCTCCAAGCCGCCCGGCACGATCGAGTGGGAATGACGGCAGCATAGTCGCAAGGCTTCGCGCCCCATTTCTGCCTGGCCGATCGATGCGATCTTGTGATCCATCGGCACGATGCACATATGAGCGATGTTGGCAGCCCGCTCGTCGAGCGCCAGATCGCAATTTGGCAGCGCTGGCTCCCGCTTGTGAAAGCGACGGTTTCGTCGCGATCCAGCGACAGGATGCCCTGCCATGACATTCCGACCTCTGCATGACCGCCTGCTGGTGCGCCGCATCGAAGCCGCTGCAAAAACCGCGGGCGGCATCATCATCCCCGACACCGCCAAGGAAAAGCCGCAGGAAGGCGAGGTCGTCTCCGCCGGCAACGGCATTCGCGCGGAGGATGGCTCTCTCAGGCCGCTCGACGTCGCGGCGGGCGACAAAATCCTGTTCGGCAAATGGTCGGGCACCGAGGTCAAGCTCGATGGCGAAGATCTTATCATCATGAAGGAAAGCGACGTCCTGGGCGTCATTGGCTGAACCGGCCTTTCCCACTTTTCTCCGGCCGTAGCGAAACGGCGCACCGATTTTCCATGAAGGATTACTGACCATGTCAGCCAAGGACGTAAAATTTTCCCGTGATGCGCGCGAAGGCATCGCGCGCGGCGTCGATATTCTGGCCAACGCCGTCCGCGTGACGCTTGGTCCCAAGGGCCGCAACGTCCTGATCGACAAGAGCTTCGGCGCACCCCGCATCACCAAGGACGGCGTCACCGTCGCCAAGGAGATCGAACTCAAGGACAAGTTCGAAAATATGGGCGCGCAGATGATCAAGGCGGTCGCGTCCAAGACCCATGATCATGCGGGCGACGGCACGACGACCGCCACGGTCCTCGCTCAGGCAATCGTGCGCGAAGGCATGAAGTCGGTGTCGGCCGGTGTCGATCCGATGGGCCTCAAACGCGGTATCGATCTTGCCGTCACGGCTGTGGTCGCCGAACTCAAGGCGCGGTCCAGGCCGGTCGGGAGCAATCAAGAAATCGCCCAGGTCGGTATCGTGTCGGCCAATGGCGATGAAATCGTCGGCCGCAGGATCGCCGAAGCGATGGAGAAGGTCGGCAAAGAAGGCGTCATCACGATCGAGGAAGCCACCGGCGTCGAGTTTGAACTAGACGTTGTCGAGGGGATGCAGTTCGATCGCGGCTATCTCTCTCCCTATTTCATCACGAACACGGAGAAGATGTCGGTCGAGTTGCAGGACCCTTACATCCTGATCCACGAAAAGAAGCTGTCCAACCTCCAGGCGATGCTCCCGGTTCTGGAGGCCGTCGTCCAGTCGGGCCGTCCTCTGCTCATCATCGCCGAGGATATCGAGGGCGAGGCGCTTGCCACGCTGGTCGTCAACAAGCTGCGCGGCGGCCTGAAGGTCGCGGCGGTCAAGGCGCCCGGCTTCGGCGATCGCCGCAAGGCGATGCTGGAAGACATTGCGATCCTGACCAAAAGCGAGGTGGTTTCCGAGGATCTAGGCATCAAGCTTGAAAATGTGACGCTTGAGATGCTGGGAACGGCCAAGCGCGTCACGATCGACAAGGACGCGACGACGCTCGTCGATGGCGCCGGGTCCGCCGATGCCATCAAGGGACGGGTCGAGGCGATCCGGGCGCAGATCGAGAACACCACCAGCGACTATGACAAGGAAAAGCTTCAGGAGCGTCTTGCCAAGCTTGCCGGCGGGGTCGCGATCATCAAGGTCGGTGGCGCGAGCGAGGTCGAGGTCAAGGAGCGCAAGGACCGCGTGGATGATGCGCTGCACGCCACGCGCGCGGCGGTGGAAGAAGGCGTGGTTCCCGGTGGCGGAACGGCGTTGCTCTACGCCTCGAAAGCCTTGGACGGGCTCAATTACGTCAATGACGATCAGCGCCGTGGTATCGACATCGTCCGCAGGGCGCTTCAAGCGCCATTGCGGCAGATCGCCGAGAATGCTGGACATGATGGCGGCGTCGTCGCCGGCCGGCTTCTGGACGGCAAGGATGAAAATCTGGGCTTCAACGCGCAGACCGAGCAATATGAAAATTTGTTCCAGTCCGGCGTCATCGATCCCACCAAGGTTGTGCGCAGCGCGCTTCAGGATGCGGCCTCGGTCGCTGGCCTGTTGATCACGACCGAAGCCGCCGTCGCCGATCTGGGCGACGATAGCAGCGGTACGTCCGCGATGGCGGGCGGCATGGGCGACATGGGCTTCTGAGCCATGACATAAGGGGAGGCGAAGCTGATACGCTTTGCTTCCCACTTTTGGGGGTGGAAACAAATCGCGCCATGATGGCACCGATATGCTATGATCGCGTATCACCCGCATTATGCCGCAGGCATATCGTGACTGAGAGACCATCGTGCTCCCGCCTGCAGTCGGGAGTAGCCATGATGTTCCTCATAATCGCCGACACCTGTCGAGACGACGGGCGATCGATATGACGGTTCGCTCCACGCGAAGCCTCGTCACCTTCGCCGCGCCTTTCCACTTGCCGGGCTTCGACGCACCGCTGCCGGCAGGAATCTACCCGGTCGATACTGACGAAGAAACTATCGAGGGAACCGGCCGCACGGTCTTTCGCCGTATTGCGACGACACTGGTCGTCGAGATGGCCGGTCGGGTCGAATATCGCGCGGTCGATCCGAAAGATCTGGAGGCAGCTTTGCAGCAGGACCGCGAAGCCGCCGCAGCGCTTCCGCCAGATGCGCCGCCGCCCGAAGCACCCGACGCTTCGATGCCGCCGGTTGGTTGGCGCTGGGTTCCATTGTGGGTCCGCGTCCCTTGGTCGGGCAAAGGAGTATAGGAGCAGCTATGGCCAACAGTGCCGCTTTATGCAGATCACAGGAAGAACTTCATCGCCGGATCGCGGCGGAATCGGATCTTCAAAATGTTCGCAGGATCGCGCTCGCCGCCGCCCGCGCATGGGAAGTGCAGGCGCTGGAGGCCGAGGGCCGCGAGGCCAGGTCGAAAGTCGCACTGAGCCATGAGGACGAAGCCATCGCGCTGGAATTCCTTCAGGAGGACGAAGCCGACGCGGCGGAGACCGATCCCAAGCTGGAAGACGGCGATGCGTCGCCACGATCCGCCGGACCGCCCCTCAGCATGAGCAAGGAAACGCCCTATGATACTGCATAATCTTCTGGGCCAACATCAGGCCGATCCGGCCGGCCAGCGCTGGGAAAATGGTTTGTTCGTCAGCGTCTGCCTGATCTGTCGACGGACCATGGTCAAGCCGGTCAACCGGCAATGGCAGCTTGCCGGCAAGATAAGCGGATCGTGACGACGAGTGACCCCTATCCCGCCGATGCCGACGACAAACAGTCCTTCGGCGCCTGGTTGCTGACCCAGGTCGGTCGTTCGGACTGGGTAGGCGGCCTGGCCAAGGCGGCCAAGGCGGACCGCAAATTTCCCCGCGCGGGCGATGCTGAAGCAGTACGCGGCCATCTGAGCACTATGCAGGCCGAGAGCGAAATGCTCGAAGCGCTGGACGATGCCGAACAGATGTGGCTGCGTGAATGATCCATGGCGTGCGGGGCATCGATCGAGGAAAGCCGTCTACTTGGTCGATCGACGACGCTCTGACCAGGCAGCGGGGGAAGGGATCGACGTGAACCGATATCGGGGCTGTTTCGAACTCTCGATCACAGATGCGACAGTCCCAGCGCGCCAGGCGAGCATGTTATGAATGCTAGGCCCGCAGGGAAACCTGATCGTTCCGAACCGGAGCGCGATCGCGTCGCCATTATCGGGGCAGGGCATGTCGGCGCGACGACCGCCTATGCCCTGATGTTGCGCGCGCTGTTTCAGGAAATCCTGTTGATCGACAGCGACGCGCAGCGCGCCGCCGCCGAGGCGCAGGATATTGCGGACGCCAATGCGCTCGCCCGTCCGGCACGGATCTGGGCCGGCGATTATGCCGACGCCGCAACCGCGCGTATCGCCATCGTCACGGCGGGCGCGGCGACCCATCGGTCCGAGACGCGCCTTTCGGTAGCGGCCCGCAGCGCCCTGATCGTCGGCACGTGCGTCACGGCGCTGTCCGATGCCGGCTTCGACGGCATCATCCTCGTGGCGTCCAATCCGGTCGATCTTATGGCGATGATCGCATTCGACCGCACCGGCCTCCCCGCGAGCCGGATCATAGGTACGGGCACGCTGCTCGACTCCAGCCGTCTGCGCACGTTGCTGGCGAAGGAACTCGATGTCGCTTCCGGGAGCATCGACGCGCTCGTGCTCGGCGAGCATGGCGACAGCGAGGTCGCCTTGATGTCGACCGTCCGCGTCGGCGGGCTGCCGCTGGCCGATTTTTCCGATGCGGGCGGCGAGCTGAACCGGCGCGCGCTGGCGCATACGGTACGCGATGCCGGCTACGCGATCGTTTCGGGCAAAGGCTACACCTCCTACGGGGTCGCCACCGCAATCGTGCGCATTTGCGAGGCGATCATGCGCGACGAAAAGGCCGTCCTGCCGGTATCGACCAGGGTCGACGGCCTCTTCAGATTATCCGGGGTCTATATGAGCATGCCATGCATCATCGGAGCTTCAGGCATGGAACGCATGCTGATCCCGGTCATGAGCGCCGACGAAACCGTCGCGCTCGCAGCGTCTGGCGCAACCCTGCGCGCCGCCTATGATGCCTTGCTTCAAGCTGAGTGGAAATAGCTGCCCTCTTGTCCGGCCGGGTTAGGCTACCAAAGCACGCGCCGCCGAACGGCGCCCTCATGCGGACTCTTCGTCGTCCTGGCGACGCTGGCGCAGTTCGGGTGCTTCGCGGTCAGGACCGTCCTGTCGCCGCTCGAATGCGCCGCCGTCGCCGGACAACCGTTCCTTCTGAATGATCGCTTCGAC
>JBEVMZ010000060.1:0-21568 GCA_040508335.1 Sphingobium sp.
CCGAGGAAATGACCGCGCGCGAGATTGCGGAGGCGCAGCGTCAGGCGCGGGCCTGGATCGCACATTCTCGGCCACGCGCGGCCTGATAATTTCGTCGCGGCGGACGATGATCCGACCGCTGCGATATCGGGACCCGGCAGATCGTCCTGCCGCTGAAAAATCGCTCTAGCCGCCCTTGCGGAACGGCGCATGCTCCGTCAGCCAGAGGCGGTCGTCGCGCACGCTTTCCCGCTCCGCTTCCACAAAGGCGGCGACGGCGCGGCGAAAAGCGGGGTCGGGGATGAAGTGGGCCGAAAAGGTGGGCTGCGGCGTGTAGCCGCGCGCCAGCTTGTGGCTGCCCTGCGCGCCGGCCTCCACCCGCGACAGGCCATGCGCGATTGCGACGTCGATCGCCTGATAATAGCAAAGTTCGAAATGCAGGTTGGGAACATCCTGCGTGCAGCCCCAATAGCGGCCATACAGCGTGTCGGCGCCCAGCAGGTTGAGCGCGCCCGCTATCGGCGCGCCGTCGCGGAGCGCGAGCATCAGGACGATGCTGTCCGCCATCATCGCGCCCAATAGCGAAAAGAAGGCGCGGGTGAGATAGGGTCGACCCCATTTGCGTGTCCCGGTATCCTGGTAGAAGATCCAGAAGGCGTCCCAATGCGCTTCGCTGATCTCCGCCCCGGTCAGGTGGACGATCTCCAGCCCCTCCACCGCGCGCGTGCGCTCCTTGCGGATATTCTTGCGCTTGGCGCTGGAGAGCGCGCCGAGGAAATCGTTGAAATCGCCATAGCCCTGGTTCGTCCAGTGAAACTGGCTGTCTTCCCGGATCAGCCACCCCGCCGCTTCGAACGCAGCGACCTGGGACGGCGCGACGAAGGTCGCATGTGCGGACGACAGGCCGTTCTGCTCGACCAGCGTTTCGATGCCCGCGATCAACGCGGGCGCGAGCGTCTGATCGCGCAGCAACAACCGGGGGCCGGGCACGGGCGAGAAAGGCGCGGCGACCTGAAGCTTGGGATAGTAGCGCCCGCCGGCGCGCTCCCACGCATCAGCCCAACCCTGGTCGAACACATATTCGCCCTGGCTGTGCGTTTTGGCATAGACCGGTGCGCAGGCGGCGAGCGCGCCGTCGGCGCCGTCGATCAACAGCGGCAGCGGCTGCCATCCGCTGCGGCCGCCGACGCTGCCCGACTGTTCGAGCGCGGCCAGAAATTCCCAGCGCACGAACGGATTGTCGGTGCCTGCGCAGGCATTCCAGGCATCCCGGTCTATCCCTGCTACCCCTTGCGCCACACGCGCGACGATCTCAGTCATGCGGCGTCCCGGCATCCTCGAAGATGATCTGGTCGGCATAAGCGCGCGCCCGTGCGCGCTCGCCAGCGCTGCGCACCGTCCAGCTCAGCACCGGCATGCCGATCGATCGCGCGCGAGCCGCGAAGGGGGTGGGAAGATCGCATATGTCACAGGCAAGGAAATCGGGTCTGGCGAGCCAAAGCGCAAGGGTGCGCTCGATCGCGCCGCGCCTCCGGGACTTGCTCTGCTGCGACACGACCAGCCCGCGCGGAACGCCGGGGCGATGGCGGCGGAACCAGGACAGGACGAGCGGCGAAAAGGACATGATCGCCGCGCGCGCTGCGGGATGCGCCGCCAGATCGCGCGCAACCGCGCGACAAACCTTGCCGACGCGCGCCCCGCGCGCCTTCACTTCGATGAGCAGCGGAGTCTCGGCGCCGCACAGGGCGAGCAGATGGTCGAGCGCCACGATGCCATCGCCATCGGGCAGAGAGATTGCCGCGAGAGCGGAGGCGGGCAGGGCGTCTACGCGCGCCGGTCGCCCGGTCAGGCGGCGCAGCGTCGCGTCGTGAAAGACGATCGCGTGCCCATCGGCGCTCGGGCGTACGTCGCATTCGATGCCATGGCCTGCGGCGATGGCCGCGCGGAACGCCGCCATGCCGTTTTCGCTCACCCCGCGCCCATGCAGACCGCGATGGGCAAAGGCGCGCGCGGTCAGGAAGGCAAAGCGCCTCAGGCGGGCCGCACCTGGACGATCGCGTCGATCTCCACCACCGCGCCCAGCGGCAATACCGGCACGCCCACGGCGCTGCGCGCATGCTTGCCCGCATCGCCGAAAATCTCGACCATCAGTTCGGACGCGCCGTTGGCGACTTTGGGCTGATCGATGAAGTCCGGCGTGCTCGCGACGAACGCGCCGAGCTTCACGATCCGCTCCACCCGGTCGAGCGACCCCAGTGCCGCCTTCATCTGGGCGACGAGGTTCAGCCCGCAGACCCGCGCGGCGGCGACACCATAATCCAGGTCGCGATCCTCGCCCAGACGCCCCTTCATCAACCCGTCGGGCGCGAGCGCGATCTGGCCCGAGATATGGAGCAGGCCATTGACCTCGACCGTCGGCACATAGGCGGCGACCGGCGCGGCGGCTTGCGGCAGGCTGATGCCCAGTTTGGCGAGGCGTGCCTCGATGCTCATGCTTGGGACTCCGTCATGGATGGGGAAGGGGGCGCCGGCACGGGCGCGGGGCCTTGCGCGATCCGGTCGCGAATCCAGACCTCCGCCGCAGGCCATGTGTCGATGCGGGCATGGGCATCCATGCAGGCCGGGATATGCGGCGCGATCTCCGGCTCGCCGATCAGGTGCAGCCGCCAGACGTCCGGCGCATGCTCGGCCACCGACGCATGATTTTCGCCCAGATCGTCGATGAACAAGGTGACGCTCGGCTGGCGCTCTGCAACTATGGCCGCCAGCTTCGGCCCCTTGCCGCCCCGGTTCCAGAACACGGGACAGTCCAGGCCATGGCTCCTGATCTGTTCGACGCGCAGCGCGTGCTGCTCTTCGCCAATATTGGTGAGGACGACGATGTCGGCAATGTTCGACAGGCGCGCCATCGCTTCCATCGCGCCGACGATCGGCGTCTGCCGGTGCATCTCGGTCTGGAAGAAGGCGGTAAGCAGGGTCCAGATCAAAGCCCGCTCGACCAGCTTGCCGCTGTCCTTGTGCCGCAAGGCGTCGCCAAAACCCTGGTTCGTGAAATCGAAATGAATGCCATGCTCGGCGTCGAGCCAGTCACGCAGCGGCACGACCATGTGCAGCAGCACCTCGTCGCAGTCGGTAATGATCAGCGGGCGGTTCATCGGCTCAGCATCTCCTTGGCGGCGATCAGCGTTTCGGGCCGCACGTCGAGCGCATCGGCGCAGGCGAGAAGGTCGGGCTCATGGTCGGCCAGAAAGGCGAGCACGGCGCCCAGCGTGGTCGGATCGCCCACCCCCGCGCGCAGCATGTCCGCGTCCATGCCCGTCATCGCCAGCAGTCGGTCCGCGCGATTTTCGTCCGACAGCGTCCAGCCCAGCGCCATCAGCGCCAGCGTCGCGGCCTCGCCAGGGTCGGGAGCGGCATCGCGCTTGCCATTGCGGGCTTGGGGTTCCATGGTCCATCCTTGACGAGAGGGCGGCGGCGGGCCGCGGCCTTTTCACGGGGGCGGCGTTCAATCTATTCGCGGGTGACTGGTGGCAAAGCGCGTGCTCGTTGTCGAGGACAACGCACTCAATCTCAAACTTTTTTGCGATCTGCTGCGCGCGCACGGGCATGAGGTGCTGCCGGTGCACGACGGCCGCGCCGCCCTATCCAGCGCGCAGGCGTTCGGGCCGGACCTGGTCATCACCGATATTCATCTGCCCCATGTCAGCGGCCTCGACCTCATTCTCTCGCTGCGGAGCGACGCCAAGCTGTCGGCGGTCCCGATCATGGCCGTTACCGCCTATGCGGGGAAGGGGGATGAGGATCGCGTGCGTGAAGCCGGCGCGCAGGCCTATGTGTCCAAACCGATTTCGGTGCTTCGCTTCATCGAGCAGGTGAACGCTCTGCTCTGAACGTAAGCGACGCGCATTGTCACAGAGGCGTCTTATCGGCGTCATGCCGCTATCATTGCTCGGTCGCGACGCCGTCATGCCCCGATGCCACCCCGATCGCGCACAGGCGCGGCGCTCGGCCGCCCGGCTCGAGGGGTTCATCATCCATGTCTTATCTCACCGACGCGGCCCGCGCGGCTTTTCGCGACGCCGAACCGAAAATCGCATTGGGCGACGACAGTCTTGAAGCGATCGTGGCCGCCAACCCGGCACGCCGCACCCTGCTGAAAAACGGCCTTTTGGGCCTTTCCCTGTTGCCGATGCTGGGTGCGCTCGCCGCCTGCGGTGACGACGATGGCGATGGCAATCCTTCGCCGACGCCGAGCCCCACGCCGACGCCGACCCCGGCGGCCAGCTATGCGATCAGCTTTGCGCCGGTCGCGATGAACACCAACGACATGGTCACCGTTCCGACCGGCTATACCGTGGACGTACTGCTGAAGGCCGGCGATCTTGTCGAAGCGGGCGCCGCCTATGCGCCCGGTTCCTTTCCGACCAGCGCCAACCAGACCAGGGCCTGGGCCGGCGGCAACCATGACGGCATGGAATATTACGAACTGACCGGCCAGGATGCGAACGCGCGCGGGCTGCTCGTCACCAATTTCGAATTGCCCGACTATAATATCCTGTTCGCCAGCGGCAGCTACAACGCCGCCACCGCAACGCCCGAGCAGAAAGCGATCGCGCTGTCAGCCGTGGGCGTCGGGGTCGTGGAAATCGCGAAAGGTACGGACGGAAAATTCGCCGTCGTGGCCGGTTCACGCTACAATAAGCGCTATAGCGGCATTAGCGATTATCGCGTCGGCGGCCCGGCGGCGGGCATACTGCCTTCGACCATTCGCGGCACGCTCAACAATTGTTCGTCGGGCCGCACGCCTTGGGGCACCTATCTGACCTGCGAAGAGTCGACGGACAATTATCTGGATCCGACGCAGCCGGAGACCGGATATGGCTGGGTCGTCGAGATCGACCCCTATCTGGAACTCGCCCCGCCGACGAAGCGTACAGCGATGGGGCGTTTCGACCATGAAAACACCGCGTTCATGACCGATGCGAACAATCGTGTCGCCTTCTACATGGGCGATGACGGCACGCCGGGCTGCATCTATAAATTCATTCCCGATCGTGCATTCAACGGCACCAACCGTGCCGCCAACACCGACCTTCTCGACTATGGCACGCTTTACGTGGCCCGCTTCAACGCCGATGGCACGGGCGAGTGGCGCGCGCTCGTCCAGGGCCGGAACGGCCTCGTCATAGGCGCGCAGGACCCCGGTAATGTCAGCCAGTCCACCACGCCGCCGACGCCCGTGACCGTCAATTTCGCCAATCAGGCCGATGTCCTCATCCAGACGAAGGCCGCCGCGCGCGTCGCGGGCGGAACGGTCATGGATCGCCCGGAGTGGATTACGGTGGCGCCCGACAAGAAGGCGATCTTCGTCACCCTGACCAACAATGGCAGCCGCCGGGTGACGGATGCCGCCAATCCGCGCGCGACCAATCCGCACGGGCACATCGTCAAGTTCCGCGAGACCGGCGATTCGCCGCTAGCGACAGGTTTCACCTGGGAAATCTTCCTGCTCGCCGGCAGCCCGACTTTGTCGGCGGACAATCTGAAGGGCAACATCAACGGCGATGCCTTCTCCAGCCCCGACGGCATCCGCATCGATCCGCAGGGTCGTTTGTGGGTGCAGACCGATGCCAGCACCAGCGCCTCGACCACCTCGGTCTTCGGCAGCAACGCCATGTATTATATCGATCAGGCCAGCAAAGCGTCCAAGCGTTTCCTGGTGGGGCCGACGGGCTGCGAGATTACCGGCCTTGCCTATACGCCGGATCTAAAAAGCTTCTTCATCAACATTCAGCATCCGACCGGAAACTGGCCCGTCAATAGCGAGCTGCCGCGCTCCTCGACCATTGTGGTGCGGCGCACGGACGGAGAGCCGGTCGGAAACTAAACCTGACGGCAAAACATGAGAGAGGCGGTGCGGTCATCCGGACCGCCTCGCATCTTTCTCACGCCATCATTGTTCAGAAGACGCTTCATAAGGCAATCGGCGCATACGGCAAAAGGCCCGCTCCCTCATGGGGGCGGGCCTTTTCAGATCGTCGCGCCTTGCAGCGAGCAGGGGCGAACCGCCCCACCGCCCGCGCGGGGCTTACTTGATCTTGGCTTCCTTGAACTCGACATGCTTGCGCACGACGGGGTCATATTTGCGGAAGGACAGCTTTTCCGTCTTCGTGCGCGGATTCTTCTTGGTCACATAGAAGAAGCCCGTGTCGGCGGAGCTGACGAGGCGGATCTTGACGGTTGCTGGCTTGGCCATGGCCCAATTCCTGATCTTTTAAATTCTGGCGAAAAAGAAAAGCGGCCCCGTGGGACCGCCCCGTTTCTTACCGGTCGCCCATTGGGGCAGATTCGGCCATCTGTCAAGGCTCGGACCGCAACCGGCCCGACCCTGCGGGTTCAGTCAGGCGCCTGTCCGGCGCCAGCAATGGCGTTCAGGCGCTGCTGCGCCGCTTCCAAGCCGTTCACGCTCTCGATCGCGAGATCGAGCGGTCGCCCGCCCAGTTCGGCATCATGGCCGTTCAGAAAGGCGATCGCGTCGGGTCCGCCGAGCAAGGCTATCGCCTGCCGTGAAATACCGCCCTGCCGCGCCGCCTGCTCGGGAGAGAGGCGGGGGCCATTGGAGAATCTGTGGGATTGTCTAGCCATTCAGCCTTCTCCGCTCATGGATTTCGCTGCGAGGTTGCGCGCGCGATCGGCCTCGGTCATACGTACGCGGTCGGCCATCGCCTGCCATGCAGCCTTGGCTCGCAGGCACCGTTCCCGCACGCTGATGAGATTGGTTTCGTTGGCTTCGCGATCGCATTGATCGACGCGGGCCATATAGAAATCGCTGATGGCGGACATGCATTCTCCTGAACGGCGGGCAGGGAAGATCAATCGACCATTTCGGCAACGGCCCGGCGAAGTTGTTGGGGAGATAATGTGCCCGACGACATGGATTTGAGGTGGGCGCGTGATATCGTCTTTATGAGAACCGACCCGTTTGAAACCTGGGGCGGTGAATGATGTCTTGAATGCATGATTGTCCTGAAGACCGCGGCAGCAAGGCAAAGACGCCGCGCGTGAGATTCGTAGATATGCGTGACGCGACGAGGCCGTCGCCGGATGGGAGCGCGCATTCTCGCGCCCCTCTCCGGCTACGGTCCCCGTGCAGCGCCGAAGCCCTGGTCAGGCCGATTCGAGATTGACGGCGGATGCCTTACCGCGACGGTCGGTCTCGATTTCGTAGCTCAGGCGCTGGTCCTTATGGAGCGTCGCCATGCCGGCACGTTCCACGGCCGAGATGTGAACGAAGCTGTCGCTGCCGCCATCTTCGGGTGCAATGAAGCCATAACCTTTGTCGGCGTTGAAAAATTTGACGGTGCCGATGGGCATGATTGTTTCCTTTCAAGAAAACACAAGTTATCCGCCCGCAAAATTGCGGGGGGAGCCGGTAGCGCAGGAAAGGAAGGAGAGCCTGTAAAAAGGTCAAGTTCCGTCGCAGGCGACGATTAGCCCGACTTAGATGGAACAATCCCGCGCAAAAGTCAAGACGCGGAGCCGATCATGCTTTTTCCTCATGCGCTGCCGCGCTATCATGCGCCATCGTTTTCAGGATCGGAGCGTCGATTATGCGCGGGCGATATGGCGAACGCGGCCACCATGGCGGGAGCATGCAGCGGCGGGTGCTGGCGACAGGCGTCGTAGCGCTGTTGCTGCTGCCGATGGTGGCGATGCGCTTTACCGATATGGTCGACTGGACCGCCTATGATTTTGCCGCTGCCGCGCTGCTACTCGGGGGCGGCGCGATCGCCTATGACATGGCAACGCGCCGGACGCGCAAAGGCAAGTCGCGCGTCATCACCGGCGTCGCGGTGATCCTGCTCGTGGCCCTTGTCTGGGCGCAGGGGGCCGGTCGGGATTTTTTGACGCGAGCCACGCAGATGGCACCCCGTTCCAAAGGGCGCTCGCACCAGCGGCACTGGCCTTATTCGATAAAAATGACGGGCACATCCTTGCCGATCATCTGCGCCACCCGCGCGGCATCCCAGTTGCTGAGGCGAACGCAACCATGGCTCTGCGACCGGCCGATCCGCGCCGGCTCGGGCGTGCCGTGAATTCCATAATGCGGCTTGTCGAGGTCGATCCAGACGACGCCGACCGGATTATTGGGACCGGGCTGGACCACCGCCTTCCGGTCGGTAATGGCGGCATCCCAGAACAACTCGGGACTATAATGATAGGTCGGCAGCCGGGCTGTATCCTTCACCTTCCATTCGCCGATCGGCAGAGGGTCACGCTCGCTCCCCGTCGAGGCGGGAAATTGCGCGATCAGTCGATCCCGCGCGTCATAAAGTTTGAGCAGGCTTGCCGACTTGCTTACGACGACCTTGGCAGCCTTGGGCAAGTTCGCGCCGACATTGAGGGTTGCCAGCGTTTCTCGCCATTGCGGTGAAAGCCCCTTTTCATAGGCGCGATCCGCCGGAATGAGCGCGGGCAGCCGCAGCATCATCCCCGCTTTGGGCGCGGCGAGCGCGGGGTTGAGTGCCAACAGCGTTGCCGGTGTCGTGTGAAACCGCTCCGTCAGCTTTTCCAGCAAGTCGCGATAGCCAAGAGCGGGCAAGGCGGCCTGATCGGCGATCGAGGCCGGGATGACCGGGGTATAATCGTCCTTGAGCGCCGCTTCCTTCAGCATCATCGTCATCAGCGCCGGGTCGCGGTCCTTGTCGAGCGCGGCGCGCGTCGCGGCATCAACCGTGCCGGTCGCGGGCAGGCCGCGCGATTGCTGAAAACCCTTGATCGCCGCCGCAAAGAAGCGGCCCGGGCGCCCGTCGATGACGCCCGGCCCGAAACCGGCGCGGTCAAGCTGAACCTGCGCGCGCAAAATCGCGCTGTTGATCGTTCCGACCGTTGCCGCCGATGCCTGCGCTTCGGCAGGCTTGGGCAGGAGGCCAAGCGCCGGCCCGATGAGGCCAGCCGTGGCCAGCGCAAGACAATGCCATGGAACCCGTCTTTTCATGGAAACAGAAAGTCCTTATTAGTCAGGCCATTAGGATAATGCGCGGGTGCGGCTTTATCTCCCTTGAGCCGCGTTTGGGGACCGAAGACCTTATGACGATGGATCGACGGGCGGTGCTGCTGGGCGCCGTCGCTTGTGGTGCGGCACAGCTTTCCCCGGCCTCCGCCTGGGCCGCCATGCCCGAGCGGCGCCTTCTCCTGCGCAACGCTCATAATGGAGAACGGGTGGATGTCTGCTATTTTTCGGGCGGGCGGCTGCGCAGTGCGGGTCTTGCCGAACTCAATCATTTCCTGCGCGACTGGCGCACGGGCGAAGTCGCGCGCATGGACCCCGCCTTGTTCGATACGCTGACGCAGATTCACGTCGCGACCGGGGCCGACAGGCGCGCCAATTTCACGCTGATATCGGGCTATCGATCGCCTAAAACCAACGGTCGCCTGCATCGCAACAGCGACGGCGTCGCCTCCAAAAGTCAGCATATGCGGGGCAAGGCCGTCGACATCGCGTTGAAGAACGTCCGCCTGGCCAATGTGCACAAAGCGGCGCTGTCGCTGCGCGCCGGGGGTGTCGGCTATTATCCGCAGGACGGGTTCGTCCATGTCGATACCGGGCCGGTGCGCCGCTGGTAGGCCAAGCGACTTATGGTCCGATATCGCCGCCGCCGCCCTGCAGACGCGAGCCGCGGCCAGCCTTGAAGCCGAGCGCGACCGACACCGCATCGTTCCAGCCATAGGGATCGGCCCGGATGACGGGCTCGCCGGCATCGTCGAACAGGACGGTGTGATAGAGCAGGCGGACGGGAATCTCGCGCGGCAGGGGTACGAAGCTTTCCTTGCCGGTCGCGCGCGCCTTGTTCCATTCGTCGGTGATGCCGGCATCCTTTGCCAGCATGGCGGCGAATTCCTCGGCATTTTCGACGCGGACACAGCCATGGCTTCGCTGACGCTGAACCTCGGCGAACAGCTGTTTGGCAGGCGTGTCGTGCAGATAAATCTGATGCTCGTTCTTCATGTCGAACTTGACCAGGCCGAGCGAGTTTTTGGGTCCCGGCTGCTGTACGATCCACCCGTCCTTGCGCGTCATATTGTTGCGCCGCAGATAGTCCGCGCCCTTGCCGGCAATCTCCTTATTTTCGATCGAGCGCGGCACGGTCCAGGTCGGGTTGGCGACCAGCCGATAAATAGGCGATCCCAGCTGCGGCGTCTCGGTCTTCGGTTCACCGACGATCACGCGCCGCACATTGGCGAGCTTCCCGTCGCGCCAATAGCTGAGGCGCGCGGCCGCGACATTGACGTCGATGCGCGTTGCGGGGGGATTGCGGTCGAGCCAGCGCATCCGCTCCATCGCGACGGCGATGGCGCGGGCGCGGTCAGCGTCGGACAGGTTGAGAATCTCGAGCGCATCGGCGCCGATCGCGCCGTCGGGTTTGATCCCATAGTCGCGCTGCATGCGTTTGACCGCATCGACCATCGGCGCGCTGTATCGGTCGCCGCCCGCCTGCGCCTGATCCAGATAGTCCGACGCGACGAGCTGGCGCGCGATGGCGGGAATGCGGGCGTCGCGTTCGCCCGGCTGGATCGGTTCGCCGATCGCGGGGATGGCGGCGCCCGGTGCCTTGGCCTGCTTATCGAGCGCGAGATAGGCTTTGGACAGCGCCCGATATTCGTTGGACTGCGGGGCGAGGTTCTCGAACCAGTCGCCCAGATTGCCCTCCGCCATAGCCTTGATCAGCCCGGCCCGCAGATCGCCCTTGGGCCGAGGCACGGTATAGATTTCATATAATTTTGTCGGATCGGAAGCGCCCTCCGCCAGCGCCCCGGCATAGCGCAGCGCCAGCTTCGTCAGTTCTGCCTCTCCCTTGTCGGGCATGGCGAAATTCACATGGTCCAGACCATGGGCGGCACGGCGATCGATCGCTTCGCGCAGTGCCTTGATATTGCCCTCGGTCCAGCGCGCATCTTGCGGCGATGTCGCGCCATTTTCGACGGTAACGACATCGCAAGCGGCGATCGGCGCGACAAGGGATAGAAGCGAAGCGGTAATCAAAAAGCGGCGCACCATCTTCTCCTTGTCATGACGAATGGGGTAAACGCGCCAAGGCGTATCCCGCTCCCTCGAAGAGGGTCGGGAAGGGCAGCGACACTTAATAATATTTGTCGCCGCACGCCGCTGCCCCAACAGGAACTTTGAAACAAGCTGCGTAGTTTGGCTGCTACTTCATCTATGGAAGGTACAGCTTATGCTTCGTCCGGTTATGATCGCCAGTGCTCTCGCGCTGACTCTTGGTTCTCCCGCCTTCGCGCAATATGCGGCCCCGCCTGCGGCGTCCATGTCCGCCGATCCCGGCATTGCGCCGCTCACCGGGGTTTCGGCCACGGATTATGTCAAGCTCGCGGCCGACGCCGACATGTATGAGATCCAGTCGAGCCGCCTAGCGCTCACCCGCAGCAAGCGCGCCGACGTAAAGAGCTATGCGCGCGAAATGATTTCGGATCACACGCTGACCTCAAAATCGCTGATCGCGGCGCTCAAGAACAAGGATCGCACCATCGCGGCGCCCTCGACCCGGCTGTCGTCGGATAATGCCGCCAAGATCGAGCTGTTGAAGAAGGCGCCCAAGGCCAGCTTCGACGATCTCTATCTTCAGCAGCAGGCCCAAGCGCATCAGACCGCATGGGCGCTGCACAAAGGCTATGCCACCGAAGGCACCGACCCCGCGCTCAAGCAGGTCGCGGCGACGGCGGTGCCGGTGATCGAGCGTCATCTTGGTCATGCCAAGCAGCTGCTGCCCGCCGGGCTTTCGCCGGCACGCTGATGGAAGGGGGGCGGTTGGCCGCCCCTTTTCCGATGTTCAGAAAATAGCCGGCGGCTGTTCGACTTCAGCGCCTGCAACATGCCTGTCTTTCTCGGCAAGGCGCTTGCCCGTGATGAGCGTCTGGCCGATGAACAGCAGGATCAGTATGGCGCCGGCGACCCCGACGAAAATGTCGAATCCCGATACCGCGCCGAACAGTCCCGGCCCTGTTCCAAGGAGCAGCATCATCAGCGTCAGGGCGATCAGCATCAACCGCAACTCGGTGGGGCCTGCGGCAAGATAGGAAAGCTTGAATTCCCCGATCACGCGCGCAGCGAGATAGGCGTGGATCGACAGCAGAAGATATCCGGCCAGCGCCACCATCGCGATATCCATCGTGACGAAGGGGCTGAGGCCAATTCCCGCCAGAATAAGCAACGTCGCCAGTCCGTCGCAGCTATGGTCGATGAAATAGCCATAGGATGGCCGCTCGATCCGGCGGTAGCGCGCGAGGCTGCCGTCCATCGAGTCGCCGAACCACTGGACAACATATCCCGCGATTGCCAGCAGCAGCCAGCCCGCGCCCAGATTGCTGGCGACATATCCGGCAAAGATCATCAGCGCGCCGACCATGCCTGTCACAGTCAGGACGTCGGGCGTGACCCAGGCGGGCATCCGCGCGCATAACCATGTCAGCAGCCGGCGTTCGCGCGCGGCCAGCCAATTATCCTGAATTCGGGCGAGCGCAGGCGTCGTTTGTAATGAGGCTGTCATACGATCTTATGGCGCAACGCCGGGACAAGGGCAATGCGCGTGCGCCAGAGTTTCGCGCTGTCGTGCTCTCGATACCGCTCCGCATCACACGGACCCGTCAATGACTGACGAGCAGGCGTCACGCTTTCCTCCCGACAGTCCTCTTCGATTTTTCTTTGCGGCGATTGCTGGGATCATGACGCCACGTGAGAAGATGTCGCATGGCGCTCTGGGCCGGGCCGATATTACTATCCATCCCTGAGGCGCCATCGGGAAGAGGCGGAATGGGAGGCAGCTCCACGGCCTAAGTCCTACCCCGCGCGTTAGCGATCGACGCTTGACTCATTCGCCATTCGGACATAGATGGAACATCGTGTTTCATTTTAATGTCTTCTCGGCGACATGTTCGGTGTGAATGGCCGTCAGACATCCCTCCACCTCGCATAAAGACGCTGCGTTGGACGCAGGCGCCTTTCCGCCTTCGCGCGCGGACGCCAGGCTGAACCGCCAGCGGATACTCGATGCGGCGGACGAGGTGTTTTCCCTTTGCGGCGTCCAGGTCCCGCTCGAACGCATAATGACGGCGGCAGGCGTCGGTCGCGCCACCTTCTACCGGCACTTCGCCGACCGGGAAACGCTGCTCGCCTCGCTCCTGGATCGCGCGATCAACGAGATGGAGGAGCTGATCGGTCGTCATGGTGACGAAGAAGACAGCCTTTTGAAGCTCTTCGCATTCATGCTGGACCGAATGAAATTCAGGCTCGCCCTTGTAGAATATTGGTCGGCGATCGATGCGCGCCATCCCGCCAACAGCCGGACGGTGGAGCGCATGTCGCAAATCTGCTCGGCGCCGCTCGATCGAGCCGTGAGGGCAGGGCTGTGCCGATCCGACCTGACGCTGCTCGACATCAGCCTGTACGGCAGGATGCTGGGCGCGGCGATGCAGGGATGTGCTGCCGACGAACGGGCAGAGGTGGGCGCCCGGGCAGCCGCCCTGCTTTTCAACGGCGTCGGCCCGGCGACCTTTCCCGACACGGATATCCAAGGATAGATCATGAAAATCGAGGCGGCCGTAGCGCACGGCAATCGACAACCCCTGATGTTGGAGCAGGTCGACATCGCCGATCCGGCGGACAATGAGATATTGGTCCGGATGGTCGCGACCGGCATATGTGGCACGGACCTCAGCATGATAGATCATGTGCCCCTTCCCTGGCCGGCGGTGTTCGGCCATGAAGGCGCCGGCGTCGTCGAGCGGGTCGGGCCAGCCGTGCAGACCGTAGAGCCGGGCGATCATGTCATCCTGTCCACCACCTCCTGCGGCCGGTGCCCCAGCTGCCAGAGCGGTGACCCATCCTTCTGCCACCGCTTCGGGGAGGTGAACATGACTGGGGGGCGCCGTGCCGACGGCAGCTGCACCATGCACCAGCATGCCAAGCCGGTCTTCGCCGGTTTCCTGGGCCAGTCGTCTTTCGCCGCTTATGTCCTTTCCACCGAGCGGAACACGATCAAGGTGGACAAGGACCTGCCGCTCGACATTCTCGCGCCGTTCGGATGCGGCATTCAGACAGGCGCCGGAGCGGTTCTTAATACGCTGAAGGTGGAGGCCGGCAAGAGCATCGCCATCTTCGGCGCGGGCGCGGTCGGCCTTTCCGCCCTGATGGCCGCGCGCATTGCCGGCTGTGGCCCGATTACCGTCGTGGACACCAAGCCCGACCGGCTGGACCTGGCGAAGGAACTGGGCGCGGACCGGACGATCAACGCGGCGGAGGAAGATGCCGTATCGATCCTGCGGGAAGCAGGCGGCGTGGATTATGCGGTGGAGGCGACAGGCTTCGTCACTGTGATGGAAAATGCCGTCGAAGCGCTGGCCGTCAAGGGCCAGGCCGCGCTGGTCGGCGTGACGTCTGGTCAGAAAATGTCGCTCGACCCCATGATGCTTCAGTCGCGCGGATTGACGGTCAAGGGCAGTATGATGTCCGGTAGCGGCAGTGTTCCGGCGCTCTTCATCGCGCAGCTCGTCGGCTTCTGGAAGGCCGGAAAGCTGCCCGTGGAAAGGCTGATCAGTCATTATGATTTCTCTCAGATCAATGAGGCGATCACGGAGGCAAAGAATGGCTCGGCCGTAAAGCCGATCCTTCGCTTCCCTCAATAAGGAAAAACGACATGACCCAAGACCATGTGGACAAGGACGCGATTGCGCGCATCTTCAAGGCGCAGCGCGCCAATCGGGTCGCGCTTAAGCGGCGCGATGCAACGGGGCGGATAGAGCGCCTGCAGATCCTGCGCGACATCATCGTCCGGCGGACCCCCGAGATTGACGAAGCGCTGCATCGCGATCTGCGCAAGGTGAAAGCCGGCGCGCGCAATGGCGAGATTGCAGGCGTGCTTGGCGATATCGACACGGCTGTCGCGAGCCTTGCCGACTGGATGCAGCCCGAGCGAATAGAACCTTCGCCGCATTTCGCGGGCAACGAGACCTACGTGCAATATGAACCGCGCGGTGTCGTGCTGCTCTACGGCGCCTGGAATTTTCCCTTCGCGATGGTCTTCTCGCCGCTCGTGCCGATCATCGCTGCGGGCAATGCCTGCATCGTCAAGCCGAACGAACTCCAGCCGCATACATCGTCGCTCGTCGCTGAAATCATCGCGGAGGCGTTTCCCGAAAATGAGGTCGCCTGTCTGGAGGGCGGTGTGGCGCTGGCGGAGGCGTTGGGTGAGCTGCCGTTCGACCATGTCTTCCTGACCGGCAGCCCGGCGGTCGGCAAGCGTGTGATGGCGGCGGCGGCAAAGCATCTGTCGAGCGTGACGCTGGAACTGGGCGGGAAATGTCCGGCGATCCTGGACGATGATTATCCCATCGCCGACGCGGCAGCGAAAATCGTCGGCGCCCGTTTCCTGAACGCGGGGCAGCTCTGCCTTTCGGTCGATCATGTCTGGGTGCCCAAGGCGCGCGAGGCGGAGCTTGTCGCGACGCTTGGTGCGGTGATCGATCAGATGTTCTATGTGGACGGCGTGCTCCAGCGCGAGCGCTTGTCGCGCCTCGTCGACGCCCGCAACTTCGCGCGCGTCAATGGCTATGTCGAAGATGCCGTCGCCCGCGGGGCGACCGTCGCCAAAGGCGGCGCGTCCGACGAAGCGGACCTGACCATCGAGCCAACGATCGTCCTCGATCCGCCGCTCGATGCCCACATCATGCAGGAGGAAATCTTCGGCCCCATCCTGCCGGTCATCGGATATGAGAATGTGGACGATGTCGTCGAACAGATCGACGAGACCGGAAAGCCGCTTGCTCTCTATGTCTTCAGCCATGATCAGGCCTTTGTGGACGATGTGCTGGACCGTTCCTCTTCGGGCGGCGTCACGGTCAACAATGTGCTGATGCATTATGCCGAAAGCAAACTGCCGTTTGGCGGCGTCAATGGCAGCGGGATCGGCCGTTACAAGGGCGTGCACGGCTTCCACGAGTTGTCGAACGCGCGTTCGGGGTTCGTCCAGAAGACGTGATCGGCCGGCGGGTGTGGCCTGTTCCAGGCCGCATCCGCCGCAAGTAGCGGCCATCGACCATCGCGCATAGCGGTCGCAAAGGGGGCGGGGCTTTTGCGCGGGGGCGACCTCAGCCGCCTGTCGTTACATCAGGTTCGCGTGCCGGTCCGCGGGTTCCGGGGCATTTCTGCGGCAAGCGTCGGCAATTTTGCAGCCCCATTCGCCTTGGACCGAATAATCGCGGTCCGATCATGCGTCAGCCCGGAAACCGCCCGAACCGTTGAGCGGTGATGGAGGCAATATTCTCGGGATATTGCCTCCACATCGGATCCGGGACCGGCCAGCTTCATTTCATGCCGCAGCGCCCTCGGGCATCACAAATTGTTCCAACGCACCCGCCTCGACCAGTGCGGCAATGGCATCGCGTTCCAGTCCCAACCTTTCCTCGATCAAAGCGATGGTGTGCTCGCCCAGAAGGGGGGCGGGCCTGTCCGAGGGATCGGGCAGCTTCTCGGACCGGACGTGCCAGCTCTCCATCGGGAATTCGTCGCTCATCTGCGGATGGCTCGATGGGCGAAACAGCCCTCGTGTGGCATAATAAGGAAAGTCGGGAAGTTCGACGACGCGCAGCATCGCGCCCGCTGGCACGCCAACCCGCTGTAGCGCCTCCATCGCTTCGCCGGGCGCGCGGTCCGCCAACCAATCCGACAGCGGCTGCCCTTGGGTGACGCGCATCGCGGCCTGCTCATCGGCCTGGTCGCGGATGGTGACGACGCACCATTCATCATCTCCCCCGCAGCGGTAGACGGCCGATTCCGTCGTTTCCGACTGCACGGCATGGCCGGCGCGGGTCAGCGCATTGGCGGCGACACGCAGGGCCATCTGGCTCAGCATCACCTCTGCCTGGCTGACGCTCACCTGACCGCCACGCCCGGTACGCAGGCGCCGGATCAGCAATGCGATGACGCCGATCGCGCCGATACGGCCCGCAACATGGTCCGGATAGACGGTGATCGCGTCCGAGAAGCTGTCCGGTTCGCCGGGATAACGCCATTGCACGGTAAGCCCGGCCGATGCGCGAACCAGTGGACCATAGCCCATGCGGCGCGTCCATGGCCCGGTCGGGCCGAAGGCCGAACTGTCGGTTACGATGATGCCCGGATTGACAGCCTTGAGCGTTTCATAGTCTAGCCCGAGCGACTCCAGCGTGCCTCCCTTGAAGTTGGAAAGGACCACGTCCGTGTCCCGGACCAGCTTCAGCAGCAGTTCTTTGCCCTGGGGGTCGCGCAGGTTGAGGCCAAGGCCCCGCTTGTTGCGATGGCCCGATGCGAAGGTCTGTGTCATGAGCGAGCCGGTGCGGCTCTGACGACTGCCGTCGGCGAAGGCCGAGCTTTCCACCTTGACCACGTCGGCACCCTGGTCCGCCAAGAGCCGTCCGGTTTCGGCACCCACGACGATCACGCCGAAATCCAGCACCCTGAGGCCGGCAAATGGGCGGTCGCCGCCCCGTTCGGCCGCTGGCAAGGGATCGCGCGGATACCAGTCTGTGTCGCTTGTGGGCAGCGCCGGCACCGGCCCGCCCACGCCCATGCGCACGCCGTCGACCTCGACGACGCCGTCGGGGAAGGGCGCCTCGATGCCCGGCGCGATCTCGACCGGCACGAAGGCGCGCCGCGCAGCCATCTGTTCGGTCGCCAATGCCTCGTCCAAGTCAAGCACGGCGGCGGCGGGGACGCCGTGGCGCTGTCCTTCCTCTTCCACCTGCGCGCGGCTCTTGTCGGCGAAGAAGCCGGTGATGGCAGGCAGCAAGCTCTTCGAGGCGAAGCGGACCTGAAGCTTGTCGAAGGACGGGTCGGCAAATTCCTCGGGACGGCCCATCCATTCGAACATGCCACGCCACTGGCGCGGCGCAAGGATGCACAGGCGCACGAAACCGTCCTTGCAGGGCAGGATGGGGTACATGAAGCGCGCCTCGGGCCGACCGCGCGGCAGCTTGCTGGCCGGTACGCCCGCCGTCGCGCTGCCGCCGATGCCATAGCCGGGGTCGAGCGCCTGGGCCGCGCCGTCGAGCAGCGAGAAGTCGATATGGTCGCCCTCGCCCGTGCCGAGCGCCCGCCAATAGGCGACGAGCGTGCCGTAGACCGCTTGAACTATCGCACAGACGATGGCGAGGTCGCCCGGCGGCAGCAGCGGCTCGCGCCCCGGAATGCCAGACCGCGACAGCTCGCCCGAAAGAGCGTGGAAGACGGCGCCGGAGCCGACCCACTCGCCAAAGCCCGCCGTGTCCCCGAAATCGGAAACGGAGAGAATGACGAGCGCCGGGTTGCGCGCGCGGAGTGCGGCTGCATCGATCCCGTCGCGCGGTGCGATCAGGATGTCGGCGGTCTCGGCCAGCGCTTCCAGCCGATCCGGCGTCGCGGTGCGCTTACCCAGATTGGCCACGATGAAGTCCAGGCTGACGCCCGCGACCCGCTGCCCCTGATTGCGGTCCGCGCCGCCGCCTGCGGCCTCGATCCGCACGACGTCGGCGCCTAGCTCGGCGAAGTGACGCGCGATCCCGCCGCCTGGTCCAGCTACCAGATCCAGCACCCGCACGCCTGCCAGTGGCCGGTCCAGCTGCGCCCCTACTTCCTCAGCCATCTGCACTTCTCTCAACCCTCCTGTATTTCGTCCGCCTTCACCCCGTGACCGCGCGCGATTGGCGGAACGGGATGTTGCGGTCGGCCTCCACCTCGCGCGGCAGGCCTAGCACACGTTCGCCGATGATGTTGCGCTGGATTTGGTCGGTGCCTCCGCCGATCGAGGTCATATAGGCATTGGCGGCACGGTAATTGACGTCCGCCGCCCGCTCGTTCGCCTCGCCATCGAGCATGGAAGCGGCGCCCAGCAGCTTGGTCATGACCCGCGCGTCGCCATGCAGGATGCGGCTCATCGCCAGCTTGCCGAGCGACATGATGGGGGAGGAGGAACCCTGCGCCATTTCCTGCTTGGCGCGCATCATGTTGAGCGCGTTCAGCTGGCGCCAGGCGATCGCCTGCGCGATGTCCTGCCGCAGCACCGGATCGTCCAGCTTGCCTGCTTCGCGCGCTATGTCGATCAGGCTGACGACATTGTCCTTGGAGGAGCCTTGGCGGCGTTCGCCCGCGCCTTCGCCCATGATCGCGCGCTCGACCGCCAGCGCGGTCTGCATCACCTTCCACCCCTGGCCTTCCTCGCCGACGCGGTTTTCCGCCAGCACTTGCGCATTGTCCAAGAAGACTTCGTTGAAATGGCTGTCGCCGGTGATCTGATTGATCGGGCGCACCTCGATGCCTTCCTGCTTCATCGGAATGATGAAGAAGCTCAGGCCCTCATGCTTGGGTACGTCCCAGTCGGTGCGCGCGAGCAGCAGGCCATATTGCGCGCGGTGGGCGCCGGAGGTCCACAGCTTTTGCCCCGAGACGACATAGACGTCGCCCTTGCGGTCGGCGCGGGTGCGCACGGCGGCAAGGTCCGATCCCGCGCCCGGCTCCGAATAGAGCAGGCACATGCTGGCGCCGGTAAGGAATTCCGGGATCATCTTGCGCTTCAGCGTTTCGCTGCCGAACTGCATGATGCTGTTGGCGGTGATGTTGGTGCGGTCCTGGCCCGCGCCCGGCGCGCCGACCTTGCGGAACTCGCCGATGACCGCGCTGGTCTCCGCCTTGCCAAGGCCGCGGCCCCAATAGTCGGTCGGCCAGCTCGGCACGGCCCATCCCGCCTCGAAAACGAGGCGCATCCAGTCGCCCATCGACCCGCCGCTCCTGGCGCGCCCGGCGTCAGTATCCCAATTGGCGGCCAGCCATGCGCGAGCCTCTTGGCGAATTTCGTTCACTGCGTCGCTCATGCCGCCTTCTCCATCGCCGCAAGGAACCGTTCGCGATACATGTCCGATTGTCCGAAAAGCTGAGCGTCTGCGCGCGCCCGGCGCAGGTAGAGATGCGCGGGATGTTCCCAGGTGAAGGCGATGCCGCCATGCATCTGGATCGCGGTCGCCGCCACTTCGCTGAAGGCATCGGCGCAGGCGAAGGCGGCAAGGTTGACCAGCCGGTCCTTGTCGGGCGCATCCGAGGCCAGCGCCTCTGCGGCGGCGCGGGCGGCCGACGTCGCCGATTCCACCTCGATAAGCAGGTCGGCTGCGATGTGCTTCAAAGCCTGGAAACCGCCGATCTGGCGACCGAACTGCACGCGGGTTTTTAGATAATCAACTGAAATTTCAAAGATTTGGCGCGCGGCGCCCGCCTGCTCGCCCGCCAGTGCCACGCGGCCCAGATCGAGCGCGCGCTCGACCGCCGCTTCGTCTATGCCGCCGATCTGCACGGCCTTCGCACCCGAAAAAAGGATGCGCGAAAAACGCAGCGTGCGATCCCAGCTTTCGAGTGGCTGTACGTCGATGCCGATGGCGTCGGGCGCGATCTCGAAACAGCCAATCCCGTCGGCTGTGCGCGCGACCACCAATAGGACGGTCGCGACATTGGCGGACAGGACGAAGGCGGCCGTCCCGTCAAGTTGCCAGCCGTCGCCCTCGCGCCGGGCGGTCACGTTAACGCCAACGGGCGTCCAGCTGCCTGCCTCGCCGGTCAGGGCAACGGCGGCGATCGCCTCGCCCGATGCGATGCCGGGCAGCAGCCGGGCCTTTGCATCGGCGTCGTTCGACTGGCCGAGCAGGCCCGCGGCCAGCACTGCGCTCGACAGGAAGGGGCCGGCGAGCAAGGCCGCGCCCGCTTCTTCCATCACCGCTTCCAGCTCGACCGGGCCGGCGCCGATGCCGCCATGGTCGGGATTAACCAGCAGGGCGGTCAGGCCCATGTCGGAAATCGCCTGCCAAAGCGCCGGGTCATGGCCGCTGTCCGTCGCCATGATGCGACGCACATCCGCCTCGCGATGTCTTTCCGCCAGCAGCCGCGCGAAGCCATCGCGAATAGCGGCTCTTTCATCGGCATCGATCATCGTCATAAAGGCTTCTCCCGCTGGCGCCTGTCTAATTTCCGACGGATACCGTCGCTATATGGTTCGGAGTGATGATGCAACAGGATGAGGAGATCGGACCGGCGCCGGCCGCGCCGCGTCGGGGAAGGCCTCGGGACCCGGAAATGGCGGCACGCATCCTTGACGCCGCGCTTGCGATCTATGGCGCGACGGGATGGCTGGGTTTCAACCTGGACGTGGTGGCGAAAGGTGCGCAGGTCAGCAAGGACGCGCTTTATCGTCGCTGGCGCACACGCGAGGCGCTGCTGGCCGAGGCATTGCTGGCGCGGTGGGACTGGATCGCGGCGATCGACACGGGCGCAATCCGCAGCGACCTGCTCGCACTGTCGGGGCGTGCACTCGACACCTTCGCTGGTCCTTACGGGGAAGTCGCGCTGCAGCTCCGCTCGGACTCGCGCCGCTTCGCCGAGGTACAGTCGATCGAGGAACCCTATCGCGAACAGATGGCGCATCAGGCGCGCGCCATCGTACGCCGCGCGATCGGACGCGGCGACTTGCCGGCATCGGCCCGGCCCGGTCTCATTATGGACTTGCTGGTCGGCGGCATCACC
>JBEVMZ010000083.1:0-2688 GCA_040508335.1 Sphingobium sp.
GGGGCGCAGATGATCTGCGCCCCCCCTTTTTTGTGAACAAGCAAGGAGGATTGCCGATGCATCTTTCGCATGATCCGAACGAGGCAACGGTAGACCGATCGACTTCGAACAGTTCCTCGAGGTCGACATCCGCATCGGCACGATCCTGACCGCCGAGCCCTTTCCGGAAGCACGCAAGCCCGCGATCAAGCTGCGCATCGACTTTGGCGAAGGCGTCGGAATGCGCGCGTCGAGCGCGCAGATTACCGAGCGTTATGATGTTGCGAACCTGCCCGGTCGGCAGGTGGCCGCAGTGGTCAACTTTCCGCCGCGCCAGATCGGCAAATTCCTGTCGGAAGTGCTGACGCTGGGCTTTGCGGACGAAGAGGGCGCGGTCATCCTGTTCGCGCCCGATCGGCCGGTGCCCAACGGATCGCGCCTGTTCTGACAGGCGATCGCGGCGCAGGCAGGCGCGACCGCCCTCGACGCCTCGGCTCTGCGCGGCTATTCCCCGCCCATGACCTCTCTTCCCGCTCCGCTGCGCCTGCGCCTCGACGGCGCGGCGCTCGTCAACAACTGGCGCTGGCTGGCCAAGGCAAGCGGACAGGCGGCATGCGGTGCGGCGGTGAAGGCGGACGGCTATGGGCTGGGCGCGGTCGACGTGATGGAGCGGCTCGGGGCGGCTGGCTGCCGCGATTTCTTTGTGTCCAACTGGATCGAGGCGACGGCGCTTCTGCCGCATCTGCCCCAGGGCGCCGACCTCATCGTTCTGCATGGGGTGCGGCCGGAGGATATGCGCGCGGCGCTCCACTCGCGCGCGCGGCCGGTGCTCTGCACGCCCGATCAGGTGGCGCGCTGGCGCGAGGCGGGCGGTGGGTCGTGCGACCTGATGGTGGATACGGGAATGAACCGGCTGGGTCTCGACTGGCGCGGACCGGTCGAGGCGTGGACGCAGGGCCTAAGCATCCACACATTGCACAGCCATCTGGCCTCGGCGGACGAGGACGGGCCGCTCAGCGCCATGCAGCAGGCGCGCTTCGCCGATGCCGTCGCGCGCATCCCCGCCCGACGCGCGTCGCTCGCCAACAGCGCTGGCATCATGCTTGGCCGCGCCTATCATTTCGACCTGACGCGGCCGGGCCTCGCCCTTTATGGCGGCGTACCGCGCAGCGAAGGCGCGGGCGCGATAAGGCAGGTCGTTTTCCCGCAGGCGCAGGTGGTGCAGCGGCGGCGCGTCGTCGCTAGCGACACGGTCGGCTACAACGCGATCTTCCGGGCCGAACGCGACCTGGATGTCGCCATCGTCAACATCGGCTATGCCGACGGCTATCTGCGCGCATTTTCGCAGCGGGGCACGGCGCGGCATGACGGCCGATGCCTGCCCGTGCTCGGCCGGGTGTCGATGGACATGATCGCGGTGGCGATCGCCGATGCGCCCGACCTGCGCGAAGGCGACTGGATCGACATCGATTATGCGCTGCCGCAGGCGGCGCAGCAGTCGGGTCTTTCCCAATATGAATTGCTAACCGGCCTGGGGACGCGCTTCGACCGTATCTGGTTCTAACCCCCCTGCTGCGACAGCCAGCAGGAAAGCGGCTCCCACAATGCGGCGCGCGCGCGGGCGCTGACCACCATGCCAACATGGCCAAGATCGATCGAGCGGCTGTCTGCGAGCGGCGGAGCGATGGCAGCGGGCACGATCCGGTCCGCGGTCGAGACCACCGACAGCGTCGGCAAGGCGAGCGCCGTCGGATTGACGCGCTTGCTGCCCACCGCCCACGATCCTGCGCCTGTCTCGTTCCCGGCATAGAGCCGCTCGAACAGGTCGCGCCCGGCCGCGTAGGACAGGGGCGGTCCCGCATTGGCCCAATCCTCGACCGCGAGGAAGGCGCGCTCTTCCTCCGATCCAGCTTTTACATCGGCGAAGGCGGCATATTTGCGCACGGTGCGCTTCGGGTCGAGCGCCCAAAAGCCGGCCTGCAACAACTCCATCGGCACATAGCCCAGGCGCGCGCAGGTCGGCTGCGCGCCTTCCCACAGTCGGGCGACCGCTGCCCGATCCTCCGGCGCGAGCCGGTCGAAGTGCCATGGCGCGGCCAGCGTGGCGAGCGCGTGCACCGGCATCACCGACGCCGCGCCGATGGCCAGCGTGCCGCCAAGGCAATAGCCGATCAGGATCGGCGGCCGGGGGAAGCGGGCGAGCAAGGGGACGAGCCGCTGCGTGACATGGCCAGCCAGGTCGAGCGTCGCATCGTCGGCCGATGGTACGCCCCAATCGACCATGTAGATGTCATGTCTTGCTGCGGCCATGTTGCGCAGCATCGAACGCGCCGGCGACAGGTCGAGGATCGAGGGCGGATTGATCAGGGAGGGTATGAAGACTGTCGGCACGCGGTCGCCGCCTCCGCCATGATGCAGCAACCGCGCAGGGCCTGCCGCCGCGATGGACGGCGGCGCCTGCACGGGTGGTGGGCGCGGGACGTACTGATACCGCGCCAATCCGCGAAATGCCGTTTCACGAAGCGGCAGGTCGCCCTCAGTCTCCCTCCATAACAGATTGAGAAAAAGGGGAAGTGGACGCGGCCCATGTTGCAGCGCGTCATCAGCCTGTGTTATCGTCGGTGGACCAGGGTTGGGAGAGGACATCATGGCCAAAGCAAAAAATGCGGGCGATAACGAGCCGGTCGTCATCAAGAAATATGCGAACCG
>JBEVMZ010000103.1:0-8225 GCA_040508335.1 Sphingobium sp.
AGCGCCAATGCCTCGGTCAGCCCGCCCGCCTTGTCGAGCTTGATATTGACGGCATCGAACCCGCCGAGCCGATCAAGATCGGCGCGCGTGTGACAGCTCTCGTCGGCGCAGAGCGGCAGCGGCGCTCGCACGCCCGCTAAGCGCGCCTCCTCGCCATGACGTACCGGCTGCTCGACCATCTCGACGCCCAATTCCGCCAGCGCCGCAGCCTCCGCCACGATGTCGAGATCATGCCAGCTTTCATTGGCATCAACGATCAGCCGGGCGTCCGGCGCCCCTGCACGCACCGCCGCGATCCGTTCGCGATCGCCCTCGCCCGTCAGCTTGCATTTAAGCAGGGTAAAGCCGCGCCCCGCCGCATCGCGCGCGTCTGCCTGCATCTGCGCGGGATCGCCCAGACTGATGGTGAAAGCGGTCTGCAAGGGCGCGGGCTCAGCGAGGCCGGCCAATTGCCACACTGGCACGCCCGCCTGTTTGGCCTCCAAATCCCAAAGCGCGCAGTCGAGCGCATTGCGCGCCGCGCCGCGCGGCATCGCGTCCAAAAGGGCAATGCGATCGAGCGGCCCGACATAAGCGCGGAGCGCCGCCGCGCAGCCTTCCGCCGTCTCGCCCTCATAATAGATCGCCGTGCCTTCGCCCCGGCCGACATGCACGCCGTCGCCCACGGTGCAGACGACCACGTCCACCCAGGTCTTGGCGCCACGGCTGATGACGAAGGCGCCGGCGACCGGCCAGCGTTCGACCGTCGCGGAAATGACGCGGAGTGCCGACATGACTTCCATCCATTGTTGTTGCGGGCGCAATAAACCGCCTATGGGGACGCGCATAGCGGCGATCATCGCCGACCGCCATTTCTGGAAGGCATTTCGTGACATCACGCGAACTGACGGGCTTTCTTTCTCTCGCCGAAGCCGACGCGCACACCGCCAGGGTAAGCGCCAGCGACTGGGCATGGCGCATCGCTTTCGGCGCGATCGGCTGGCCCTGGCTCCTGCGCAGCCTGTCGGGTGGGCGCAAGGCGGACAAGCGCGCTTTGATGGACGAACTGGGCCTTGCCCCCGATGCGCTGCCGCATCTGGGCAGCTGGAAGGCCGATGTCGGCTTCCTGCGCCATATCGTGCGGGAAATCGAACGGCTGCGGCCCGCTCATGTCGTTGAACTGGGCGCAGGCGCCTCGACCTTGGTGGCGGCCAAGGCGCTGCAACTGCATGGCGGCGGAAAACTGCAC
Source organism: Sphingobium sp. (assembly GCA_040508335.1). Lineage (GTDB taxonomy): Bacteria > Pseudomonadota > Alphaproteobacteria > Sphingomonadales > Sphingomonadaceae > Sphingobium. The sequence continues at coordinate 1,229 of JBEVMZ010000103.1, forward strand.
AGCTATGATCAGCATGGCGGCTTCGTCGACGCGACGCGCACATGGCTGGCCGATAACGGCCTTTCCGCCGATATCCACCATGCCCCGCTGGAGGCGCGTGGGGATGATTGGCCGGGTCGCTGGTATGCGATCGATGCCCTGCCCGAACGGATCGACCTGCTCATCATCGACGGCCCGCCATGGTCGGTGCATCCGCTGGTGCGCGGCGCGGCCGACCGGCTGTTCTCGCGCCTGTCGCCCGGCGCCGTGGTGTTGCTCGATGACGCCGCGCGGCCGGGCGAGCGCATCGTCGCCGCGCGTTGGCGGCGGCGCTGGCCGCATATCGACTTTCGCCTGGCGCAGGACGGGACCAAGGGCACGCTCGTCGGTCGCCGCCGCGATCTCGCCCAGCCGGTCGCCAACGACAATGAAAAAAGTGCGACCTGGCGGCATATGGTCCGCGCGGCGGGCATCGCCGCCCTGATCGCCTCCGGCTGGATCGCGCGCGACATGGCCGGCGAAAATTCGCAAGCGGCGCAAGCAAGCAGCTTCGTCGACGAAGCTGCCGCATCCCACCGCGCGACTCTGATCCGGCAAGCAATGGCGTCGCAGGTGGAAAGCGCGACGCTCAACAGCCTTGAAATCCGCGAGCGCGTCGGCATCGTCCTCCCCGCCCTGCCCGGCGACTGGCGCGTGACCGATGTGCAGCTCGTCCCGACGCCGGACAGCTCCGCCGTCGCCGTCGCGCTGCAAACGTCGCAGGGTGAGCGCCTCTCTTTCTTCGCCGACCGCGCGGAAACGCCGGCCGAAGCACGCCCGCTGCTGGCGAAGCGATCGGGCGAGGTCGTCGCTTATTGGGAAACCGGCGACATGGCCTATGCCCTGACCGGCCGCATGAACCCCCACCGCATGATGACGCTGGCGGCCAGGGTTGCGCCGGATCGGCAAGCCGCCCATTGAGCGGCCGCCCGCCCGCTGCTAAGCGCGCGAACGATGACGGATAGGGAAAAATCGCGCGCGCGGCCGCCGCTGGGCAGCCTGATGATGCTGTGGGGCCACGCCCGCAACTATCCCGCGCAGCTTGTCGGCGCGGCCATCGCCCTGCTGGTGTCGTCGGCCGCGACGCTTGCCATCCCCAGCGGGTTTCGCCTCGTCATCGATCGGGGCTTCATGGGCGGCGGCGAGGGCGGCGATATCGGCCGCTGGTTCCAATATCTGTTCCTCATCGTCATCGTCCTCGCCATCGCCAGCGCGCTGCGTTTTTATTTCGTGTCGTGGCTGGGCGAACGGGTCGTCGCCGACGTGCGCGCCCGCACGCAGGCCAATCTGCTGCTTCAGGCACCGCGTTTCTTCGAGGAGAACCGCCCGTCGGAAATCGCCTCGCGCCTGACCGCCGACACCGCGATCATCGACCAGATCGTCGGCTCCACCATATCGATCGCGCTGCGCAATCTGGTGACGGGGATAGGCGGGCTCGCCTATCTCTTCATCCTGTCGCCCAAGCTGGCGGCGATGCTGTTGCTCGGCATTCCCTTTATTCTGCTCATATTGATCGGCCTGGGGCGCCGGGTGCGCGGGTTGTCGCGCAGCAGCCAGGACCGCCTTGCCGACATCGGCGCGCAGACGACCGAGGTGCTGGGCGCGATGAAGATCGTCCAGGCGTTCGGCCAGGAACCGCGCGAGCGGTCACGCTTTGCCGACGTCGTCGAGCGCGCCTTTGCCACCGCCCGCAAGCGGATCGCGCTGCGCGCCTTGATGACCGCCATGGTGATAGCGCTGATTTTCGGGTCGATCACCGGAGTCATGTGGCAGGCGGCGGTCGATGTCGCGGCTGGGCGCCTTTCAGGCGGCAGCATCGCGGCCTTCGTCCTGACCGGCGGGCTCGTCGCCGGCGCTTTCGGCGCCTTGTCGGAGGTATGGGGCGACCTGCTGCGCGGCGCAGGCGCGGCCGGGCGCATTCAGGAATTGATCGCGAGCGAGCCGGAACTCGCCACGCCGGCAAATCCCCTGCCGATCCCTTCGACATCGACGGGCGCGCGCCTTCGGTTCGACAATGTTCTTTTCCATTATCCGACGCGACCCAACGAAGCGGCGCTGAACGGCATCGACATCGACGTCGCGCCGGGTGAGACCGTGGCGGTCGTGGGGCCTTCGGGCGCGGGGAAATCCACGCTCATCCAGCTTGCCCTGCGTTTCTACGATCCCGACACCGGCACCGTCAGCCTGAACGGCGTGCCCTTGCCGCAGGCGGATCTGGCGCAATCGCGCGCGATGATGGCGCTGGTGCCGCAGGACAGCGTGGTCTTCGGCGCGTCGGCGCGCGACAATCTGCGCTATGGCCGCTGGGACGCAAGCGACGAGCAGATATGGGCGGCAGCGCGCGCGGCGAACGCAGAAAGCTTTCTGCGCGCACTGCCCCAAGGGCTCGACACCCATCTGGGCGAAGGCGGCGCGCGGCTGTCGGGCGGTCAACGGCAGCGGGTCGCCATCGCCCGTGCGCTGCTGCGCGATGCGCCCATCCTGCTGCTGGACGAGGCGACGTCCGCCCTCGACGCTGAGTCCGAGCGGGCGGTGCAGGACGCGATCGAGCGGCTGATGCACGGCCGCACGACCATCGTCATCGCCCACCGCCTGGCCACCGTACGCGCGGCCGACCGCATCATTGTGATGGATGCCGGTCGCATCGTGGAAACCGGCGACCATGCGACTTTGGTGGCGCAGGGCGGCCTTTACGCGCGGCTAGCCCGACTGCAGTTCAACGATGTCGGGGAGGAAGCCAAAGCCCCCGACCGTTGAAATGACTGGACCTTTTGCCGGCGCGAACATATCATGAACTTATGAGTATGTTGACGGTAAGAGAGAAGCTCGAAATCCTTGCCGACGCGGCCAAATATGATGCGTCCTGCGCCTCGTCGGGAACGGCAAAACGGGATTCGCGTGGCGGCAAAGGCATTGGCTCGACCGAAGGCATGGGCATCTGCCACGCTTATGCGCCCGACGGCCGATGCATTTCGCTCCTCAAGATCTTGTTGACCAACAGCTGTATCTTCGACTGCCATTATTGCATCAACCGCAAATCGAGCAATGTGCGCCGCGCCCGCTTCACCGCCAAGGAAGTGGTGGACCTCACACTCAATTTCTATCGCCGAAACTATATCGAAGGGCTGTTCCTGTCCTCAGGGATCATCAAATCCTCGAACTATACGATGGAGCAGATGGTCGAGGTTGCCCGGTCGCTGCGCGAGGACCATGACTTTCGTGGCTATATCCATCTAAAGACCATCCCCGATGCCGATCCCGAGCTGGCGCAGCTCGCCGGCCTGTACGCCGATCGTCTGTCGATCAACGTCGAACTGCCGACCGAGAGCGGACTGAAGACGCTCGCACCGGAAAAAGACGGCGCGCAGATCGAAGGCGCGATGGCGCAAATTAAAACCGCGATCGACGATAAGAGCGACGCCAGCAAACGCTATCGCCATGCGCCTCGCTTTGCGCCGGCGGGGCAATCGACGCAGATGATCGTCGGCGCCGACGGGGCCGATGATCGGGCGATCATCGGCCGGGCGAGCAGCCTCTACGATCGGCACCGGCTGCGCCGCGTCTATTACAGCGCATTTTCGCCCATCCCTTCACCCAGCGCCGTGCTGCCGCTCAAGCGTCCGCCGCTGCAACGCGAACATCGGCTGTACCAGTCCGACTGGTTGATGCGCTTTTACGGCTATTCGGCGCAGGAAGTCGCGTCCGCCACCGATCAGACCACGGGCAATCTGCCGCTCGACATCGACCCCAAGCTAGCCTGGGCTTTGCAACATCGCGGCGACTTTCCGGTCGACGTCAATCGCGCGCCGCGTGAAACGCTGCTGCGCGTGCCGGGGCTCGGCGTAAAGGCGGTGGACCGCATCCTCGCAAGCCGCCGGCACCGCCGTCTTCGCCTCGACGATGTCGCACGGCTGACCAGCTCGATCGGCAAGCTTCGTCCCTTTCTGATCGCCGCCGACTGGCGCCCGACGATGCTGACCGACCGGGCCGATCTGCGCGCGCAGCTGACCCCACCGCATGAGCAGCTTAGTCTTTTTGCATGAGCCGATCTTTGCCGCTTGATCGCGAGTCGGCTTTGTGAAATCCTTGTGGCGGTTCAAGGAAAAGGAACGGCCTTGGCGTCGACATTCGACACTGCGCCCATCACTCGCAAATATTTCGCCCGGCGGATGAGCAGCCATCTGGCGGGCGCGCTTGTGTGCTTTTGCCTGCTTCAGATCGTCATCGTCGCGAAGATGGGCGGCTCCTTCCTTTTGCATATAGGCATCATCTTCGCCATCGGCGGCTTTGCGATGGCGGCGCGCGGGCTAGAGCGGCGCTGGCAGATGTTGGAGACGAGCGGCCTGTCCGACCGCGGCCTCGCCAAACGCTTCCGCCGCAACGTGGTGCAGCTTTGGGCTGCAGTAATTGGCGGCGCCTTGTTATGGCTGCCGATCGCCATTCTCTTCCACGCCCTGTTCGGCTGACCAGTCTTCAGAAAGACGTGGCGGAGCGAAATCCGCTAGGCTGCGTTCTTTCTCCTCACGACAATGAGGAGTGCAAGATCATGGGCGATGTTTCCATTTTCGACCGTTTGAAGCAGGACCATGACGCCCATCGTCAGTTGTTCGACAAGATGGACAAGGCGCAAAGCGACGATCAGCTCGAAAAGCTGTTCGATCAGTTCAAGGTCGAGGTTACGGCCCATGCCGCCGCCGAGGAGGAAACGCTTTACGCCACCATGCTCTCGCGCCCCGATCTTCGCGAGGATGCACAGCATAGCGTGTCCGAGCATAAGGAGATCGAGGATTATCTGGAAGAACTGAGCGACTTCAAGTTCAACAGCGACAGCTGGCGCAAGACGTTCGACAAGATGAAGCATCGCTATCTTCACCATATCGAGGAAGAAGAAGAAGAAATGTTCCCCGACGCCGCCAAGGAGTTGACGGCCGAGGAAGAGGACAAGCTTGGAAAGCTGTTCGCCAAGCGCAAGCCCGACGAGCTGGAGCGCGCCCAGGCCGACGACTGAATTTGACCATGCGTGAGGTTGTTCTGAACGCGCCGGACGATTTCGAAGGATGGCGCGATGCCGCGCGCAGCCTCGCTGCGGCGGACGTCGCGCCAGCCGATATCGTCTGGCGCGCGTATGATCAGGCACCCGACCTCTTTGGCGGCACGGCTTTCGAGCGCGCCGAGCGCCCGGCCTTTTCTGTCCCGCGCGCGTTCGTCGACCTCGCGCAGACCGCGCTTTTGCACCGCGATCCGGAGCGGTTCGCATTGCTCTACGCGCTTTTGTACCAGTTGCGCGATCGGCCAGGGACGATGCAGGACCGCGCCGATCCGCTAGTGCGCCGCGTCGAGGAACTGGCCAAGGCGGTCCGACGCGACATCCACAAGATGCGCGCCTTCGTCCGCTTTCGCGAGGTGGAAGAAGGCGACCAGAAGCGGTTCGTCGCCTGGTTCGAGCCCGAACATCATATCGTGCGCGCCAATGCCGGTTTCTTCGTGCGCCGTTTCGCCAATATGCACTGGTCGATCCTGACGCCCGAGACCAGCATCCATTGGGACGGTGAAACACTGACCGAAGGCCCTGGCGCCCAGCGAGGAGACGCCGCGACCGAGGACCCGATTGAAGAGGTATGGAAGGGCTATTATGCCGCGATCTTCAACCCTGCTCGGCTCAAGATCGGCGCCATGCTCTCGGAAATGCCGAAAAAATACTGGCGTAATCTGCCGGAGGCTGCGCTCATCCCGGACCTCATCGCCGGGGCGCAGGCGCGCGAAGCGGCCATGATCGCCACCGCGCCGATGCCGCCCAAACCGGCGAAGCGGTCGAGCAATATCACCGCCGCCTGGGAAGCGCTGCGCACCGAGGCGATGGGCTGCACCCGCTGCTCGCTCTACAGGGACACCACCCAGACCGTATTCGGCGAAGGCCCGCTGGATGCGCCGCTGGTCTTCATCGGCGAGCAGCCGGGCGACCAGGAGGACCTGGCCGGGCGGCCCTTCGTCGGGCCTGCCGGACAATTGTTCGACCGCGCGCTCGAAGAGGCAGGCGTCGACCGGGCGCGCGCCTATGTCACCAACGCGGTCAAACATTTCAAGCATGAGCGGCGCGGCAAAAGGCGCATCCACCAAACGCCGGAAACGCCCGAGATCAACGCCTGCCGCTGGTGGCTGGATCAGGAACTCGACCTGCTGCGCCCGCGCATCGTCGTTGCACTGGGCGTTACGGCGGCGCGCGCCATGCTGGGCAAGAGCGTGACGATCAGCCGCACGCGCGGCGCGGCGATCAATCTGGAAAGCGGCGCGGAAGGCTGGGTGACGGTGCATCCCAGCTTCCTGCTGCGCGTGCCCGACGAAGCACGCAAGGCACAGGAGCATGCTCGCTTCGTCGAGGATTTGCGCGTAATCGGGAAGCGGGTCAAGGCGCTGGCCTGACCCGCTTCCCGATCATTCAGTCATGTTCGCGGTCGCCGGCGCCCATGTAAAGTTCGCTCCCCGTCTCGCGGAACACCGCGCTCATCTCCGCCATGCCCTTCTCCGCGTCTTCCGCCGCAATGAAGGCAGTGGCGGGCTGGTTCTGCTTGGCGGCGAAATCACGAACTTCCTGCGTGATCTTCATCGAACAGAATTTGGGGCCGCACATCGAACAGAAATGCGCCGACTTCGCCCCCTCGGCAGGCAGCGTCTGGTCATGATATTTTTCCGCCGTATCGGGATCGAGCGACAGGTTGAATTGGTCGCGCCAGCGGAATTCGAAGCGGGCGCGTGACAGCGCGTCGTCGCGCACCTGAGCGGCCGGATGCCCCTTGGCCAGATCGGCGGCATGGGCAGCCAGCTTGTAGGTGACGACGCCGACCTTGACATCGTCACGGTCGGGGAGGCCAAGATGCTCCTTGGGCGTGACGTAGCAGAGCATCGCCGTGCCATACCAGCCGATCATCGCCGCGCCGATGCCGCTGGTGATATGATCATAGCCGGGCGCGATGTCGGTGGT
>JBEVMZ010000104.1:0-6175 GCA_040508335.1 Sphingobium sp.
ATGACCGCGACGGCCGATATCGTGACGCAGGAGCTGCGCAACACGCTGCTGGTGCCCAACGCCGCGCTACGCTTCAAGCCGAGCGCGAGCGATGGCAAGGGCGGCGGCATCACCTCCGTCCTCCCCAGTCCGCGCCGCTTCCGCCGAGGCCATGCGCGGCAGGTGAGCTTCGGCGCGGGCAGCAGCCAGACGGTCTATGTGCTGAACGAGGCGGGCGAGCCCAAGGCGGTGCAGGTGACGGTAGGTGCGAGCGACGGCGCGCGCACGGCGGTGATCGGCGGGGAGCTGAAAGCGGGCATGCGCGTCATCACCGGGCAGCTTGCGGCAGGTCAGGAAGCGCCGGCCGAGGACCAGCGTCCGGCGCAGGAGCCGCGCGCAGGTGCGGCGGCCGGCGGCGGCGAACGTCGGCGCGGTGAGGCCACCGATGGCAGCCCGGCGCGCGTCGGCACGCTCGGCGGATCGCAGAATGGCGCGGGCGGCGGCCGCGCGCCCGAAACGGCGCCGGTCGCGCCAGCGGGTGGCGCGCAGGGCAATGGGCAGGGCGGCAATTGACGGTCGCCCCTGCCTCGATGTCTGTCGATTCGCCGATCATATCGCTGCGCGGCGTCACCAAGATATTCGGCGAGGGACCGACCGCGTTCCAGGCGTTGAAGGGCATCGACCTCGACATCGCGCAGGGTGATTTCGTCGCGGTCATGGGCCCTTCGGGGTCGGGCAAGTCGACGACGATGAACATATTGGGATGCCTGGACGTGCCGTCGGGCGGCACGTTCCTGTTCAAGGGGCGGCATGTCGAAACGCTGGACCGCGACCAGCGCGCGCTGTTGCGGCGGCGCTATCTTGGTTTCGTGTTCCAGGGCTTCAACCTGTTGTCGCGCACGACCGCGCTCGAAAATGTCGAACTGCCCCTGCTCTATCGCGGCGAGGACAAGAAGGCGCGCTATGACATGGGGATGGCGGCGCTCGACAAGGTCGGTTTGAAGGACTGGTGGGACCATACGCCTGCCGAGCTGTCGGGCGGGCAGCAGCAGCGCGTCGCCATTGCGCGGGCAATCGTGACGCAGCCCGACGTGCTGCTGGCCGACGAGCCGACCGGCAATCTCGACACGCAGCGGTCGATCGAGATCATGGAATTGCTGACCGACCTCAATCAGAATAGCGGCATCACCGTCCTCATGGTCACGCATGAGCCGGACATGGCGGCTTTCGCGCATACGACCGTGCATTTCCGCGACGGGCTGGTCGAGCGGGTCGAACAGGGAGCGGCGGCGTGAGAGGCTCATCATGCTAGGCACGACCGTCATCCTCGCCTTTCGCGCGATCAACCGGCACAAGCTGCGCAGTTTCCTGACGACGCTGGGCATCATCATCGGCGTGGCGTCGGTAGTGAGCATGGTGACGCTGGGCAATGGCGCGACCGCCGCCGTGCGCGAGCAGATCAGTTCGCTGGGCGCAAACGTGCTTCAGCTGCGGCCCGGACAGGGCTTCGGTCGGGGCGGCGGGGGCCCTCGTCCGCCCGATTTCAAGGAAGCCGATCTTTCCGCCATCGAGAACCAGTTGACCGGCGTCCGCGCGGTCGCGCCCGTCGTGCAGTCGAGCGGCACGGCGATCTATGAAGGCAATAACTGGTCGACCACCGTCTATGGCACGACCTCTGCCTATTCCGAGGTGCAGCAGTGGCGTATCGCCAATGGCCGCCTGTTCCTGACCGAGGAAGAGGAAGCGGGCCGATCCGTCTGCGTCATCGGCAATACGGTGGCGAACAACCTGTTCCAGGGGGTCGATCCGGTCGGCAAGCGCATGCGCATCAAGGGCGTGTCCTGCCAGGTGATCGGCGTGCTGGCGACGCGCGGTCAGGGTGGCTTTGGCGATCAGGACGATGTCGTCGTCATGCCGATCAAGTTCGTGCAGCGCCGCTTCACCGGCGACCGCGACATCAGCCAGATCATGGTCGCCGTGGACGACGCCTATGACGGCGCGGCGGTGCAGGCGAGCCTTGAGGAACTGATGCGCGAACGGCGCAAGGTGAAGCCGGGCGCCGACGATAGTTTCAACATCTTCGATACCAAGCAGATCAGCGACACGCTGACCGGCACGACGACCATATTGACGCAGATCGTCGGCGCGGTGGCGGCGATATCGCTGCTCGTCGGCGGCATCGGCATCATGAACATCATGCTGGTGTCGGTGACGGAGCGAACCCGCGAGATCGGCATCCGCCTCGCCATCGGCGCGGTGGCGCGCGAGGTGCTGATGCAGTTTCTGGTCGAGGCGGTGGTGCTGTCCTGCCTTGGCGGCGTGATCGGGCTGCTGCTGGCGCTGGTCGCGAGCGTGGCGATCGCGCCGTTGATGCAGGTGCCCTTCATCTTCGACCCCAAGGTCAACATGATCGCGTTTCTGTTTTCGGCGGCGATCGGGGTGGTGTTCGGCTACTTCCCGGCGCGGCGGGCGGCGGGGCTCAATCCGATCGACGCCTTGCGCCACGAATGATCGTGCACGCGCCTTAGCCGCGCCATCAGGGGCGCTTCGACCCAGCGATGGACGGCGAGGCCAAGGGCGATCGCGGCGGTTGCGAGCGCGACAAAACAGAGCACGGGAGCGGCCTTGGCATCGAGACCGAGGCGCGTCCATATCTGCCAGGCGATGCCCAGCCCAAGCAGGTGGAAGAGATAGAGGCTGTAGGATGCCTCACCCACAGCGACGAGCGCGCCCGGCACCGCACGGGGCCGCGCGCTTTCCCATGCGGCGAGGCCGGCGATCAGCAGCGCCGACGGCAGACCGTAGGCGATACGCGCAAGATCGCCATGACCATCCATGCGCCCGGTGGCTTCCATCACGCCCGCCAGTATGAACCCCGATCCGCCGATGAGCGCGATGAGCAGATGCGTGCGCAGCTTGCCGCCGGCCACGGCGAGCGCGGCGATCATGCCGGCCAGGAACTCCAGGTTCGCCATGCTGCCGAGCCGGGGCACGGGGATCGCCGGGAGCAGCCCGGCGCTCTGGCCTGCAACCCACAGGAACCACAGCGCGAACAGAGCGAGGCCGAGTCGCCGGCTGGCGACCAGCAGCGCGAAGGCGATGTAGAAAAAGGCTTCATGCTGGAGCGTCCAGGCAACGCCGAGCAGCGGCTCTTCCCATGTCGGCAGCAGGCTGGCGGACGCGAGCAGCGCGCCGCCGGTCACGACCTCCGGGTGACCGGGCAACAGGGCGAGTATGGTCGCGCCGAGCGCGATCCAGTAGATTGGCATCAGCCGGGCGAAGCGCTGCCAACCATAGCGCGCCAGCCGATCCGGGCGGCCGATATCGCTGCGATGGACATGGAGGATGATGAAGCCCGACAGGACGAAGAACAGGTCGACGCCGGCATGGCCCGGCTGAAAGATCGAGGCGAAGGGCAAGGGCACGTCGTTTTTGGCGAGGTGCCGCATGGCGTGGTAGAGCAGGACCGCCACGGCGGCGACACCGCGCAGCGCCTGAAGGCCGTTCAGTCTATGCGGACGCGGTGGGTTCATGACGCGGCAACATAGCGGCAACTTCCTAAACAGTGCTGACGGGTCTTCGCCCGTCGGAGGGCTGTTACACTTTTCGACATAATCCCGCCATGTCGGCATGATCGCGCGACACCTGCCTTGCAGGAAAGCCCCATGACCTTGCCGCCATGGAGTTGCCCGATGAAAATCATCGCCCTCATCATCGCCATCCCTGCCCTGCTGTGCGCGGCAGGCGGTCTGCTGGCCGGCACGAGCCGCACAGTCGCGCCACTGACGCATGACGTCGCCACGATCGACGGCGGCGTGCATCCGATCTTGCTTGGCCGCATGACGGTGACGGCGACGTCCCTGCCCTGACGATCGCTGAACCGACCCGCTGCTGACGCGCCCCGGCAAGACCCGTCTTGCCGGGGCGTTTCGTTGTCAGGGCCGGCGGCGCGATGGCCGCTGATACATATTCAGACAATGTAGGGCCCGTTCCGGCACATCCTTGCGACAAGCGCCCCCTAGATAAGGATCAGACGCCGGAAACGGCGCCCGACATTATCAAGGAGCCGATGACATGATGAAGAAATTGCTGATGGCGCTGTCCGCCACCGCCATGGTCGCCGCCCCGCTCGCCACCGCGCAGGCGCAGGCCGCACCGCACCGCGAAACCGTTCGGGTCGTGAAGCAGGCACCGCATGGACGCACCGTCGTCAAGCAGCGCACCGTCACTCAGCAGCGCTATAACAACCACCGCCAAGTTGTGCGCCAGGATGTTCGCGGCAACCATCGCTGGGCCAAGGGGCAGCGGTTCGACCGGCGCCATGCGACCAACTATCGGGTGGTGAACAATTATCGCGACTACCGCCTGTCGGCCCCGCCGCGTGGTTATCAGTGGGTGCGTTCAGGCAATGATGCCGTGATGATCGCGCTGGCCAGCGGCATCATCGGCGCGGTGATCGGCGGCGCGATCCGTTAAGACCCCGCTGCGACAGACAGACGCCCCGGTGCGAACCGGGGCGTCTCGACGCGTCTTGGATAATCTATGTAAACAACGGAATTTTAAGGATTTCCGTTCAGAATGTCCGGCAAGACAGGATGGACGGACCTATGCCCTATCACCAGATCATGTATATCAGCAGCACGCGCGTGCCCATGTCGGTCGCGCAATGCCGTTCGATCGTTCAGATTTCCCGGATCAACAATCGCCGCGCCGATGTGACCGGGCTGCTGCTGTTCAATTCGCGGCGCTTCCTTCAAGTGCTGGAAGGCCCGGAGGCCGCCGTGAAGCAGACTTTCGACCGCATCTGTGCCGATGACCGCCATCACGGCGTCGTGACGCTGCGCACGCGTGACCTCAGCATGCGCGAATTTGGCGAATGGGCGATGGCGTTCGACGATCCCGAAGAAGCGGCGGGCGCGACCTTGCAGGAAAAGGTCAGCGAGCTGCTCGCCCATGCCGATGCCTCGACCCGCGCGCAGTTCGAGGTGACGGCGCTGATGCATCGGGCGAGCTGAGCCTATCGTTCAGACCAATCCGGTCAGATAATAGGTCGCGATCACCAGGAAGACCGCGCCCGTCTTGATGAGGGTCAGTGCGAATATATCCTTGTAAGCCTGCCGGTGGGTCAGGCCCGTGACGGCGAGCAGCGTAATGATCGCGCCATTATGCGGCAGACTGTCCATGCCGCCGCTCGCCATGGAGGCGACGCGGTGGAGGACTTCGCGCGGGATGCCGGCGGCGTCGGCCGCGCCGATGAACTGATCCGCCATCGCCGCAAGCGCGATCGACAGGCCGCCCGAGGCCGAGCCGGTGATGCCGGCGAGCGCGGTGACGGTAATCGCTTCGTTGATCAGCGGATCGGGCACGGCGCGCAGCGCTTCCTTGACGATCAGGAAGCCGGGCAAGGCCGCGATCACCGCGCCGAAGCCATATTCGACCGCCGTATTCATCCCTGCCAGCAGCGCGCCGCCGACCGCCGCCTTCGACCCTTCGGCAAAGCGGCGGGCGACCGGGCGGAAGGCGAAGAGCAGGATCGTGGCGATGCCGAGCAGCAGCGCGCCCTCCACCGCCCAGAGCGCAGCGACCTGCGCGACTTCGACGGTTACGGGATGTGCCATGCCGGCAAGCGACAGGCTGACCTGCGGTGCGTCCACGAGACGTGGGATGATGAGCGTCAGCGCCAGATTGGCGACGCCCACCACGATCAGCGGCAGCAGCGCGATCAGTGGATGGACGCGCGCTTCATCGTCCGGCGCGGGATCGGGCTCGTTCACCAGCGTTTCGGGCGCGCCATAGCCTTCGCCCGCCGCCAGCATCGCGCGGCGCCGCCAGCCAAGATAGGCAAGGCCCACGCAGAGGATCGCGACCGACCCGACCAGACCAAGCAGCGGCGCGGCCCAGGTGGTGGTGCCGAAGAAGCTGGTCGGGATGATGTTCTGGATCTGCGGCGTTCCGGGCAGCGCGTCCATGGTAAAGGTCAGCGCGCCGAGGCCTATGGTGGCGGGCACCAGTCGTTTGGGCACGTCGGCTCGGCGGAACATCTCGGCAGCGAAGGGATAGACGGCGAACACCGCGACGAAGACCGACACGCCGCCATAGGTGAGCAGCGCCGTCACCAGCACGATCGCGGGAATGGCGCGCGCGGCGCCCACCGCCCCGATCACCGCCGACACGATGGCGCGGGAAAAGCCCGACA
>JBEVMZ010000143.1:0-6894 GCA_040508335.1 Sphingobium sp.
CCTGAAATTTCGAGTTCTGCTCGGGGTCCAGCACCTCGAGCAGCGCCGAGGCCGGATCGCCGCGGAAATCCTGGCCCAGCTTGTCGATCTCGTCGAGCAGGAACAGCGGGTTCATCGCCCCGGCTTTCTTGAGGTTGGTGACGATCTTGCCTGGCAGCGAACCGATATAGGTCCGCCTGTGCCCGCGAATTTCCGCCTCGTCACGCACGCCGCCCAGCGACTGGCGCACGAATTCGCGGCCCGTCGCCTTTGCAATCGAGCGGCCGAGCGAAGTCTTGCCGACACCCGGAGGGCCGACGAGGCACAGGATCGGCCCCTTTAGCTTGTTGGTCCGCGCCTGCACCGCGAGATATTCGACGATCCGGTCCTTGACCTTTTCAAGCGCGAAATGGTCCTCGTCGAGGATCGCCTGCGCTTGTTTCAGATCATTCTTCACCTTGGAACGCTTGCCCCAGGGCAAACCCAACAGCACGTCCAGATAGTTGCGCACGACAGTCGCTTCGGCCGACATCGGCTGCATGGCCTTGAGCTTCTTCAGCTCCGCCGTCGCCTTGGCGCGCGCTTCCTTGCTCAGCTTCGCCTTGGCGATCTTCTCGGCGAGTTCGGCCAGTTCATCGCCGTCCTCACCCTCACCATTGCCGAGCTCGCGCTGGATCGCCTTGAGCTGTTCGTTGAGATAATATTCGCGCTGGGTCTTCTCCATCTGCCGCTTCACGCGGCCGCGAATCTTCTTCTCGACCTGAAGAACGCCAAGCTCGCCCTCCATGAAGGCGAAAACCATCTCCAGCCGCTTGACCGGATCGGCCTCGACCAGCAGCGACTGCTTGTCCGCAACCTTGACGTTGATATTGGCGGCGACGGCGTCTGCCAGACGGCCGGCATCGTCTATCTCGCGCAGCTGAACCGGCGTCTCGGCGGGGAGCTTCTTGTTAAGCTTGGCGTAATTTTCAAACTGCTCGGCGACCGAGCGCATCAGCGCCTGCGCTTCCGGGCCTTCCGCCGCGACATCCTCGACGTCGCTGACCTCGGCCGCCAGATGGCCCTCCGCCTCGACAAGATCGATCAATTGCGCGCGATGCTTACCCTCTACCAGCACGCGCACTGTGCCGTCGGGAAGTTTGAGCAATTGCAGGACGACGGCGACGACGCCGGTATCGTAAAGCGCGTCCTTACCCGGATCATCCTCCGCCGGATCGAGCTGCGACACCAGGAATATCTCCTTGGTTCCCTCCATCGCAGCTTCGAGTGCCGCGACGCTCTTGTCGCGACCCACGAAGAGGGGAACGATCATCTGCGGGAACACGACAATGTCGCGCAGGGGAAGCAAAGGATATTGCACGGTCAATCAAACTCCACACAGGCGCGATGGGTCGCGAGCCCTGTCCTAACGGTTCGGCGACATTATGGGGATGCCGGCCGGCCCAATCAATCGGCCGTTCGTCATAAGCCTGTCATGATGAACAGACGATGATCCCGGCCAGGCCGATAGAGAATGGGCGCAGCGAAGAATTCAGAACGGCAGCTTGAAGCCGGGAGGCAGCGGCAGACCGGCGGTCATCTTGCTCATTTCGCTGTTGCTGACCTCGTCGGCCTTCTTGCGTGCGTCGTTGAACGCGGCGGTGACGAGATCTTCGAGCATCTGCTTTTCCGACGGCGCCAGCAGGCTGTCATCGATGGTGACGCCCAATATCCGCCCCTTGGCGGACGCGCGCACCTTGACCAGGCCGCCGCCCGCCGCGCCTTCGACCTCGAGCTTGTCGAGATTTTCCTGCGCCTTCGTCAACTCCTCCTGCACGCGGCTCGCCATGCCCAGGATTTCGTTCAGGTCCTTCATCGTTCAGCACTCCATTGTTCGATCCGATCGAAATCGGCTTCGGGGAAAGCGGCCAGAGCCGCCTTCACCACGGGGGTTTCCAGCACGGCGGCGCGTTCTTCGCCCAAGCGCTGGCGTTGTTGTTCGAGCAATGTCGGCGCGCCGCCGGATTCGGCCAGACGCACGGTCCAGCGCGCGCCCGTGGCGGCGTTCAGCACCTGCTCAAGGTCGCGGCGAAAATCGCCATAGGGCCAGGGGTTTGTCAGCCGTACTTCGATGTCAGGCGGCGCGAGCGACACCAATGCACAGCAATCGTGGAGATGACCAGCGAGCGAGGCCTTTTTCTCCTCGACCAACGCGATGATGTCCTCGATCCGGGAGGGCAAAGCGGCGGCCGGCGCGGAATTGTCCCCGCCGCCCGATATCTCGCTCGCCGCTGTGAGCGCCGGCACGCCCTCGCGCAGCATCCGCGCGATCTCGCCGGGGTCGGGCATGGACGCGGCGTGGAGCACGCGCAGCAGCGCCATTTCGCATGCTTCCAGCGGCAGCGACGCGGCCGCCACCTCGTCATGTCCCTTGAGCAGCAATTGCCAAAGCCGATGCAGCGACGCAAAGCCAAGCTGCGTCGCCCATTCGGCCCGCGCCTCGCGTTCTTCGGCGGATTGCGAAGGATCGGCCGGATTGCCGCTCGCCTTAGCGATACTGATACCGTGGACCAATTCTAGCAGCCCGCGCATCAGCGCCAGCGGCTCGACGCCCAGAGCATATTGTTCGCGCACCGCGCCCAGCAGCAGCGCGGTTTCGCCTTCGAGCATCAGCCCGAGCAGGCGCCGCATCGACCCTCGATCCGACAGGCCCAGCATCTCGCGCACCTGCGCCGCGTCGATGGCGGCCGCGCTCTCGCCCAGTTCGGCATGCGCGATCGCCTGGTCCAATATTGAAAGGCCATCGCGCGCCGATCCTTCAGCCGCCTGCGCGATCAGCGCCAGCGCTTCGGGTTCGGCCTCAAACCCCTCCATTTGCGCGACGTGCGCGAAATGGCGGGCGAGCAGATCGGCTGGAATGCGGCGCAGGTCGAAACGCTGGCATCTCGACAGGATCGTGACCGGGACCTTGTTCACTTCGGTCGTGGCCAGAATGAACTTCACATGGGCCGGCGGCTCTTCCAGCGTCTTGAGCAACGCATTGAAGGCGTTCTTCGAAAGCATGTGCACTTCGTCGATGATGTACACTTTATATCGGGCGGAAAACGCGCCCTTGCCAGCAATATCGATGATGGCACGCACGTCGTCTACGCCGGTATGGCTGGCCGCATCCATCTCGATCACGTCCATATGCCGGCCTTCAGCGATGGCCACGCAATATTCGCACTGTCCGCACGGATCGATCGTCGGCCCGCCCTGCCCGTCAGGCCCGACGCAGTTCAACGCTTTGGCGATCAGCCGCGCGGTCGACGTCTTGCCGACGCCGCGTACCCCGGTCATCAGAAAAGCATGCGCCAGCCGCCCGCGCCGGATCGCATTGCCCAGCGTCTGGACCATGGCATCCTGCCCGATCAGCTCGCGGAAATTCTGCGGCCGGTATTTGCGCGCCAGGACGCGATAGGGCGTGGGGGAATCGGACATGGCGTCAGCCTAGCGGTTCGGGATGATGCTGTCGAAGCCGGAGGCAGAGCCGGGAGTAAGGTGGGAGCCGGGACGACCCGCGACGAAATCGTTGTGGCTGCTTCCGTCAGGACCTGACCAGGTTGGCGACGGCCACGTCCGCCCGACTCCCGGACGCGCATATGGCGGATCGCCGCGCCTAAGGCAAGGCGCGTTCATGGGCGGCGACACTCTGACCGTCAAAGGCCGCTCTTCTGCGCCTGCGCGATAAAAGCGAGCGCCGAACGGGCCGCCTCGGCGATCGCTGCTTCGGCTTTTTTGGTGTCCACGGTCGGGCGATCGAGAAAAATCGCCAGGACATAATCGTCACCGCCAGGCGACTTTACGATCGCGACATCGTTGAACGCGGTGCCGCAACTCCCGGTCTTGCCGCCCGAGGTCCACCCCTTGGGCAACCCCGCCCTGATCCGCGCGTCCCCCGTCCGGCTCGCCACCATCCAGCCGCGCAGTTTCTGCGCGCTGTCCTTCTCCATATGCGACAGGAGCAGCCGGCCCATCAGCCCGGCCATGGCGGCGGGGCTGGAGGTATCCTGATCGTCCCCTTGCTTGTTTTCATTGAGCGCCGGCTCGGTACGGTCGAGCCGTGACACGGTGTCGCCATGGGCGCGGAAGAAGGCGGTGAGGCCCGGCGGCCCGCCGATCATCGGCAGCAGCAGATTGGCCGCGCTGTTGTCGCTGACCTCGACCGCAGCCTGCGCCAATTCCGCCATCGACATGCGGCCGCGCTTGGCATTCTTCCTGACCGCCGGCGCAAAATCCAGAATATCGCTTTTCGTGAAGGACACCTGCCCATCTAGGCCGAACTTGCCCGAATCGGCGCCCGTCAGGATCGCGGCCGCGAGCGGCGCCTTGAAGACCGAGCACATGGCGAAGCGCTCGTCGCGGTTGAACCCCAGGAGGAGCCGGCCATCCGCATCCACCAATGCCACGCCGAGACGTCCGCCGGTCTCTTCTTCGATCGTCTTGGGATTGCGCGCCGAATCGAGCGCCGACTGCGGGACGATATAGCGCGCTGCGGCGGGCGTCTGCGACCCGCGCTCTTGCGCCGACGCGGGAAGGGACCAGGGCAGCGCCAGAATGCAGAGGAGAGTGCGTATGGAGGTCATACCCCGCTTGTGCCGTCGTTGGACAAGCCTGTCCATCGGGCGGCGCGTCACATGCCCTGCATATTGCAAATTTCGCCGGGAATACGAACCGTCAGGTCGTCGATATCTTTGCCCAGGACGATCTGGCAGGCGAGGCGGCTGGTGCGCGTCGCCGACGCGGCGAGATCGAGCATATCCTCTTCCGCTTCGCTGGCGGCGGGCAACCGCTCGAAATCCTGCGCCTCCACGATGACATGGCAGGTGGAGCAGGCCATCTGCCCTTCACATGTGCCTTCAAGTGGTTGATCCGCCGCCTGCGCGACGTCCAATAGGACGGACCCGGCCTCCGCCGACACTTCGTGCCGGCTCTCGCCGTCGGCGCTTATGAATATGATTCTGGGCATGTTTGCGACCTTCCCATTCTACGGCGCCATTTGCCGGTCTGCCGCTTCGTTGATCGCCCTTGCGCCATCCTCAACTTCGGCCAGCGTCGTATATCGGCCAAAGCCGATCCGCACCGATCCCCGCGCCTGCGCGGCGTTCAAGCCGATGGCGCGCAACACATGACTTGGGCGTCCCGATCCGCTGGCGCAAGCACTCCCGAGGGAGATAGCCAAGTTCCGACACTCCGACAACAGCCGCGCACCATCGAGCCCTTCGCGACGCAGATTGAGATTGCCATGGTAGCGCCGCTCCGGCGATCCGTTCAAATGCCAGTCCGGAAGGAGCGCGCGCGCGCGATCCCAGAGCATTTCCACATGCGCCGCGTCCCTGCTTTGCCGTTCGCGCATCAGGCGGGCGGCAACGCCGAAACCGGCGCAAAGCGCTGGCGACAGCGTCCCCGACCGCAAGCCGCCTTCCTGCCCGCCACCGTGAATCAGGGGCTCGATCCTAACCTCATCGCGCACCCAAAGCGCACCGACTCCCTTGGGCCCGTGGATCTTATGCGCGCTGACAGCGACCATGTCGCATGACTGCGGCACGGGCACCCGCCCATAGCCCTGCACCGCATCGCAGAGGAACAACGCGCCCGCCGCATGCGCCAGCTCCGCGAGCGCCGCGACCGGCTGAACCACGCCGATTTCGTTATTCACCAGCATTGCCGCGACCAGCGCGACGCCCGGCACGATGGCGTGCGCGGCCGCGTCCAGATCGATCAGGCCGTCCGCGTCCGCCGGCAGAACGGTGACCGCCCGCCCCGCGCGGCGCATCGCATCGACCGTATCGAGGACGGCTGCATGTTCTGTAGCGATGGTGACGATGCCGCCTGCGGGCGCGCCCTGAATCGCAAGGTTGAGCGCCTCGGTCGCGCCGGACGTGAAGAGCAGGCGCCCGTCTTTCGGCAGCAGCATGGCGATCTCGTCCCGTGCCGCCTCGACCTGCGCGGCCATCGCGCGGCCGGGCCGGTGCGCGCTGTGCGGGTTCGCGAACTGATCGCGCAAAAGCGGCGCCATCGCCTCCCACGCTTCGGGGGCGAGCGGGGTCGTCGCCTGATAATCGAGATAGATCACCGCCGCGCCCGCTCCGCCATCGCGGTCCATGTGGACAGGAAGCGATCGATATCAGCCATGCCCGTTTCCGGCCCGAAGCTGACGCGCACGACCTCCGCCGCCGCCGCTTCCGGCCAGCCCATGGCGGCGAGCACATGGCTGGTCTTGAGCGATCCCGAAGAGCAGGCGCTGCCCGCCGAGACGGAGATGCCGGCAAGATCGAACTGGATGAGCTGCGCGCGGGCCGAGAGGCCGGGCATCCGGTAGCTCGCGATCCAGGGGACGCGGGGGGCGTCACGCGCGACGACGATCCCGCCTGCCGCTTCGATCCCTGCGTCCAAGCGGGCGCGCAATGGCGCCGCGCCGACGGTCCAGTCCGCGCCTGCGTCCAGCGCCGCCGCCATCGCCATCACACCCGGCAGATTTTCCGTCCCCGCGCGATAGCCCTGTTCCTGCCCGCCGCTGGGCGAGATCATCGCCAGGTCGCGGATCAAAAGCGCGCCGACGCCGGGCGGGCCACCGAATTTATGCGCGCTGATCGCGATCATGTCCGCATCGGGCAGCGGCATCCGACCCGCGCTCTGCGCACAGTCGACGAACAGGGTCGTACCCGCCCGGTCGATGTGGTCCAGCGGCTGGATGACCCCGGTTTCATTATTCACATGCTGGACTGCGACCAGCCCCGCCGCCGCATCTTCGTTCAAAACGACGCCAGCGCCATCGACCGCCAGCCGCATCGCGCCGACCGAAACGCGCAGAACGGCGTCATGCTCGACGGACGAGGTCACGACATTCGTCGCCTTCGTCCGCCCGATCGCGATGGCGATCGCTTCGCTCGCGCC
>JBEVMZ010000191.1:0-5062 GCA_040508335.1 Sphingobium sp.
TGAGCATGATGTTCCTGGCGGGGATCGCCTGGCGCTATTTCCTGGCGGCGGGCGCGGTCGTGCTGGCGATGCTGCCGGTCGCCTGGGCGATGCTGCACGATTATCAGCGCAACCGGGTGCTCATCTTCCTCGACCCCGACAGCGATCCCCTGGGCACGGGTTATCATATCAGCCAGTCGAAGATCGCGATCGGTTCGGGCGGCTGGCTGGGCAAGGGCTATCTGAACGGCACGCAGAGCCATCTGGAATATCTGCCCGAAACCCACACCGACTTCATCTTCGCAACGATGGCCGAGGAATGGGGCCTTATCGGCGGCGTCTTCGTCATCCTCACTTATGGCTATCTGATCCGATGGGGATCGCGGATCGGCTTTGAAAGCCAGTCCCGGTTCACCCGCCTTGCCGCCTTTGGGCTGTCCTTCACCCTGTTTCTCTATGTCGGGATCAACCTGGCGATGGTGATGGGCCTCGCGCCGGTGGTGGGCATTCCGCTGGCGTTGATGTCCTATGGCGGGTCGGCGATGATGACGGTCCTCATCCTGCTCGGCATGCTGATGTCGTTCCACCGCGAGGAGCAGCGTGCGTCGCGGGTGCGGTCGTCGGGCGGCAGGTTGCTGGGGTAGCCGGGCGCAACGCGACACCGGCGGGTAAGAATCGTGACGGAACCCAGCCGATGGCCTATGGGTATCGACGCAGGCAGAATGAAAGACGCGACGATGCAGGACGGCGGGGACCGGATTTCTACCGGCAATGATGGGCTGGACAAGATTGTGAAGGGTGGTTTGCCCTTCAACCGTCTCTATCTGGTCGAAGGGACGCCGGGGTCGGGGAAAACCACCCTAGCGCTACAGTTTCTGCTGGAAGGCACGCGCCGGGGCGAAAAAACGCTCTACATCACCCTGTCGGAAACGGCGGAGGAGCTGGACGTCGTCGCCCATTCCCATGGCTGGGACCTGAGCGGCGTCAACCTGTTCGAACTGGCGTCGGCCGACGAGGTGTTGGGCATCGGCAAGGACCAGTCCATCCTCCATAGCTGGGAGATGGAACTGGGGAGCACGGTGCAGCTCATCAAGGAACGGGTGGAAGAGATCAGGCCTACGCGGGTCGTGTTCGACAGCCTGTCCGAATTGCGGCTGCTGGCGCAGGATGCGCTACGTTACCGGCGGCAACTCCTGTTCCTCAAACAATTTTTCGCGCGGTTCGACACCACCGTGCTGCTGATCGACGACCTGACCGGCGGCAGCGGCGTGCGGGACAACCATTTGCACAGCCTGTGTCACGGCGTTATAACGCTCGAGCGCCTGACGCTCGATTTCGGCTCCGCGCGCCGGCGCATGCAGATCCAGAAATTGCGCGGCGTCGATTTCACCGCCGGCTATCACGACCTGGTGATCCGTAAGGGTGGGTTGGAGATATTTCCCCGATTGATCGCAGCCGAGCATCACGGGGCCTTCGTCGGAGAGCCGGTCGCGAGCGGCATCCCTGCTATCGATGCGCTGCTGGACGGCGGGCCGGCGCGCGGCACGTCGACGCTGATCACCGGCCCTGCCGGTTCGGGCAAGACCAGCCTCGCGCTCCAATATCTCGCCGCGGCATGCGAGCGGGGCGAAAACGGCGTCATCTATGAGTTTGACGAGCGGGTCGGCACCCTGATCGCGCGGGCCAAGGCGTTCGGCATAGACCTGCAATCCTATATGGACAGCGGGTGCCTGGTTATTCGGCAGATCGATCCGGCGGAGATCGCGCCCGGTGAATTTGCCGCGATGGTGCGCCGGGAAGTGGAAGAGCGCGACACGCGCATCGTGCTGATCGACAGTCTCAATGGCTATCTGGCGGCGATGCCGCAAGAGCAGCAGCTCATTCTTCAGCTGCACGAACTATTGTCCTACCTCAACCAGGCCGGCGTCGTGACCTTTCTGATAAGCCCGCAGCAGGGGCTGTTCGGGTCGATGAACACGCATGGTCTCAACGTGTCCTACATCGCCGATATCGTCATTCTGTTGCGCTATTTCGAAGCGGACGGTCGCATTCGTAAGGCGATCTCCGTCGTCAAGAACCGCAGCGGCGCGCATGAGGACATGATCCGCGAATTGCGGATCGATGCGCGGGGTTTGCGGGTCGGCGAACCGCTGGCGGAATTTCGCGGGATCATGACCGGGACGCCCAAATATATGACGGGCGAGCGGGGTCTGATGGAGGATCGATCCGCCAGTGTATAGGGCGATGTCTCAGGGGCGCCGGATACTTTGCTGCGCGCCTTATGGCGGCGATGCCGCAAGCGTGTCGGACTTGCTGGAGCGGCACGGCTTCGACGTTGCTGTCTATCCGCAGATGGACGAACTCGCGGCGGCGATCACCGACGATGTTGGCGTCGCCCTCGTCACGGAAGAGGCGCTGCTAAGCGATCTGGCGCCGCTTCACCGGGCGTTGGAGGGCCAGCCCGCCTGGTCCGACATTCCCTTCATTCTGCTGGCGGGGCGGCAGGCGGGCGGCGTGCAGCCGACGCAGTCAAATCAGCGACGGCTGCCGGAAAGCGCGATCAACGTCATCCTGCTGGAACGGCCGCTCAGCTCGGAGTCGCTGGTCAGCGCCGTCGCTTCGGCCATGCGCGCACGGCAGAAGCAGTTCGAGATTCGCGACCGGCTCGCCGAGCTGGACGCGGAGCGCACGCGCCTTTCGACCCTGCTGGACAATCTTCCCGTGGGGGTCGCGTTCATCGATGCGGGCGGCGACACGATCATGAGCAACCCCGCCTTCAAACGCTTCGTGCCTGACGATGTCATTCCGTCCCGACAGGCCGACGCGGAAGAGCGCTGGATCGGCTATGATGCGGACGGCAGGCGGATCGAGCGCAGCCAGTTCGCGGCGGCGCGCGCTCTGCGCGGCGAGAAGGTGGCGGGCCTTGAATTTCTGTATCGGCCCGTGGAGGGCGGCGACATCTGGACCCAGGTCGCGGCCGTTCCCTTGCGCGGACTGAGGGGCGAGCCGGCTGGCGCGGTCTCGGTCATCGTCGATATCGACGCGCAGAAGCGGGGGCAGGAGGCATTGGCCCGCGCGGCCAAGCTGCTGGAGGAGGAGGTCGACCGACGCACCGCCGAATTGAAGGAGGCGCTCGAGAAGCTCAACACCGAGGTGCAGGAACGCGAGCGCGCCGAGGCATCGCTGCGGCAAGCGCAGAAGATGGAGGCGGTGGGACAGCTCACAGGCGGCATCGCGCATGATTTCAACAATATGCTGACCGGCGTGATCGGCGGTCTGGACGTCATGCGGCGGCGGATCGCGGCGGGGCGGATCGACGATCTCGACCGCTTCATGGACGCGGCCACGACATCCGCCCAGCGCGCGGCGGCGCTGACCGCGCGGTTGCTCGCCTTTTCCCGCCGCCAGTCGCTCGACAGCCGACCGACCGACGTTAACGCGCTGATCCTGTCGCTGCGCGATCTGCTTGACCGCACGGTCAGCGAGCAGATCGCCGTGTCGATCATGACGCAGGAGACGGCGCCGGCCGCGCTGGTCGATGCCAACCAGCTCGAAAATGCGGTCCTGAACCTTGCCATCAATGCGCGCGACGCGATGCCGCATGGCGGCACGCTGACCCTTGCGACGGGGGCGGTCACGGTCGATGCGGCGGAATGCGTCGCGCATCCGGGGATCGTGCCGGGGGACTATGTCGTCATATCGGTTTCCGACACCGGCGTCGGCATGGACGATGCACTGCTGGAAAAAGTGTTTGATCCCTTCTTTACCACCAAGCCGATCGGGCAGGGGACGGGCCTTGGCCTGTCGATGGTCTATGGCTTTGCCAAACAGTCCAGGGGGCAGGTGCGCATCACTTCTCACCCCGGCGAAGGCACATGCGTCAGCATCTACCTTCCCGTCGCGCAGGATCGGGTAGAGGCGCCCAAGGCGGACGCGGCGCAGGCGGTCGTGCGCGGCAGCGGGCAGAGCGTGTTGCTGGTCGAGGATGACGCAAGCGTGCGCATGCTGGTGCGCGATCTGCTGGAGGAGCTGGGCTATGTAGCGGTCGAAGCGGCGGATGCCCAGGCGGCGGTCGATATTTTCGCCACGGGGGCGCAGTTCGACCTCATGATCTCCGACGTGGGGCTGCCCGGCATGAACGGGCGGCAGCTCGCCGAAATCGCGCGACGGCATCTGCCCGCGCTGCCGGTCCTGTTCGTCACCGGCTATGCCGAAAATGCCGCGATCCGCTCGGGCTTCCTCGGCACCAACATGCAGATGATCACCAAGCCGTTCCAGATCGACAGCCTGGCCGCCAGGATCGGCGAGATGCTGTCGGTGAAGGAGGGGCAAAGCGATCCCAGTCAGATGGCATCATCTAACGGTTAGGGAATCGCGGCGGACAAAGGCGTCAGGCCTTCACGATCGCATCTATGGCTTTTAGTTGCGCGAGCATCGGCCCGATCCAGTCGAGCGGCAGCATCACTGGCCCGTCGGATGGGGCATTGTCCGGGTCCTGATGCGCTTCGGCAAAGATCGCTGCCACGCCCGCCGCGACCGCGCTGCGCGCGAGCAGCGGCGCATATTCGCGCTGCCCGCCCGATGCCGAGCCAAGGCCCCCGGGCTGCTGCACCGAATGGGTGGCGTCGAACACCACCGGATAGCCGGTCTGCGCCATGACCGGCAGGGCGCGCATGTCGCTAACCAATGTATTATAACCGAAACTCGCGCCACGTTCGGTGAGGAGGATGCGGTCGTTGCCGGTGGATGCGACCTTCTGCGCGACGGCCGCCATATCCCAGGGGGCGAGGAACTGGCCCTTCTTGACGTTCACGACCGCGCCGGTCCGCCCGGCGGCGAGCAGCAGGTCGGTCTGCCGGCAGAGGAAGGCAGGGATTTGCAGAATGTCGACCGCCTGCGCCGCCGCTTCCACCTGTGACGCGTCATGCACGTCCGTCAGCACCGGGCAGCCGAGCGTCGCCTTGACTTCTGCCAGGATGGCAAGGCCCGCATCAATGCCGACGCCGCGCTTGCCGCCGACCGAGGTGCGGTTGGCCTTGTCGAACGAGGATTTGAAGATGAAGGGCACGCCGGCCGCCGCCGC
>JBEVMZ010000214.1:0-11777 GCA_040508335.1 Sphingobium sp.
CCGGCGGCGCGACGAGCTGCCGAAGCTGCTAAAATTGCTCTTATTCTTCATGAAACCTTCCGCCCGCGTGAAGGCGCGGCGCCTAAGTTGCGTATTTGCCTATGGAACGGCTGGCTGTATAGCCGCGCCATCCATGCAGCGAAACAGCAAATCTTGTCCGCCTGCCGCGACCCGCGCCCCCATCGTCCTCATCGGCATGATGGGCGTCGGCAAATCCACCGTGGGGCGGCGGCTGGCCGCGCGGCTCGGCCTCGACTTCGTCGATGCGGATGAAGAGATCGAAAAGGCCGCCGGCATGACGATTACGGAAATGTTCGCCACCTATGGCGAACCCTATTTTCGTGATGGCGAGCGGCGGGTGATCGCGCGGCTGCTGGACGGCGAGGCCAAGGTGATCGCGACCGGCGGCGGCGCCTTCATGGAAGAAGCTACACGCGACCTCATCCTCGCGCAGGCGACGGCGATCTGGCTGGACGCGGATATCGACATATTGGTCGATCGCGTGTCGCGCCGGGACGGTCGCCCGCTGCTGAAGGATCGCGATCCGCGCACTGTGCTTACCGAACTCGCCGCCGTCCGGAACCCCGTCTACGCGCTCGCGCCCATTCATGTGCGCAGCGGCGCGGCCCCCCACGACGTCGCGGTGGATCGCATCATGGAGCAATTATCGTCATGACCGTCATTCCCGTATCGCTGGGCACGCGCAGCTATGACGTACGGATAGAGGCGGGCGCGCTAGACCGGGCGGGCGAGCATCTTCTTCCCTATGCGCGCGGCCGGCGCTTGATCGCCGTTACCGACGAGCAGGTCGCGCAGGCGCAATATCCCCGTTTCGCCGCCAGCCTTAAACAGGCCGGCATCGACCCCACGCCCATCATCCTGCCTGCCGGTGAAAAGACCAAAAGCTGGGCGGGCCTCGAACGATTGATGGACGCGCTGCTAGCCGCCGAAGTCGAGCGCAGCGACCATATCGTCGCGCTGGGCGGCGGCGTGATCGGCGACCTCGTCGGCTTTGCTGCCTCCATCCTCAAGCGCGGCTGCCATTTCGTGCAGGTGCCGACCACGCTCCTCGCGCAAGTGGACAGTTCGGTCGGCGGCAAGACGGCGATCAACACGCAGGCCGGCAAGAATCTCGTCGGCGCCTTCCATCAGCCCGCCATGGTGCTGATCGATCCCACGACACTCGACACGCTCCCGGTGCGGGAGGTGCGCGCCGGCTATGCCGAGGTCGTCAAATATGGCCTGATCGACGATCCCGACTTCTTCGCCTGGTGCGAAAGCGAGGGTGTCCGCCTGCTCGCCGGCGACGCCGACGCGCGCGCCCACGCCATCGGCCGCAGCGTCGCGGCGAAGGCGGCCATCGTCGCCGATGACGAGCGCGAGACGAGCGGTCGCCGCGCGCTGCTCAATCTGGGCCATACGTTCGGCCACGCACTGGAGGCGGATACCGGGTTTTCCGACATGTTGCTTCATGGCGAGGCAGTTGCTGCCGGCATGGCACTTGCGTTCCGCTATTCTGCAAGGCTGGGGCTATGTTCGGAAGAGGATGCAGCGCGCGTAACCGCCCATCTGCGCGCGGCAGGCCTGCCCCATGACCTCGCCAGCGCGCATGTCACCGGCAACGGCGCATCGCTCGTCGCCCATATGCTGCACGACAAGAAGATGAGCGGCGGCACCCTGCCCTTCCTGCTGGCGCACGGCATCGGCGCGACCTTCCTGTCGAAGGATGTCGCGCTCAACGACGTCGCCGCCTTCCTGGACGAGGAACGCGCGGTCGCGGCCTGATCGGCTTATTTCTCCAGCAGCTCGATGACTGCTGAAAAGTCCCGGCCACCCTTGCCCTGATTGGCGAGCAGCTGGTAGAGCGCCAGCGCGTTAGCGCCCATCGGCACACTCGCGTTGACCAAAGCCGCCGCTTCGTTGGCGAGCTTCAAATCCTTGAGCATCAGTGCGACGGCAAAACCGCCCTGATAGCCATTGTCTGCCGGCGAGGCCGGGCCGACGCCAGGTACTGGGCAATAGCTCGTCATCGACCAACTCTGCCCCGACGACACGCTGGCAATGTCGTAAAAGGTCTGCGCGTCGAGGCCGAGCTTGTCGGCCATGGCGAAGCTTTCGCAGGTGGCGATCATCGTCGCGCCGAGCAGCATGTTGTTGCAGATCTTGGCCGCCTGCCCATTGCCGGCGTCGCCCGCATGGATGACCGCCTTGCCCATCGCCGAGAGGATCGGTTGCGCGCGCGCGAACGCAGCGTCCGTGCCGCCGGCCATGAAAGTGAGCGTACCGCCATTGGCCGCCGCGATCCCGCCCGACACCGGGGCATCGACCATGTCGAAGCCTGCGTCCGTCGCGGCCGCGATCACCTTGCGCGCGGTCGCGACATCGATGGTCGAACAATCGAGGAAAAGCGTGCCGGGCCGCGCATGGCCGAATATTTCGCCGGTGTAGACGCCTTCGACATGCCGCCCGGCGGGCAGCATCGTCACCACTGCGTCTGCCTCCAGCACTGCCTGCGCGGCGCTCTCACATGCCACGGCACCCGCTTCCACCGCGCGCGCCACCGCATCCGCTGACAGGTCGAACGCGCGCACGGCATAGCCCTTGGCCAACAGGTTGGCCGCCATGCCGCCGCCCATATTGCCCAGGCCGATAAAGGCGATGGTCTGAGTCATGATCTTGGGCCTCCCTTCCAAACCGGCCTTCAGCGACCCTGCCAGACGCCAGCGCGCTTCTCGATAAAGGCGGTCATGCCCTCGGTGCGGTCCTGCGTCGCGGTTAGTATCTGGAACAGACGCCGTTCGCTGACGAGCGCCTGGCTCAGGGTCATTTCGAACGCGTTGTTCACCATTTCCTTGTTCGCCATCGCGGCGATGGGCGGCATCGACGCGATAAGCGCGGCGGTCTTGAGCGCATCATCCAGCAGATCGGCAGCGGGCACGACGCGCGCGACGAGGCCCGCGCTTTCCGCCTCCTGCGCCCCCATCATCCGCCCGGTCAGGCACATTTCCATCGCCTTGGCCTTGCCGATCGCGCGCGTCAGCCGCTGCGATCCGCCCATGCCGGGCGCGACGCCAAGCTTGATTTCGGGCTGCCCGAACTTGGCGGTTTCCGACGCGATGATGACGTCCGCCATCATCGCCAGCTCGCAACCGCCGCCTAGCGCAAAGCCGTTGACCGCCGCGATCCACGGCTTGCGCGTCGCGACGACGCCGCTCTGCCAGCCGGCGAAGAAATCCTCGAGATAGAAGTCGGCCGACGCCTTGTCCGCCATCTCCTTGATGTCGGCGCCGGCCGCGAAGGCCTTGTCCCCGCTGCCAATCAGCACCGCGCAAAGCTGGCTCGCGTCCGCATCATAAGCGGCGAAGGCGGCCGTCAGGTCCTTCAGCACCTGGCTGTTGAGCGCGTTGAGCGCCTGCGGTCGGTCAAGCGTGATCAGCGTGACGGCATCGCGCGTTTCGACCTGGATCGTTTCATAGCCCATAAATTGTCACTCCATCATCTGCGTCTGGGGAACGGGCGTCCATTCCCGCCCGCCCCCGAGCGGCGCGAACAGGCTGTCGATCAGCGCATCGCTGACCTCCTCCGGGGTCGCCGGGTTCCAGCGCGGCGCATTGTCCTTGTCGAAGATCACGGCGCGCACGCCCTCAACGAAATCGGGCCGCCGGATGACGTGGGTCGCGATGCGATATTCGTTGCGCATATTGTCGGCAAAGTCGGTGAACGCCGCGCCCTCGCGCAACTGCCGCAACGCGACCTTGATCGTCTGGGGCGACTTGGCGGCAAGCGTAGCAAGCTGCTCGCGCGCCCAAGGCGTATCCTCCGCCTTCAGCGCTGCAATAATGTCCTCATAGCGATCAGAGGCAAAGCCCCGGTCGATCTCGTCGCGATGCGCTTCCCAAGCGGACGGCGGCACCGGATCGGCCATTTCGCCCAATATGTCGGCAAGACCGGTGGGATCGGCAAGGATGCGTGCCTTGACCGCATCGAGCTTGGCCGACTCCATATAATGGGTGGCCAGCCCCAAAGCCGCGCAGTCCGCGCCCTTGATCCGCGCGCCGGTCGTCGCCAACCACACGCCCGCGCGACCGGGCAAGCGGGGTAGGAACCAGCCGCCGCCGACATCGGGGAACAGGCCGATGCCGGTTTCGGGCATGGCAAAGGTCGTGCGCTCTGTCGCCACCCGGAAGCGCGCGGGCAGCGAAAGGCCCACGCCCCCGCCCATGACGATGCCATCGATGAAGGCGACGATCGGCTTGCCATAGACAAACAACAGATGGTTCATCTGATATTCGAGGTGGAAGAAGCGCTCGGCCTCCACGCAATCGCCCTTTGCACTGTTCGCCAGCATCGCGATGTCGCCGCCCGCGCAGAAGCCACGCGACAATTTGGGATCGCCATCGGAGCTGGGCGCATGATCGATCATCACCGCCAACACCGCGTCGTCATTCGCCCATTCGAGCAGAGCGGCGATGATCGCCTCACACATGTCCGATGTCAGTGCATGGATCGCCTTCGGCCGGTTCAGCCGGATGCGGCCGACCGATCCGTTGGGACTGTTTTCGATGAAGGTTAGAAGCTGATCGGTCATGTGCGCTCCGTATTTCGCGCCTGTCTGCTAACGGCGCACCGGCCAGACGGCGCGCGAACCCGGCGGCTCATGGCCTCAGCATGTCGCGCGCGACGATCATGCGCATGACCTGGTTAGTCCCTTCCAGGATGGAATGGACCCGCAAATCACGCCAGAGACGCTCTATGGGATAATCCATCAGATAGCCATAACCGCCATGCAACTGAAGCGCGCGGTCGGCCACAGCCGAACCGGTATCGGTCGCAAGCCGCTTGGCCATGGCGGCAAAGCGCGTCCTGTCGGGCGCGCCCTGCGTCACCTTGGCCGCCGCCAGATAGAGCAGGGCACGCGCCGCTTCCAGTTCGGTCGCCATGTCCGCCAGCGTGAACTGGGTATTCTGGAAGTCGGCAAGCGCCTGCCCGAACTGCCTGCGTTCCTGCGTATAGCGCACTGCCTCGTCGATGCAGCGCTGCGCGCCGCCAAGCGAACAGGCGCCGATATTTAGACGCCCGCCATCAAGGCCCATCATCGCGATGCGAAACCCCTCGCCCTCCGCCCCGACCAGATTGCCCGCCGGCACGCGCACATCGTCGAAATTGACCTGCGCGGTCGGCTGCGAGTGCCAGCCAAGCTTGCGCTCTGCCGCGCCGAAGCTGACACCCGGCATATCCTTTTCAATGACGAGGCAGGAAATCCCCTTCGCCCCCTCGCCCCCGGTGCGCACCATGACGACATAGATGTCGTTTTCACCGCCGCCGGAAATGAACTGCTTGGCGCCGTTCACGACATAATGATCGCCATCGCGCACCGCCCTGGTGTGGAGCGCGGCGGCGTCGGACCCTGCCGCCGCCTCGGTCAGGCAATAGCTGCCCATCCGGGTCATCGGCACCAGATCGGGCAGATATTTGTCCTTGAGCGCCTGATCACCGAAGCGGTCGATCATCCAGGCGGCCATATTGTGGATCGAGATGAAGGCGCTGGTGGAGGGACAGCCATAGGCCATCGCCTCCATGATCAGCGCCGCTTCCAGCCGCCCCAGACCAATGCCACCCGATGCTTCGGACACATAGATGCTGCCGAACCCGAGAGCCGCAGCAGCCCGGATCGTGTCGCGCGGGAAAATATGCTCTTCGTCCCACTGCGCCGCATACGGAGTGATCGCGTCGGCGGTGAAACGGCGCGCGAGATCCTGTATCTCGCGCTGCTCGTCGGTCAGGTCGAACTGGTTCATCGTCTGTGTCTTACCCCATCGTCGGAATAACGAAGGCACTGTCGCCGCTCGCGCCGCCGTCGGGCCAGCGCTGCGTCACCGTCTTGACCTTGGTCCAGAATTTGACGCCTTCCATCCCGTGCTGGTTGGTATCGCCAAAGGCAGACCGCTTCCAGCCGCCGAAACTATGATAGGCGACCGGCACCGGGATCGGCACGTTGATGCCGACCATGCCGACATTGACGCGCGCGGCGAATTCACGCGCGGCATGGCCGTTGCGGGTGAAGATGGCGACGCCGTTGCCATATTGATGTTCGCTGGCGAGCGCGAGCGCGCCTTCGAAATCGGGCGCGCGCACGATTTGAAGCACGGGGCCGAAAATCTCTTCCTGATAGGTGCGCATAGCGGGCGTCACCCGGTCGAACAGCGTCGGGCCGACGAAAAAGCCCTCCTCATGGCCCTGCAACGAAAAGCCGCGTCCGTCGACCACCAGTTCCGCGCCTTCATCGACACCCATCTGAATGTAGCTTTCGATCTTAGCCTTATGCGCGGCGGTCACGACGGGGCCATAATGCGCGTCGGGATCGGTCGATACGCCGATCCGCAACGCCGCGATCGCCGGGATCAGCTTCTCGCGCAGCGCGGTCGCCGTCTTCTCACCCACCGGCACCACGACCGGCAACGCCATGCAGCGTTCGCCCGCCGAACCGAAGGCGGCGCCCGCCAGATCGTTCACCACCTGATCGAGGTCGGCGTCGGGCATGACGATCCCGTGATTCTTCGCACCACCCATCGCCTGCACGCGCTTGCCGTTGTCGACGCCGCGACGATAGACATAATGAGCGATGTCGGACGAACCAACGAAGCTGATCGCGCCGATGTCGGGATGGTCGAGAATCGCGTCGACCATTTCCTTGTCGCCCTGCACGACCTGAAGGATGCCCTCCGGCAGTCCTGCCTCCATGAACAGTTCGGCCAGCCGCACCGGTACGGACGGGTCACGCTCGGAGGGTTTCAGGATGAAGGCGTTGCCCGTCGCGATCGCCACACCCGACATCCAGAGCGGGATCATCGCGGGGAAGTTGAACGGGGTGATGCCCGCACCGATGCCGATCGGCTGGCGCATCGAATAGACGTCGATGCCCGGCCCGGCGCCTTGGGTAAATTCGCCCTTCAGCACATGCGGAATGCCGCAGCAAAATTCGATCACCTCAAGCCCGCGCTGAATGTCGCCCTTCGAATCGGCGATCACCTTGCCATGCTCGGAACTGAGCAGATGGGCGAGTTCATCCATATGCGCTTCGACCAAGCCCTTGAACGCGAACATGACGCGCGCGCGGCGCTGCGGGTTGGTCGCCGCCCAGCCCGGCTGCGCCTTCTTCGCCGCCGCGACTGCCTGATCGATTAACGCCCGGTCCCCCAGCGCCACGCGCGCCTGCACGCCGCCATTGTTGGGGTCGAACACGTCGCTGAAGCGCGTGGCCTGCGGCGTGGCAATGGCGAGATGGTGGCTGATGTCGCGCATGGTCGTTCACTCTCCGCAGAAACACCCGATGTTCGTATACTTCCTCTGCCCTGCCGCACTATTGCATGCAATGGTGTATAACTGCATATGCGGACTGCAAATATGCAGCGTGGGAAAACTGACTTGGTCGATTGGGACGATCTTCGCCTGTTCCTGGCTATCGCGCGCACGCGCAAGATCGTGCCCGCCGCACGGCTCGTCGGCATCGACCCCACCACCCTTTCGCGCCGCATCGCTCGGCTGGAAAATGCGATCGGCGGCAATTTGTTCGAAGTCAGCGCCGGCGAGCGGCTGCTTTCCGGACGCGGTCAGACGCTGCTCGTCCACGCCGAACAAGCCGAAAGCGCGATATTGTCGGCGATGGAAGAGGTGTCGGGACAGGGGCATATATTGTCGGGTCAGGTGCGCCTGTCGGTCGCCGAGGGCTTTGGCACATGGGTATTGGCGCCGGGCCTCGCCGCCTTTCGCGCGCAGCATCCGGGCATTCGGCTCGATCTGCTGTCCGCCTCCGGCTTTCTCAACCCGTCCAAGCGGGAGGCCGACATGGCGGTGATGCTGGCGCGGCCACAAAAGGGCCGGGTGGCGCTGCGGCGGCTGGGCGATTATGCGCTGCGCCTCTACGCCGCCCCCGCCTATCTCGCCCGCCACGGCACGCCGGCCGATGCGGCCGCGCTGCTGCGCCACACGCTCGTCGGCTATGTTCCCGACTTTCTGTTTTCGCCGGAACTGGATTATCTCGGCGAAGTGCATGACGGCCTCGAAGCGCATCTGCGCGCGACCAGCATCAACATGCAGCACCGCATGATCGCCGAGGCGGCCGGGATCGGCGTGCTGCCCGACTTCATCGCCCGGCACGACCCGTCGCTGGTCGCGCTGCTGGAAGGGCAGGTCGCGATCACGCGCAGCTTCTGGCTCGTCATCCATGAGGATCTGCGCCGAACAGCACGGGTCGCGGCGGTTGCGGACTGGTTGCAGGCGCGGGTGATGCAGATGGCGGGCTGAGCGCGGGGTTCAGGCCCTGATCGGCAGAATGGAGCTAGGGTCGTTCAACCGTCGCGAATCGCGCCGGACGTCCGCACGCGGGCGGCGTCAGGCCTTTTCCAGCGTGCACTGCAGCGGATGCTGGTTCTGCCGCGCGAAATCCATCACCTGATTGACCTTGGTCTCGGCAACCTCATAGCTGAAGACGCCGCAGACCCCGACCCCGCGCTGATGAACGTGCAGCATCACGCGGGTCGCCTCCTCCATGTCCATGCGGAAGAAATGCTGAAGGACGTGAACGACGAATTCCATCGGCGTATAATCGTCGTTGAGCAGCAGCACCTTGTAGAGCGACGGTTTCTTGGTGCGGGTGCGGGTCCGCGTGGCGACGCCGACGCCGGGACCGCCGGTGCCGTCGCCCGAATCTTCCCCATCTTGGCCCGTCATATGGACGCGCACTGTCGCTGCTGAGCCGATGCTGATCATGATGTTGAGGAATATGGCATGTCGCGCGCGCATGGCAAGGGCCGAGCAAGCCGACGCACCCAACAGGTGCGCGCAATCAACAAAAAAGGCGCCCTATGCAGGACGCCTTTTTTAGTTGGTCGAAGCGAATGCTTAGACGGCGAGCGCCTTGACCTTGTCGGTGACGACGGTCACGCGCGCCGTCAGCGGCTGAGCGATCTCGCCGGCCAGCTTCAGCATGGCTTCGCTGTTCTTCGCGGTTTCCTTCGCGAAATCGTCAAAGCTGCTCGACAGGAACTGGCTGTGCAGCTGGAAGAATTCGGTCGGCGTCTTGGCGGTCGACAGGCTGCGCAACGAAGCGGTCGCCTTTTCGAAGTTGCGGCGGCCGTAATCGACAGCTTCCTGGCCGATAGCCTCAGCAGCCTTTGCGGCGATCTTGCCCGATTCGACTAGCGCTTCGACATTGCCCTTGGTGATGTCGCTGATTTCGCTGAGCGCCTTGGTCGATTTCTCGACACCGGCACGGGCCTTGCCGTTGAAGTCGGCATAGGCGGTTTCGATCTTCGCCTTGGTGTCGTCGGCGAACTTGCGGCTGGTTTCGAACACTTCGTTCATGATCGTCGTTCCTTCAATGACAGGGATGGTCTGGGCCTGATCCTGTTCGATCGCGGCCACCGGGCTTTCAAATACTTCGTCGGGCGTTGCTGCGGGCGTTGCTGCGGGCGTGACCGGCGGCTCGGGCGCCGCATCGACCGCAGTCGTCGCGGCGGCAAGCGCGGTCGGCGACGTGCTGCTGCTGCTCAGCTTCGGAGCAGGCGCTGCATTGATCGCGTTTTCCGCGGCTTTCAGAATTTCGCCCGCTGACAGGGTCGTCGAGGCCCGGTTACGCGGCAACTTTCTATCCTCAGCCATGATCATCTCCTTTGTTGCAGCGCACAATATGCGAATCACGTGCAGGATGCAAGCATATTGTGCAGCGCAGCAAAGATCTGGCCGGATTTCGTCACAGTGTCGGCACGCCCTGCCTAATAAGCCGCTAGCCCGTCATTATCTCAGCTTGACGTAGCGTCCCGGCGCATCCTCGATCGCCTTGAGCGCTCCTTCCCCGGGAACCCTCGCCCCCACCGCAGCCACCGATCGCGAATCGATATTGCGAAGCCAACGGCTCCAGTCGGGCCACCAGCTTCCTTTGGTTTCCTGCGCCGCAGCCAGAAAATCATCGAGCGTGGGCTGCGGTTCGTCGCAGGTCCAATATTGATATTTCCCCGCCGCCGGCGGGTTGACGACCCCCGCAATATGCCCCGATCCAGCCAGTAGGAAGCGGATCGGTCCGGACATATGTTCGGTCAGCTTCCACACGCTTTCGAGCGGCGCGATATGATCCTCCCGGCCCGCCTGGACATAACAGGGGGTTTTTATCTTGCGAAGGTCGAGCGGCGTCCCTTCGACGCTGATCGCATCGGGCACGACCAGCAGATTGTCGCGATAGAGCCGCGTCAGATAGTCACGGTGCCACAGCGCCGGAAGATTGGTCGTATCGCCATTCCAGTGCAGAAGATCGAACGGCGGATAATCCTGCCCCAGCAGATAATTGTTGACGACATAATTCCAGATAAGGTCGCGCCCGCGCAGCAGGTTGAACGTCGCGGCCATGTACCGGCCGTCGAGATAGCCTTTGCCCGAGAAACTCTCGAGCATCTTCATCTGCTCGTCCCCCACGAACAGGCCAAGATCGCCTGCCTTGCTGAAATCGACCTGTGCGGTCAGGAAGGTGGCGCTCGCCACCTTGTCCGCCTCTCCCCGCTCCGCCAGCAGGGCGAGCGTGGCCGCGAGCGTCGTGCCCGCGACGCAATAGCCCACCGTATGGACCGCCGCCACACCCAGCAGTTCCCGCACGGTATCGATCGCATCGATCTGCCCGCGCAGGATATAGTCGTCCCAGACGATATCCTTCATCGATTCGTCGGCG
The DNA here is from genome assembly GCA_040508335.1 of Sphingobium sp. Classification (GTDB taxonomy): domain Bacteria; phylum Pseudomonadota; class Alphaproteobacteria; order Sphingomonadales; family Sphingomonadaceae; genus Sphingobium. Next base: position 10,718 of record JBEVMZ010000214.1, read on the forward strand.
GACTTCCACGACACCATGAAGACGCTGATGCCCTGATCGAGCGCCCATTTGACGAAGCTTTTCTCCGGATTGAGATCCAATATGTAGAAACGGTTGATCCAGGCCGGAAAGATAACCAGCGGCGTTTCCAGCTGCTGATCGGTGGTCGGCGCATAATGGATCAGCTGATAGAGCGGCGTTTCCTTGACGACCTTGCCCGGCGTCATGGCGATATTGCGCCCCAGTTCGAAGGCGGTGGCGTCGGTCTGCGTCAATTGCCCCTTCTTGAGGTCGGCGAGCATCTGCTTCATGCCCTTGACCAGATTTTTGCCCCCTGTTTCCACCGTGCGCGCCATGATGGTGGGATTGGTTAGGGGAAAATTGCTCGGCGCCAGCGCATCGACCATATTGGCCGTCGCGAAACGCAACTGCGCCTTCTGCTTGGGATCGCCGCCATCCACCGTGTCGGCCAGGCCCATCAGATAATCCGACATCACCAGATAGCTTTGGCGGATGAAGTCATAATAGGGATGCGCGTCCCATGCCGGATCGGCGAAACGACGGTCCTTGCGCGCGGCGGGGCTATCGATCGGCGGCGGCTCGGGCGTCTGACGCCACAGCCCCCCACCGTCTAGGAAACGCTGCCACAGCGCTATGCCCTCTTCGGCGAACTGCACCTGCACGCGCGTCACCGCGCCCAGATCGAAGGGCAGCGCGTCGGCCATGCCGGCCGCCTGTTCCAGCAGCAGCTGCTGCGCCCGCCCCAGCGTCGCGGTCCATTGCTGCATCTGCTCCAGCGACGGCAGGCCCGGATCGGCCGCCTCTTTTTCAGGGCCGGCGTCATGCGCGTCTTTCTTGTCCGATGCCATTTCCGCCTCGCTGGTCCTTATATGCGCACGGCTTTTTCTGGCGCGCGCCGGGTGCAATGTATATAGCCGCCGACGCACGCCAGAAAAAGGCCGCGCCACCCATTATCCATCCCAGGAGCCCTTAAGGAAAGCCTCGAAAATGTCTGAAGAATTCTACCGCATGAAGCGCCTGCCGCCCTATGTCATCGCCGAAGTCAACGGCATGCGGGCCG
>JBEVMZ010000054.1:0-3457 GCA_040508335.1 Sphingobium sp.
CACTTTCGTCCAGGACAATGAGTCGATGAGCGCGCGCGTCGGCACGGTGCGCGGCCTGCATTTCCAGAGTGATCCCCATGCGCAGGGGAAACTGGTGCGCTGCACCGCCGGCGCCCTGTTCGACGTCGCCGTCTACATCCGCGCCGGATCGCCGACCTATGGAAAGTGGGTCGGCGAGACGCTGACCCCCGATAATGGCAAGCAGCTCTGGGTACCGCCGGGCTTTGCCCATGGCTTCTGCACGCTGCTGCCCGATACGGTCATCGCCTATAAGGTGACCGGCGGCTATTACAGCGCCGAATGCGACGAGGGCCTCGCCTGGGACGATCCGGCGATCGGCATCGTCTGGCCCGACACGGCCGACGCCGACACGCTTTCCCCCAAGGACCGCAAGCAGCCGCGTCTCGCCGACCTTCCCACCTATTTTCGCTGGAGCAACTGATCTTATGCGCGTGATCGTCACCGGCGGGGCCGGCTTCATCGGCTCGGCCCTCGTCCGCTATCTCGTGCTGGAGAAGGACTATGACGTCCTCACCATCGACGCGCTGACCTATGCAGGGTGCGAGGCGTCGTTGAAGGAGGTCGAGGGCAAGGCCAATCATCGCTTCCTCCACGCCAATATCTGTGACCGGGTCGCGATGGACGCCGCCATCGCCGGGTTCAAACCCGACCGCATCATGCATCTCGCCGCCGAAAGCCATGTCGACCGCTCGATCACCGGCGCGGCCGATTTCATCCAGACCAATGTCGTGGGCAGCTTCACCCTGCTCGAAGCGGCGCGCGGCTATTGGAATGGGCTCGACGCAGACGCCAAGGCCGCGTTCCGCTTCCTCCACGTCTCGACCGACGAGGTCTATGGCTCGCTCGGCGACGAGGGGCTGTTCGAGGAAACCACGCCTTACGACCCCAGCTCGCCTTACTCGGCGTCGAAGGCAGCGTCCGATCATCTCGCCAAGGCCTGGCAGCGCACCTATGGCCTGCCGGTGGTCGTGTCGAACTGCTCGAATAATTACGGCCCCTATCATTTCCCCGAAAAGCTGATCCCGCTGACGATCCTCAACTCGCTCGAAGGCCGAAAGCTGCCGGTCTATGGCAAGGGCGAGAATATTCGCGACTGGCTCTATGTCGACGATCATGCCCGCGCGCTCGATCTAATCATCGAAAAGGGCGTGCCCGGCGAAACCTATAATGTCGGCGGCCGCAACGAGCGGAAGAATATCGACGTGGTCAAGCGCATCTGCGCTGTCCTCGATGAGCTGCGGCCCGCCGACGCCCCGCGCGAAAATCTCATCGAATATGTGACCGACCGCCCCGGCCATGACGCGCGCTATGCGATCGACGCGACGCGCCTCGAAACCGAACTTGGCTGGCGCGCGCAGGAGAATTTCGACAGCGGCATCGAAAAGACGGTGCGCTGGTATCTCGACAATGAATTGTGGTGGCGTCCGCTGCGCGACCAATATGATGGGCAGCGGCTGGGCCTCACGAAATGAGAATTGCCGTCACCGGCCAGACGGGCCAGCTCGTCACCAGCCTGATCGAGCGCGGCGCGGTGGCGGGTCATGAGATCGTCGCGCTCGGGCGTCCGCAGCTCGATCTTGCCGATCCCCCTTCCGTCATGCGCGCGCTCCAGGGCACGGCGCCCGACGCCATCGTCTCGGCCGCCGCCTACACCGCCGTCGACAAGGCGGAAAGCGAGGGCGATTTTGCCTATGCCGTTAACGCAGAGGGCGCGGGCGCGGTGGCGCGGGCGGCCAAGGCGCTCGGCGTGCCGCTCATCCATGTCTCGACCGACTATGTGTTCGACGGGACGCTGGACCGCCCCTATGTCGAGAGCGATCCGACCGGCCCGACCGGCGTCTATGGCGCGTCGAAGCTGGCGGGCGAGCAGGCCGTGCTGGACACGCATGACAATAGCGCCGTGCTGCGCGTCGCCTGGGTCTACAGCCCGTTCGGCGCCAATTTCGTCAAGACCATGCTGCGCCTGGCAAGCGACCGGAACGAGCTGTCGGTGGTCGCCGACCAGATCGGCAATCCGACCAGCGCGCTCGACATCGCCGATGGCATCCTCAAAGTCGCTACTAATATGGTAGTCGATAGCTATCCCGAGCAGCGTGGCATCTTTCACATGACCGCGCAGGGTGAGGCGAGTTGGGCGGAATTCGCGCAGGCGATCTTCGCCGCCTCTGCCACGCGCGGTGGCCCGTCGGCATCGGTTAGGCCGATTGGCACCGCCGATTATCCCACGCCTGCCACCCGGCCCGCCAATTCGCGGCTCGACTGCAGCCTGATCGCGCGCGTCCATGGCGTGACGCTGCCCGACTGGCGCGGCTCGCTCGACACTGTCGTCGCGCGGCTGGTGCCGGCGGCGAACTGAACATCTCATCCTTGAGGGAAAAGACGATATGAAGGGCATCATTCTCGCCGGCGGCAGCGGCACGCGCCTCTATCCGATGACGCTTCCGACCTCCAAGCAGTTGATGCCGGTCTATGACAAGCCGATGATCTATTATCCGCTGAGCACGCTGATGCTCGCGGGTATCCGCGAAGTGCTGATCATTTCGACCCCGCGCGACCTGCCCGCCTTCCGCTCGCTGCTGGGCGACGGTTCGGCCTGGGGCATGGCCATCGAATATGCCGAGCAGCCCAGCCCCGATGGGCTGGCGCAGGCCTATATCATCGGCGCGGATTTCGTCGGCGGAGAGCCGTCCGCGCTGATCCTGGGCGACAATATCTATCATGGCCACGGCCTGCCGGAAATTCTCGCCAGCGCCTCGTCGCGGCCCAGCGGGGCGAGCGTGTTCGCCTATCATGTCAATGATCCGGAACGCTATGGCGTAGTCAGCTTCGACGAGGAGATGAAGGCGATCACGATCGAGGAGAAGCCGGAAAACCCCCAGTCCAACTGGGCGGTCACCGGCCTTTATTTCTACGACGCGCAGGTCGTCGACATCGCCGCCAATCTGAAGCCCTCGCCACGCGGCGAGCTGGAGATCACCGACGTCAACCGCGTCTATCTCGAACGCGGCGAACTCAATGTCGAGATCATGGGCCGCGGCTACGCCTGGCTCGACACCGGCACGCCCGACAGCCTGCTCGACGCCGCCGAGTTCGTGCGCGTCCTTGAAAAGCGCCAGGGCTTCAAGATCGCCAGCCCTGAAGAAATCGCCTTCCGCCAAGGCTTCATCGATGGCCCGCAACTCGAAAAGGCGATCCAGAAGCTCGGCAAGTCCGACTATGGTCGCTATCTGCGCGGGATATTGGCGGAAGGCTAAAACCGCCTCACCCCGGTGGGAGGAGCGAGGACGGTGCGATCGGTCCCACCGCGCGCCGCCGGGCCAGCCCGCGCTTGTCCAAAGCCTCGCTCAGCCGGTCGATCAGCGCCAGCTTGATCGGCCCTGGATCGGGCAGAGCCGGCGTCCAGTCGATCGCGTCCAGCGCCTCGATCTCGTGGATC
>JBEVMZ010000130.1:0-7919 GCA_040508335.1 Sphingobium sp.
ACGGCCAACTCTTTGAATTTGCCGCAGCCTTTGCTTGATCGGATGGAGATCATCCGGCTGGAAGGCTATACCGAGGATGAGAAGGTCGAGATCGCCCAGCGTCATCTTCTGCCTAAGCAAATCGACGCGCACGGCCTGAAGGATGGCGAAGTCGAAGTGACGGAGGAAGCTGTCCGCGACCTCATCCGCTATTATACGCGAGAAGCGGGCGTGCGCACATTGGAGCGCGAAATCGCCAGGCTCGCGCGCAAGGCACTTCGTAAAATTCTTGAGGGCGAATATGCCAAGGTGACGATCTCGCCAGACAATCTCGCTGACTATGCCGGGGTACGCAAATTCCGCCACGGCGTGGGTGAGGAAGAGAATCAGATCGGCGCCGTGACCGGTCTTGCCTGGACCGAAGTCGGCGGCGAATTGCTGACGATCGAAGCGGTTACCGTACCCGGCAAGGGACAGATCCGCACCACCGGCAAGCTCGGCGAGGTAATGACCGAATCGGTGCAGGCCGCCTTCTCCTATGTCCGCGCGCGTTCGCCCGGCTATGGCATCAAGCCGAGCCTTTTTCACCGCAAGGATATCCATATCCACCTGCCCGAGGGCGCGGTGCCTAAGGACGGGCCGTCTGCGGGCATCGGCATGGTGACGTGCATCGTCAGCACGCTGACGGGCATCCCCGTTCACAAGGATGTGGCGATGACCGGCGAGGTCACTCTTCGCGGCCGCGTCCTGCCGATCGGGGGGTTGAAGGAAAAGCTGCTCGCAGCGCTTCGCGGCGGGATAAAGACTGTTCTCATCCCGCAAGAGAATGAGAAGGATCTGGCGGAAATACCGGCTAACATCAAGGAAGGGCTGGAAATCGTGCCGGTATCGCATGTTGATGAGGTGCTGGCACGCGCACTGATCTCTCTGCCCGACGCCATCGCCTGGACAGAGGAGGATGATCTGGCGGCCCAGCCCAGCGCTTCGCAGGCGCGGGACGTGGACGCTGCGCTGCGTCACTAATACCCGGTTTACCTAGCTTTTCTCGCCCTGCGGAAAATACGGGGCGGGCTGATTTTAGGTCGTCGCTTTCCCTTTGACACCGGGGTCAAGCTACGCCTTATTGCCCGCCTCACGCCGTGATTCACGAGCGCAGAAGGCAAGGGGGTTGTGCGAGGCATGAATAAGCAGGATTTGATCGGCGCGGTCGCGGAGACCAGCGGCCTTAGCAAAAGCGACGCGACCAAGGCGGTGGAGAGCGTTTTCGAGGCGATCAGTACGGCCCTTAAAAAGGGCGACGAAGTGCGCCTCGTCGGTTTTGGTACATTTTCCGTCTCACAGCGGAAGGCGTCGACCGGGCGCAACCCGCGCACCGGCGAAACCATGACGATCAAGGCGTCTACCCAGCCCAAGTTCAAAGCGGGCAAGGGGCTTAAGGATTCGGTGAACTGAGCACAGTTCGCCCAGCATGTCGGTGGTGAACGGGCGAGGTCCCGTTCGTCGCAGCGCCACAGGTATAGGCAAATCAAAAAAGTGCGGCATGCCAATCCGAACGTGCCGTCCTTTTCGCGCGCGCAGGGCATTGGCGTGGCGGGGTGGCGAGCCAAGCAAAATGGCCGCTTGACGGGCGCGAACGGGCCGCATATGTGCCCTTTCTCTCGGAGCCGGCAAGGCTCTGTGGCGGTCGTAGCTCAGTTGGTTAGAGCGCCGGTTTGTGGTACCGGAGGTCGCGGGTTCGGATCCCGTCGATCGCCCCATTTTTCTCGATTCAGTTGCCCTTTAGGCTTCGCACGCGCATTATTGCGCCCTATAGCGACGCCATGACTGACGGACGCGACAAGGGGCTGACCCTCAATCCCAAATATGATGCCGATGGCCTCATCACCGCCGTCGTCACCGATATAGTGAGCGGCGATCTGCTGATGGTCGCGCATATGAATGCGCGGGCGCTCGACCTGACGATCGAAACCGGCTTTGCCCACTTCTGGTCGCGCAGCCGCGGGGCGCTGTGGAAAAAGGGCGAGACATCGGGCCATATGCTTGCTGTGCGCGACCTGCTTATCGACTGCGACCAGGACGCGCTTTGGGTGAAGGCCGTGCCTGCGGGTCCGACCTGCCATACAGGTGCGCGCTCCTGCTTCTTCCGCCGGGTGGGCGCGGACGGCCTCAAGGCGCTGGATGACGCGGCCTAGCGTCGCGCTCGCGCTGCTGGTGGTGCTGCTGGCGGGGTGCCAGGCGGAAAGCCGCGCGCCCGACGCTTCGCCTGCCGACCCGTCGTCGGGCGCTGGTCTTGAGCGCGCGGCGATCGAGACGGGCGTCATTGCCGATGCGGCGCGCACCTCTCCCGTCGGCCTCTATCGCCGCAGTCACGAAGGGGGGCAGGACACGCTCTGCGTCGCGCCCGATGAGCGCGGCGGCCTGCGGTTCGGCACGCAGGTCAGTTTCGGGACTGACGGCGGGTGCCGGGGCGAAGGATCGGCGCGGCGGGCAGGGGACAAGCTGATCCTGCGGTTTCGCCGGGGCGGGCGCTGCATCGTGGTGGCGCGCTATGACGGAGATAAGGTCGCGATGCCCGGCGTGGTCGACAGCCAATGCGCCGATCTTTGCGTCGGGCGCGGTTCGCTGGAGGGGGTCAGCTTCCCCCGCATTTCGAGCGAGGCTGCGGCGGCCCTGCGCGCCCGCGATCGCGATGGTGAGGCATTGTGCGGGATTTAGGCAGCCACGCTTAGCGCCGTTCCGCGCGGCTGGTGTCGAGCATCTTGCCGTCGGTGATGACGACGAGATCGCCAAGCTTGGTCGCCGCGAACAGCTTCTTGGCGAAGGGTGTCGGCACGCCGATGCAGCCATGCGTCGCATTGCCCCATTTGACGTCGCTGCCATGGATGGCGACCCCGTCATTGGTCAGCCGCTGCATGAAGGGCATGGGCGCATCATAGAGGTTGGAGATATGGTCGGCCTTTTTCTGCGTGATCGGAAAGGCGCCCACCGGGCTGGGCTTGTCCGTCGCGCCGTAAACGATGACCGCCGCGCCGATTTCATAACCGGCGCGGAACACCGACAGCGTCTGCGCCTTGAGGTCGACCGTCACGATGACGCGGCCCTGCGCGGGTGCGCCCTCTTCATTCCAGACAAAGTCGCCATGGCGGAAAGGCCCTTCGATCGGCAGCACACGCCGCACGATCAGCGCGTCGCGATCGACGGCAACCGGCTGGTCCCGGCTGCGCTCGACGAGGGGGGCGGGCTGGTTGGTCGCCACCGGGCTTGCGACCGGCGCGGTATCGGGTTCTGCGGCGCGTGACGGCGCGGGCGCCAGATCGTCGCCCCGACCCAGAACCATCGCGAAGAGCAGGACCACGCCCAGACCCGCCGCGCCGATCCCCAATTGGGGCGCGATGCGTCTCATCCGTTCGGCCAAGCCGGGGCCGGTCTGCTTGTCCTTGCTCATGGGCGTCGATCTTGCCGGATAAAAGTTAAGGTCAGCCTTCGCGCGCGACTTCGGCCGCGGCGATGGCGGTGAGGTTGAGGATGCCGCGTGCCGTTACGCCGGGGGTCAGCACATGGATGGGTTTGGACACGCCCACCAGCATCGGCCCGACGGTCGGCGAACTGGACGAGGCGGATAGCACGGTCAGCGCGATGTTCGCGGCATCGAGATTGGGCATAACCAACAGGTTGGCAGGCCCCTCGAACCGCGTGTCCGGCACCAGCCGCTCGCGCAGCGCCTGGCTGAGCGCTGCATCGGCATGCATTTCCCCGTCGACCGGCAGGTCGGGCGCGGCGGCGCGCACCAGCTTCAAGGCGCTGCGCATCTTGCGGGCGCTGGGCGAATGGGACGCGCCGAAATTGGAGTGGGACAACATCGCCGCGCGTGGCGGCAGGCCGAAATGGCGCAGTTCCGTCGCCGCGAGCATGGTCATTTCCGCGACCTGTTCGGGCGTCGGATCGGGCACCATATGCGTGTCGGTGATGAACAGCGCGCCCGCGTCGAGGATCAGGCCCGACAGCGCATAGACGCGGCTCGCGCCCGGCGCGCGGTCGATGATGCGCAGCACATGTTCGACCTGGCCCCAATATTCCGAATTGCCACCGACCAGCGCGGCATCCACCTGCCCCAGGCGTAGCAGCATCGCGGCGGTGACGCTGGGGCGGCGATAGACGTGGCGCAGGATTTCAGCAGCGGGCACGCCCTTGCGCGCCGCAATGGCGCGATACCCTTCGACAAGCGGAGCCATGCGGTCATGGTCGGTTTCTGGGTCGAGCACGTCGACATCCTCGTCCAGCCGCAGGCGCAGGCCCAAAGTAGGGAGCTTCTGCTCCAGAATGCGGCGGCGCGCGATGATCGTCGGTTTGACGATGCCTTCGTCCAGCGCATCCTGAATGGCGCGCAGCACGCGGTCATCCTCGCCCTCGCCATAGGCGATGCGGCGGCCCGAGCCCCGCGCGGCCTGGAACACCGGCAGCATGAGCTGGCCCGAGCGGCTGTTCTTCTGCACCAGCGACCGGGTGTAGGCGTCGATGTCGAGCGCCTTCTTCGCTACCCCGCTCTCCATCGCCGCGCGCGCTACGGCGGGCGCGATCACGGTGATCAGGCGCGGGTCGAAGGGCGTCGGAATGATATAGTCGGGGCCAAAGACGAGGCTGCGCCCGCCATAGGCCTGCGCCACGTCGTCATGCGCGGGCAGACGGGCAAGGTCGGCGATCGCGGTCGCGGCGGCGACCTTCATCGCTTCGTTGATCTGTGTCGCCCCGGCATCGAGCGCGCCGCGAAAAATATAGGGGAAGCACAGGACGTTGTTGACCTGGTTGGGATAGTCGGAGCGGCCGGTGGCCACGATCGCGTCGGGCCGGGCCGCACGCGCGACTTCGGGGCGGATTTCCGGCTCCGGATTGGCGAGCGCGAAGATCAGCGGCTTGTCGGCAAGCAGGGGAAGCCATTCGGGCTTGAGAACGCCCGGCGCGGAGAGGCCGAGGAACAGGTTCGCGCCCGGCAGCACATCAGGCAGGGTGCGCGCATTGGTGGTGCCGGCGTATCGCGCCATATTGGGGAGCATCCCCTCTCGCCCCGCGTGGATGACGCCATCCTTGTCGGTCAGCGTCACATTGTCGATCGGCAGGCCCATCGACACGAGCAGATCGACGCAGGCGAGCGCAGCCGCGCCGGCGCCCGACGTCACCAGTTTCGCATCTTCAAGGCTGCGTCCCTGAAGCACCAGCGCGTTGCGCACGGCGGCCGCGACGACGATGGCGGTGCCATGCTGGTCGTCGTGAAAGACCGGAATGTTCATCCGTTCCTTGAGTCGCGCCTCGATGGCGAAACATTCGGGCGCCTTGATGTCCTCAAGGTTGATGCCGCCGAACGTGGGTTCGAGCAGCGCGACGGCTTCGACGAACTTGTCGGGGTCGGTCGTGTCGAGTTCGAGGTCGAAGACGTCGATGTCGGCAAACTTTTTGAAGAGCACGGCCTTGCCCTCCATCACCGGCTTCGACGCCAGAGCGCCGATGGCGCCAAGGCCAAGCACCGCAGTCCCGTTGGTGATGACGGCGACCAGATTGCCGCGCGCGGTATAGTCGAGCGCCTTGTCCGGATCGGCGGCGATCTCCATGCACGGCGCGGCGACGCCGGGCGAGTAAGCGAGCGCCAGATCGCGCTGGTTGACCATGCGCTTGGTTGGCTCGATCGCGAGCTTGCCCGGCTGCGGCAGGCGGTGATAGTCGAGGGCGGCGCGGCGTGTATTATCGTCCATGCAGGTCGTCTTAGGGGCGCAGGCGTGACGCGGCAATGACAGGCTGATGCAAATCAGTCCGCCTTGCGATCGTGCAAGTGCGAACGGCGCATCAAAAGCCCCGCTTGTCTCGCGCCTTTTGCTCAATTACATCGCGCGCATGACATCGACCAACGACATTCGCCGGTCCTTTCTCGACTATTTCGGGAGCAACGGCCACAGCATCGTCCCGTCCGCGCCGCTCGTGCCGCACAACGACCCGACATTGATGTTCGTCAATGCGGGCATGGTGCCATTCAAGAATGTCTTCACGGGACTAGAGACGCGGCCGTACAAGACCGCGACTTCTTCGCAAAAGTCGGTGCGTGCAGGCGGCAAGCATAATGACCTCGACAATGTCGGTTATACTGCGCGGCATCATACCTTCTTCGAGATGCTCGGCAATTTCAGCTTCGGCGATTATTTCAAGGAACAGGCGATAACCCATGCCTGGACCTTGCTGACCAAGGAATGGGGGCTGCCCGCCCACAAGCTGACCGCCACCGTCTATCACACCGATGACGAAGCGTTCGACCTGTGGAAAAAAATCGCCGGCCTGCCCGAAGAGCGCATCATCCGCATTGCGACCAAGGATAATTTCTGGGCGATGGGCGACAGTGGCCCGTGCGGTCCGTGCTCGGAAATATTCTACGACCATGGCGACCATATCTGGGGCGGTCCTCCCGGAAGCCCGGAGGAGGATGGCGACCGCTTCGTCGAAATCTGGAACCTGGTCTTCATGCAATATGAGCAGGAAGCGAACGAAATCACCGGCGAACTGCCGCGTCCCTCGATCGATACCGGTATGGGGCTGGAGCGGATCGCGGCGGTCATGCAGGGCGTCCACGACAATTATGACATCGACATCTTCAGGGCGCTGATCGCCGAAAGCGGTGCGTTGACGAAGACGGCAACCGATGGCGACCATAAGGCGAGCCACCGCGTCATCGCCGATCATCTGCGTTCGACCGGCTTTTTGATCGCCGACGGTGTGCTGCCCGCCAATGAAGGGCGTGGCTATGTGCTGCGGCGGATCATGCGTCGCGCTATGCGGCACGCGCATATCATCGGCGCGAAGGACCCGTTGATGCATCGCCTGGTCCCCAGCTTGGTGGCGGAGATGGGTGGCGCCTTCCCCGAGTTGCTGCGCGCGCAGCCGCTGATCGAGGAAACGCTGCTGCGTGAAGAAACGCGCTTCCGCCGGACGCTGGAGAACGGCCTCAAGCTGCTGGACGATGCGACCGCCGATTTGGCGGACGGCGGCACGCTGGCGGGTGAGACCGCGTTCAAGCTCTACGACACTTATGGCTTCCCCTATGACCTGACCGAGGACGCATTGCGCTCGCGCGGGCTGACCGTCGATCGCGACGGCTTCGACAGCGCGATGGCCGAGCAGAAGGCGGCGGCGCGCGCGGCTTGGAAGGGGTCGGGCGAGAAGGCGTCGGACGAAATCTGGTACGACATCGCCGAGGAGGTCGGGAACACCGAATTTATCGGCTATACCGGCACGCAGGGCGAAGGCGAGGTTCATGCCATCGTCAAGGATGGCGCGCGCGTCGAAAGCGCGAGCCTCGGCGACACGGTGATCCTCGTCACCAACCAGACGCCTTTCTATGGGGAAAGCGGCGGGCAGATGGGCGATGCCGGCATCATCACCACGCAAGCGGGCCTTCGCGCCAAGGTCGAGGATACGGCCAAGCCGCTCGGTCGCCTTCACGCGCACAGGACGACGGTCGAAGCCGGGACGATCAAGGTCGGCGACACCGTCCATCTTTCCGTCGATGCCGAGCGCCGCGATCAGGTGCGCGCCAACCATAGCGCGACGCATCTCCTCCACGCGGCGCTGCGCAAGACGCTGGGCGCGCATGTGACGCAGAAGGGCAGCCTGGTCGCCGCCGACCGTCTGCGCTTCGACTTCTCGCACCCCGAGACGCTGACGCCTGCGCAGATCGCGGCGGTGGAAGCCGATGTGAACGCGCAGATTCGCCACAATGAAGAGGTGACGACCCGGCTGATGACGCCCGACGATGCCATAACGGCGGGCGCGATGGCGCTGTTCGGTGAGAAATATGGCGACGAAGTGCGTGTGCTGTCGATGGGGAAGGGTGACGATGCCTTTTATTCGGTCGAACTTTGCGGCGGCACCCATGTACGCGCGACGGGCGACATCGCCTTGTT
>JBEVMZ010000068.1:0-11292 GCA_040508335.1 Sphingobium sp.
TGCTCGCCGGACGCTTCGCCGCGGCGGAAATTCTGGGCACGCGCTTTACGACGCCGCCGGCCGACACGGCATTGGGCGCGCTGCTCGGCCATGTGACGGGCAATGTCGAAACCGCCGACTATCAGCCGATGAACGTCAATTTCGGGCTGTTCCCGCCGCTCGACGACGTCAAGAAAAAGCAGCGCAAGGAAGCGCAGACGTCGCGCGCGCGCGCCTCGCTTGGCCGCTGGATGGAAGAATTAGCCGCCTGACGCCTCAGGTCAGCTCGACCGCGCGCGCCAGCACCGCCTCGAATGCGTCGACCGTCAGCAGCCCGGCGTTGAGGTTGCTGCCCGAACAGACATGGCTGTCTATCAGGATGCGGCCATCGGGCATGCGATGCTCCGCGCCCTGGGCAAAGCGCGCCTTGGGCAGCCGCCCACCCAGTGTCTTGACCGCCGACTGATGTGCAACTTGCCCCAGCGCGACGAAGACGCGCGCCTGTGGAATGGCTTCCACAGCTTGGCCTAGGAAGGTGCGGCAGGTGCGTATTTCGTCAGGCAGCGGCTTGCTGTGCTGCGGCGGCGCGCAGCGAACGGCGCTCAGCAGCATCACACCGCGCAGCACCGGCGGGGCGTCCTGTAGCGCTTCATCGTCGGTTTCCACATCTTCGATCACGCGCAGCAGCCCGCACGCCGCCAGCGCCGCATAGAGCCGCTCGCCGCCATCATCGCCGACGAACATCCGCCCCGTCCGGTTCGCGCCCTGCCGTGCCGGCGCGGAGCCGATAATGACGATGCGCGCTTCGGGATCGCCAAGGCTGAGGACCGGCGCATTCCACCAGCCGGGGTGCGCGGCGCGGTTCTCGGCGCGCGCCGCCACCATCCGGGGACAGAGCGGGCAATCAGGAACGGGTTCGGTCTGGGGCAAGGGGCTAGGCGCGATCATCGGGAGCGACTAGGCGCTAAGCCATGGCCGACACAAGCCGTCTTTACCTTTATGTGCTGGCGCTCGGTTCCAATCGGGCGCTTTCGGCGTGGCTGACGCCCCTGCGGCTGCTTGACGCCGCCGCGACGACGATCGGCGCCGAGGCAGGGACGCTGATCGCGCGCGCGCCCACCCTCGCCTCGGCCCCGCTCGGCCCCGCCCGGCGTCGTTACGCCAACAGCGCGCTGCTGGTTGAAAGTGCCCTGCACCCGGACGCGCTGCTGCGTCTGCTTCAGACCATCGAAACGCGCTTCGGACGCCAGCGCCGCCGCCGTTGGGGCGAGCGGCGCCTCGACATCGATATCATCCTCTGGTCCGGCGGCCGCTGGTCGGACCGACGTCTCACCATCCCGCACATCGGCTGGCGCAAACGGGATTTCGTGCTCGTACCGGTCGTCCAGATAGCGCCCCGCTGGTACGATCCCGTCACTGGGCTCAACGCCCGACAGCTTCTCGTGCGATTGCGCAAGGGACGAGTGGTTGACCATCGCCGCGCGGCGCTCTAGGGAAACCGCCACCCAAGCGCAGGCGCAAAGCCAGCCGGCGCGGCGGTCTTGAAGGCGGCGGAATCGGCCATCATCCGATCCGCAAATTTGGTAGGGGCTCGTAGCTCAGTCGGTAGAGCAACGGACTTTTAATCTGTAGGTCCCGGGTTCGAATCCCGGCGAGCCCACCATCTTTTTCAGCATCGATGCAATCAGGCGGAGCAAGCATAGTTGCATCCCGCCGCACTCGCCCCATCTTGGCACCATGCGTATTTTCACCATCGGCTATGAAGGCGCGACCCCGGCCGATTTCATCGCGCGGCTGAAGGAAGCGGGCGTCGAGCAGCTAGCCGACGTACGCGCCGTACCCCTTTCCCGAAGGCCGGGCTTTTCGAAGAATATATTGGCGGCCGCGCTCAAGGAAGCGGGCATCGACTATGTCGGCCTCAAGCCGCTCGGCACGCCGCCCGAAGGCCGGGAGGCGGCGCGTAAGGGGCGGCGGAACATATTGGAAACGATTTATGCCGGTCAGCTTGAGCTGCCCGAAGCGCAATTGGCCGCGATGCAGCTCGCCGACCTGGCGCGTGAAAAGCCGACCGCGCTGCTCTGTTTCGAGCGCGATCCGTCCTGCTGCCACCGCACGTTGCTGCGCGAGGCGGTTTTTCCCGATGCCGAGGTCGTGGACCTGTTCGTTTAAGCGGGCAGCGCTTCAGTCTATCGCGGGCAGAAGCTGGTCGCCGCGCCGCTCCAGCAGGCAGAGGCTGCGCGGGCCGACGCTCAGCTCATGCCGATCGACCATGAATCGCCGGGCCTCGCCATGGCCATTGACGCAGATGACGAGGCCCGAACGCCGGAAACGGAGCGTCAGGCAGCGACGGTCGCGCTCCTCCCATTGATGGGGCGCCAGGGGCGTACCCTCCTCGTCCAGCCAGTCGACATCCTCGTCGCGCAGCAGGGTGATATCGCGCAGCTCGGCATGGCGGGCGCGGAACGCCACCAGCGCGACGCTATGCGCTTCCAGCCCCCGATCGCGCCCCTCCCAATCGATCCAGCTTGTCGCATTATCCTGCGCATAAGCGTTATTATTGCCATGCTGCGTCCGCCCAAACTCGTCGCCCGCACACAGCAGGATGGTGCCGCGCGAGCAAAACAGCGTCGACAACAGCGCACGCACGTCGCGGCGCCGTGCGGCGATCACCGCCGGGTCGTCGCTCTGCCCTTCGACACCGTTGTTCCAGCTCAGATTATCCGTATGCCCGTCCCGGTTCTGCTCGCCATTCGCCTCATTATGCCGAGTGGCGTAGGCGGCAAGGTCGGCGAGCGGGAAGCCGTCATGCGCGGCCAGGAAGTTGACGCTGCGCGTCACCCCATGCGGGAACTGGTCCGAAGATCCGGCCAGCCGCGTCGCGAAGCCGCCGATCATCCCTTGGTCGCCGCGCCAGAAGCGGCGCATGTCGTCGCGATAGCGGTCGTTCCATTCGATCCAGCCATCGCCGAATGCGCCAAGCTGATAACCGCCAGGCCCCATATCCCAAGGCTCGGCGATCATGATGCGGTCACGCAGCAGGGAATCGTCGCGCATTTCGCGCAGCAGCGGCGCTTGTGCATCGAAGCCATGGGGCATCCGCCCGAGGGCTGGCGCAAGGTCGAACCGGAAGCCGTCGATTCCCGCCGACCGTACGAGATGCCGGAGGGATTCAAGAATCATGGGGCGGATCGCGACATGGTTGCAATCGATGCTGTTGCCCGTTCCCGTATCGTTGATCAGCCGGCCATCCCCATCGGTGCGGAACGCCGCTCGCGCGTCGAGACCACGCAGCGACAAGGTGCTGCCTTGCGCATCACTCTCTCCGCTATGGTTGACTACCATGTCGATGATGACGCCGATGCCCGCGTCATGCAGCGCGGCCACGGTCGCGCGCAATTCGTCCATGCCGCCGGGCGCCAAGCGGGGATCGAGCGCGAACCAGCTTACCGGATTATAGCCCCATGCATTTGCCAGCCCGAGCGCTGGCAAATGCCGCTCGTCGATCCAGGCGTGGATGGGCATCAGTTCCACCGCGCCGACATGAAGTCGCCGAAGATGCGCGATCACCGACGGATGGCCGAGCGCCCCAACCGTGCCGCGCTGCGCGGGCGGTATGTCAGGGTGCCGGATGGTGAAACCACGCACGTTGAGTTCGTAGATGAGACCGCCGGGCGCGAACAGCGGCGGCATCGGCGCCAATGGCGCGAGCGGTGCGGTCACGACCCCCTTGGGCATGAGCGGGGCCGTATCGATAGCCGCCTCGCGCGGCGCGGCGAGCGCAGCGTGATGGGCGAAGGGGCGGTCGATCGCAGGCGCATAAGGATCGAGCAGCAGCTTGGCCGGATCGAACCAATGACCGGCGGCAGGATCATAGTGGCCGTCGGCGCGCAGGCCATAGCGCGCCCCTATTCCGGCCCCCGGTACATGGCACCCCCACCAGCCCTCATCGGCGCGGTGCATCGCGTGACGAGATTCCCGATCCTGCGCGTTGAACAGGCACAGCCAGAGCTGGTCCGCATCGGGCGCGCGCACGGCGAAGCGAACGCCGTCCGCTTCGAGCTTTGGCATCATGCCCCTGCCCACACCAGATCGCGGAACAGCCCGGCATAGCGCGCGGCGCTGCGCGTCCAGCTGAAATCGGCGCGCATGCCGGTCTTCTGCATCGCTTGCCAAGTGGCGCGCTCGCGATGGAGCGCGACCGTCCGGTGAATCGCGCGCTGTAACGCCTGCCCGTCGTCGGGCGCGAAGACGATCCCCGTCGCGCTGCCGCCCGTCACCGCCGCCTCATTGGCATCGATCACCGTATCGGCCAGCCCGCCGACCCGCGCCACGACAGGCACGCAGCCATAGCGCAGGCCGTAAAGCTGCGTCAGGCCGCAAGGTTCGAAGCGCGACGGAATGAGGATCGCGTCGCCACCAGCTTGCAGCAGATGCGCCAGCGGCTCGTCATAGCCGATCTGTACGCCGATGCGCCCAGGATGCCGATCTGCCGCTGTCAGGAACGCGTCCTCCAGCGGCTGGTCGCCCGCCCCCAGCACTGCAAGCTTGCCCCCCGCCGCGACCAGCGCGTCTGTCGCTTCGACCATCAGGTCCATGCCCTTCTGCCAGGTCAGGCGACTGACGATGACGAAGAGCGGCGCCGCGTCATGATCGAGGGCGAAGCGCGTTTCCAGCGCGCGGCGGTTCGCGGCACGGGCGGCGAGCGCGCGGGCGCTGAAGGGTGCCGCGATCAACGGATCAGCAGCCGGGTTCCAGATGGCCGGGTCAATGCCGTTGAGTATGCCGTGCACTTTGCCTGCCCGCGCGTTGATCAGGCCGTCGAGGCCCATGCCGTCGCGCGGGCCGGCGATCTCCTGCGCATAGGTCGGGCTGACGGTCGTGATCGCGCTGGCGCAAGCGAGGCCGCCCTTCAGAAAACCGACGCCGCCATAATATTCGACGCCCTCCACATCCCAAGCTTGCGCCGGCAGGTCGAGCGCGTCGAAAATATCCGCGCCGAAACGCCCCTGAAAGGCGAGATTGTGGATCGTCACCACCCTGGGCACCGCATGCGCCGGGCCATAGCGCATATAGGCGGCCGCCATCGCCGCCTGCCAATCATGCGCATGGACGAGGTCGGGCCGCCAGCCCCCCACGCCGTCCGCCGCAATATCGGCCGCAGCCCGCGACAGGGCCGCAAAGCGCCGCCAATTATCGGGCCAATCGCGCCCGTCCTTGTCGCCATAGGGTCCGCCGTCGCGCGCGAAGAAATCGGGCGCGTCCAGAATGAGCAGGTCGAGCCCGCCGATGGACGCCGCGCGCACCGCCGCCGTCGCCCCGAACAGCGCGTCATAGCTGCGCAGCACCTTGGTCTTGCCGACGCGGGCCATGACTGCCGGATAAGCTGGAACGAGCGTCCGCACCGCCACGCCCTGTTCGGCCAGCGCGCCGGGAAGCGCGCCGGCGACATCGGCCAGCCCCCCGGTCTTCACCAGGGGATAGATTTCCGATGCGACGCCAAGCACCGAAAGTCGCGCCTTCCCCCCTTTCGCCACGATCAGCCGCCCAGTCGCTCGATCATCGCCTGGGTGATCAGGCAAATGCCGCTTTCGGTCCGGCGGAAACGACGCAGATCGTCCTCGATATCCTCACCCACGATCAGGCCTTCCGGGATCACCACGCCCGAATCGAGCACGCAGCGATGAAGCTGTGCACCGCGCCCGATCAGACAACCCGGCATGACGACGCTTTCGGTGATCGACGAGTAACTGTGCGTCCGCACGTCGGAGAAGAGCAGACTGCGATGCAGCGAAGAGCCCGACACGATACAGCCGCCCGCGACCAGAGACGAAGTTGCAGAACCGCGCCGGCCATCCTCATTATGGACGAATTTGGCCGGCGGCGTGACTTCCGAATAGGTCCATAGCGGCCAGCTTCGATCGTAAAGGTCGAGCGAGGGGACCACGTCGGTGAGGTCGATGCTCGCCTGCCAATAGGCGTCGATCGTGCCGACGTCGCGCCAATAGGGCACCTTCTCGCTTTCGGCGCGCACGCAACTGCTGGAGAAACGATGCGCCACGGCTTTGCCATGTTTGACGATATAGGGAATGATGTCGCCGCCGAAATCGCGCTTGCTTGCCGGGTCGGCGGCGTCGCGACGAAGCTGCTCGATCAGGAACTTGGTGCGAAAAACATAGATGCCCATGGAGGCGAGCGCCTGATTCGGCTGTCCGGGGATGGGAGGCGGGTTCTTGGGCTTTTCGATGAAAGCTGTAATGACGTCGGCCTCATCGACATGCATGACGCCGAAGCCGACCGCCTCCATGCGCGGGACTTCCAAGCACCCGACCGTAACGTCGGCGCCGCTGTCGACATGCTGTTGCAGCATGACCTCATAGTCCATCTTGTAGACATGATCGCCCGCCAGAATGACCATATATTCGGGCGCATAGGATTCGATGATGTCGATATTCTGGAACACGGCGTCGGCCGTTCCCTCATACCATTGGCTTTCCGATATGCGCTGGCTCGCGGGCAAGATGTCGAAGCTTTCGTTGCGTTCGACACGGAAGAAGTTCCAGCCGCGCTGCAAGTGGCGGATCAGCGAGTGCGCCTTATACTGGGTGGCGACGCCGATGCGGCGGATGCCGCTGTTGAGCGCGTTGGAGAGCGCGAAATCTATGATCCGCGCCTTGCCGCCGAAATGCACCGCAGGCTTGGCGCGTCGATCGGTCAGTTCGGCAAGCCGGCTGCCGCGTCCCCCCGCCAGCACATAGGCCATCGCATCGCGGGCGATCGGCTGATGTCTTGATTGCATGATGCCCGTCATCCTCTGTTGGCCGCTCCCGAAATACTAATATCCCCTTTCGAGAAACAAGGTTCCCAGCGGGGGCAGGGTCAGGTCGACCCAGCCTTCTTCGTCGGCTTCCACATGGCCCATATTGCCCGTGCCGGTCCCACCATAGCTGGCCGCGTCACTGTTGAATATCTCTCGCCACAGCCCACCGAAGGGAAGGCGCAGCCGGTAGTTCGGGCGCGGGACCGGCGTGAAATGGCTGATGACGACGATCGGCCGCTGACCCGGTGCCTTGCGCATCCAGGCAAAGACGCTGTCCGCCGCCGCGTCGCTCAGCACCCACTGGAAGCCCTCGCGTTCGCAGTCGCGCGCATGGAGCGCTGGATATTGGCGGTACGTCCGGTTCAGGTCGGCGATCAGCCACTGCATGCCGTGGTGCAAGGGCTGACCGACCAGATGCCAGTCGAGCGCCCGCGCCTCGTTCCATTCGCGGCGCTGGGCGAATTCCTGCCCCATGAACAGCAATTTCTTGCCCGGGTAGCCCCACATCATCGCGTAGAAAGCGCGCAGACTGGCGAACTTCTGCCACTCGTCGCCCGCCATCTTGTCGATCAGCGACCCTTTGCCATGGACGACCTCGTCATGGCTTAAAGGCAGCACGAAATTCTCGTCGAAAGTATAGACGAGGCCGAAGGTCACATCGTCATGATGATGCGCGCGATGCGCCGGATCGCGCCCCAGATAGCGCAGCATGTCATGCATGAAGCCCATGTTCCATTTGAAACCGAAGCCCAGCCCTCCGTCATGAACCGGCGCGGACACCTGCGGCCAACTGGTCGATTCCTCGGCGATGGTGGCGACGCCCCGATGCGTGCCGTAAAGCGCCTTGTTCATGCGCTGGAGGAAGGCGACGGCCTCCAGATTTTCGCGCCCGCCCTGCGCATTGGGCACCCATTCCCCGGCTTCACGCGAATAATCGAGATAGAGCATCGACGCGACCGCATCGACGCGCAGCCCGTCGACATGGAAGGTCTCGGCCCAGAACAGCGCATTGTTGACGAGGAAGGAGACAACCTCTCGCCGCCCGAAATTATAGATGGCTGTCTGCCAGTCGGGGTGAAAGCCCTGACGCGGATCTTCATGCTCGTAAAGCGCGGTGCCATCGAAGCGCGCCAAACCATGCGCGTCGACCGGGAAATGCGCGGGCACCCAGTCGAGAATGATGCCAACCCCGGCGCGGTGCGCGCCATCGACGAAGCGGGCAAAGCCCTCACGATCGCCAAAACGCGCCGTCGGCGCATAAAGGCCAGTCGTTTGATAGCCCCAGCTCGGATCATATGGATGCTCGCTGATCGGCAGTAATTCGATATGGGTAAAGCCCATGCCCACGACATAGGGGATAAGCTGCTGCGCCAGCGCGTCCCAGTTGAGGAACCAGTCGTCGCCGTCCCGCCGCCACGACCCGGCATGGACTTCGTAAATAGACATCGGCGCACGCCGCGCGTCGGCGCCAGCCCAATGCGCCCGATGCGCCTCGTCGCCCCACGCATGGGCAAGCGGTGCCGCGACGATCGAGGCGGTGAGCGGCCTCAGTTCCGACGCGAAGGCATAAGGATCGGCCTTGAGCGGCAACAGCGCGCCGTCCGCGCTCAGAATCTCGAACTTGTAGCGGGTGCCCGGCCCCACTTCAGCCAGGAACAATTCCCAGACACCCGTGCTGCGCCTGGCGCGCATCATGCCGCGCCGTCCGTCCCAATTGTTGAACTCGCCGACCACCGACACGCGCCGCGCATTGGGCGCCCAGACCGCAAAATGCGTGCCTTCCACCCCTTCATGGACCATCGGATGCGCGCCCATGCGGTCGAAGAGCCGTTCATGGGACCCTTCGGCGAAATAATGATCATCCATCGGACCCCAGACCGGGCCAAAGGCATAGGGATCGATCAGCCAATAGTCGCCGCCATCGGGATAGCGGACATGATAACGCAGCGGCTGGCGTGCATCGACCGCAACCGGACCGTGGAACAGGCCCGCGCCATGGAGTATGGGGAGCGAGCCCACCGCCTCGCCATTCAGGCTATGGGCCGTCACTTCCGCGGCGCCGGGCATCAGGAGACAGGCGGTAAAGCCCTCGCCCGCCTCATGAAGTCCAAGCGTTGCAAAGGGATCGTCCTCGCGCGCCTCGACCAGCCGGGCGACCTGCTGCGGCGACAGGCCCATCAGGATGCGACGCGCCAGATGTCGGCGGCATATTCGCGAATCGTCCGATCGGAGGAGAACCAGCCCATGCGCGCGACATTGGGGATGGCACGCGCCGCCCATTGCCCCGGGTCCTGCCAGATGGCATCGACACGCCGCTGGGTCGCGGCATAGCTGTCGAAATCGGCGGCCACCATGAACCAGTCATGGTCGTATATGCCCTTCACCAGATCGCGGTATCGCGTCGGGTCGTCGGGGGAGAAGACGCCGCTGGCGATCGCGTTCAGTGCCTGACCCAATTCCCGACTCTGCTCGATCGTCTCGCGCGGCGACCGACCCGACGCCCGCCGTTCGTTCACTTGGGCGGCGGTGAGGCCAAAGATCAGGATATTGTCCTCACCCACATGGTCGCGCATCTCGACATTGGCGCCGTCGAGCGTGCCAATGGTGAGCGCGCCATTGACCGCGAACTTCATGTTCCCTGTACCTGAAGCCTCCATGCCGGCGGTCGAAATCTGTTCCGACAGGTCCGCAGCCGGGATCATCAGTTCGGCCATCGACACGTTGTAATTGGGCACGAAATGGACCTTGAGCAGCCCCTGCACCGATGGGTCATGGTTGATCGCGCGGGCAATGTCGCCGGCCAGCTTTATGATGAGCTTGGCATTATGGTAGCTCGACGCCGCCTTGCCGCCGAACAGCTTGACGCGCGGCACCCAGTTGCGTTCGGGGTGCGAGCGGATCTGGTCGTAAAGGGCCACCGTCTCGATCAGGTTCAGCAGCTGGCGCTTATATTCGTGAATGCGCTTGATCTGGATGTCGAACAGCGCGTCGGGGCTGATGCGCGCGTTGATGCGCTGGCGCAGCACGGTGGCGAGTGCCAGCTTGTTCGCGCGCTTAACCTCCATGAAGCGCTGCTGGAAAGCTCTGTCATCGGCAAAGCCGTCGAGATCGCGCAGTCTCTCAGGGTCGTCGAGAAACGTGTCGCCGATCGCCTCGCGGATGAGCGCGGTAAGGCCCGGATTGCATTGCATCAGCCAGCGGCGAAACGTGACCCCGTTGGTCTTGTTATTGATGCGGTCGGGATAGAGGCGATGGAGATGCGCGAACACCGTCTCCTTCATGAGACCGGTGTGCAGCGCCGAGACGCCGTTGACGCTGTGCGACCCGGCAAAGGCGAGATTGCCCATCCGCACCCGCCGCTCGCCGCCCTCGTCGATCAGCGAGATGGAGCCGATGGCATTATCGTCGAAATGCCCGGACCGGCGTGCCTGCGCCAGCAGGCGGCTGTTGATTGCATAGACGATCTGCATGTGCCGGGGCAGCAGCCGCTCGAACAAAGGCACCGGCCAGCTTTCGAGCGCTTCGGGCAGTAGCGTGTGGTTGGTATAGCCGAATGTCTGGCGAGTGATGTCCCACGCCTCGTCGAAGTCGAGACCGTGATCGTCGAGCAGCAAACGCATCAGCTCCGCCACTGCCACGGCCGGATGCGTGTCGTTGAGCTGGATCGCCGCCTTCTCGTGCAGCGTGCGGACGTCGTCAAAATACTGGATATGCCGGCGGACGATGTCCTGAAGCGAGGCGGAGGAGAAGAAATATTCCTGCCGCAGCCGCAATTCCTGGCCGGCGGGTGAGCTGTCGGCGGGATAGAGGACGCGGGTGAGCGATTCGGCCCTGTTGCTTTCGGCGAGCGCCCCCAGATGGTCGCCCGCATTGAAACGGTCGAGCAGGATCGGGTCGATCGGCTGGGCCTGCCAGAGTCGCAATGTATTGACCCGCTTGCCGCGCCAGCCGGGGATCGGCGTGTCATAAGGGGTGGCGATGACGCGCTCGACCGGCTTCCAGGCCATCTGGAACGGGCTGTCGGTTTCGCCCTCGGCCGGATCGACGCGGCCGCCGAAGCCGACCTCATAGCTCGCTTCCCGCCGCTCGAATTCCCATGGATTGCCGTGCGTGAGCCAGGTTTCGGGCAGCTCCACCTGCCAGCCGTCGGAAATTTCCTGCCGGAACATGCCGTTTACATAGCGGATGCCATAGCCATAGGCCGGGATGTCGACCGTCGCCATGCTCTCCATGAAACAGGCCGCAAGCCGCCCGAGTCCGCCATTGCCGAGCGCCGCATCGGGCTCCAGCGCGGCGATGATGTCGATGTCGACGCCCAGCGACGCCAGCGCGGCGCGCACCTCGTCCAGCATCTCCATATTGGAAGCCGCATCGCGCATCAGGCGGCCGATGAGGAACTCAAGGCTAAGATAATAGACCCGCCGTCCCTGCGCCTCATAGGTTTTCTGCGTCGAATCGATCCAGGCGTCGATCACCCGGTCGCGAATGGCGAGGAT